>CAMUZW010000077.1 GCA_947165305.1 uncultured Bacteroidales bacterium
CCCGGGAGGAGATTCTCGCCGATCCGGCGAAGGCCGGGGGGCTGATGTATGTGTACGACTACAATGCAGAGGCGGCAATGACGCCCGCGCCGAAAGGGTATAAGCCGTTCTATATCAGTCATTACGGCAGGCACGGGACCCGGTATCTGCTGGCAAATCAATACAATCTCATCTACAAGGTGCTCACGCAGGCCGGCCGGGATGGCCTCCTGACTGAGCGCGGCAGGCGCCTGCTGGAGGAGTACAAGCCCTTCCATCAGCGGGCTATCCTTTGCTCCGGGGAACTCTCCCGCAAGGGCATCGGGCAGCAGCGGATACTCGCTGACCGGATGTACCGCCGGTTCCCGCAGGTCTTCAAGGGTGATACCAGGGCCGCGGCCCTCTCTACCCCCGTTCCCCGCGTCATTATGAGTATGACATCGTTCATTGATGGCCTGCAGGAGCACGACAGTTCCTTCTCGGTCGATGAGGATTCCTCCGAGGGCTATTCGCCGATTCTCCGTCCGAACTTCAGTCCGCTGGCCGACGGGCGGCCCGACCCTGTCGAAAAAATAGAAGCGCCGTACATCCCGTATTTCCGGGAGACGGTGGACATGCGGGGCATCCTGGGACGGATCTTCAAGGATCCCGACGCGGCGGTCGCTCGCCTGAAGATGGACGACGTCGTCTTTATCCGCAATCTTTCCGACCTGGATAGCGGCCGGGATTGCCTGGACGGGGAGCCTCACCTCTGCGAAGGAATTTTTACCCTGGAAGACAAGGTCGCCATCGCCCGGGCCTCCGCTTACCGGATCAGCCTTTTCCTGGGGCGTTACAAGGATTCCGGGAGTTATTATCCCGACTTCTCCGCCTATACCCTAAAGGATATCATCGACAAGGCGGATTCTGATATCGCCTCCGGAGAATGCCAGCTGAGACTCCGTTTCAGCCACGATTCCGCCGTGATTCCCACCGTCGTGTTCCTTAATCTCAACGGCCTGGGGCGAGAGGCCGCCAGTCCGGAGGAAGCGATTGAGATTTTTCCGCTCTGGGAGATGCCGATGGGAGGCAGCCTCCAGCTGATCTTCTTCCGGAGCCGCAAGTCTCCGGAAATCCTCGTCAAAGTGCTTTGGAATGAGCGGGAAGCGGTGCTCCCCTTTGCGGCAGCGGAGGGCCCGTACTACCGCTGGAACGATTTCAAGGCTTATTATGCTCCGTTGATGGAGGCTTCTTTCGAGAGGATTGCGCAGTATCAGAAAATCAGTCATTCTCTTTGAGAATGAAATTATTTTTTGTAATATTGTGTCCCAAACCCATAGACTAATAATCAACCCATCTATCTATGATGAAACAAGTATTACGTGTAATGATTTGTCTGGCTCTCCTGCTGCCGTCCGTCCTGGCTTCGGGACAGGACGTCCGCACCTGGGCCGGTATTGTGGTGGATCCGGATGGCAACCCCATACCGGGTGTGGCCGTTTTTATCGCGGGCAATACGTCCGGCGCGGCCATCACGAATGAAAAAGGGTCTTTTTCGATCTCGGCGAAGGCAGATGACGATATCCAGTTCTCCTGCCTCGGCTACGAAACCGTGACGGTCAAGGCCTCTTCCCCCTCTCTCAAGCGGCTGGTGCTCCGTGATGAGGCGCAAGTACTGCAGTCCTCCGTCGTGACGGCCCTCGGTATCAAGCGCGACGAGAAAGCCATCGGCTACTCCGCCCAGAAGGTGGAGTCGGATAAATTCGCCAATTCAGGTACGACCGGCAACTGGCTCAACGGTATTTCCGGACAGGTCTCCGGTCTGAACATTGACCGTACCAACAGCGGCCCCGGCGGCTCGATGCGTGTTACGATCCGCGGTGAGGCTACGGCCGACCTGGAGAACAATACCGCCCTGTTCGTCATCGACGGCGTGCCGATGTACAATACGGCCACGATGTCGGAGCAGGCGGAAGGAAGTTCCTATGTCATCGACTATGGTAACGGTACGGCTGACATCGACCCCGACAACATCGAGAGTGTCACCGTCCTGAAGGGTGCCGCCGCTACCGCGCTTTATGGTTCGCAGGCTTCCAACGGCGCCATCATCATTACCACCAAGTCCGCTGAGCGGCAGGAGGGTAATTTCCGGGTGTCGTTCAAATCCAGTTTTGCTGCGGACCGCGTCCTCTCGGAACCGGATCTGCAGTATGAGTATGGCCAGGGCGATGACGCCAGGCCATATTTCTACTATCTGCGCACCGACGGCGTCGACTCGCGCGGCAACGATCCCCGGCCCGACCTGTCCGCTACTTCCACCATTACATCCTGGGGTCCGAAAATGGACGGGACGCCGTATTATCAGTACTATAACGAGAAGCTGGGCATCGGCGGCCACTTCAACGACTATGGCGATTTCATCCGCGAGGAGACTCCCTTCAAGAGCTATGGAAACTGGTTCAACCGCTATTTCAAGACGGGCCTGACCTTCTCCAACGCCATTACGCTGTCGGGCAAGTGGAACAAAGACAATTCGATCCGTATCAGCTTCTCCGACAACCGTTACAACGGCATCGTCCCCAATTCTCCGAGTGTGTACAACTACCTCTCGCTGCGTACCAGGAACAAACTCACCAAGTGGCTCACGGTCGAGAGTTCGGTCAACTACAAACGCGACAGGAAGGATAACATCCCGACGTCCTCCGGTTACGGCTCCACGGCCATCATGTACGGCCTCTGGTGCTACGCACCGAACATCGATATGGACTGGGCGAAGAATTACTGGCTCGATGAGGAGGCGGTCAAGCAGGACGGCAGCCTTTCCGGCGGCAAGAACAACGCCTACTTCCTGGCGAATGAGTGCGTCAATACCCAGAAGAGGGACCGTCTGTACGGCAACCTCAAGTTTGATGCGGAAATCGTCCGGGGCCTGACGTTCACGGCCCGTGCGGGTATGGATATGACTTCCGACTTCCGCACCCAGACCCAGGCTACCTCCACGCAGGCGCGCCCGCAGGGTTGGTACCGGGAGCAGGATGTCGACACCAAACAGTACAGCGCCGACTTCCTCCTCCGCTATAACCATAAATTCCGCGGCGATGTTGAACTGACCGCCAACTTCGGCGGCAGCATCTTCGACCGCTCCTATTCCAACCATTCTCAGGAGGCCGGTACGCTCAATGTGCCGGGCATCTATTCGATCATCAACGCAAAGTCTGAGATCAAGACCGCCAACAACGCCTATGAACGGATGACCAATTCGCTCTATGGTCTCATCTCCCTCTCCTGGAAGAATGCCCTGTTCCTGGACCTGACCGGCCGTAACGACTGGTCCAGCACCCTGCCCAAGGGCCATCGTTCCTACTTCTATCCGTCCGTGAGCGGCAGTGTCGTGCTGAACGACCTGTTTGACTTCGGGCGGACGAACGGCATCCTCAACCTCCTGAAGATCCGCGGATCCTGGGCGCAGGTCGGCCACGATACGGCTCCTTACCGTACGGTCGATTACCTCCAGGGAACCGGATTCCCCGGCACGCTCCAGATTCCGACGGTCAAATCCAACCCCAACCTCCGTCCCGAGCGGGTCAGTTCCTGGGAAGTCGGTCTCGAACTCAAGATGTTCAAGAACCGTCTCTCTCTCGATGCAGCCTTCTACGATAGCAAGACCATCGACCTGATCTCCCAGATGCCGATTTCGATTGCCAACGGTGTCAACTCCATCTTCGTCAACGCCGGCTCCATCCGCAACCGCGGCTTTGAGATCAGCGCCAGCGGAACGCTTGTCAAGACCCGTGACATCCAGTGGAAGATCGGTGCCAACTGGACGATGAACAAGAACACCGTCCTCTCGCTCGGCGAGGGCATCGACTCCTGGATCATCGCTTCTTACAGCACGCACGCCTATATGACGGCCTATGAAGGCGGAAGCCTGACCTGCATGTACGGCAAGGGATACAAGCGGGCTCCGGAAGGTGCCACGGCCATCGATGCCGACGGCAAGATGATCGATGTTTCCGGCATGATGGTGCTCGACCGCCAGAACATGCCGCAGACCGATACCGAGCTCCAGCTTCTCGGCGACTGCGCCCCGCTGGGCAAAGGCGGCTTCAATACGACCTTCAAGTGGAAAGGCCTGAGCCTGTACGTCGGCTTCGACGGCCAGATCGGCGGCCACGTGTTCTCTTATACCAACTGGGTCCTGAATTACCGCGGAAAAGGTATTGCGACGCTGCCCGGCCGTGAGGAAGGTCTTGTTCCTGTCGGCGTCAAAGAGACAGACGACGGCAACTACGTGATCAATACGGAGCGGGTCAACCCCGAAAGTATTGCCACATACTATGGCTGCCTGTATGAGCAGACCAATGCCGAAGCGCACTTCGTCTCGACGCAGTTCCTCAAGCTTCGCGAGGTTCGCATCGAGTACAAGTTCCCCAAGAAACTTCTGGCCAAGACCAAGTTCATCAGCGATCTCTCGCTGGCGGCCTATGGCAACAACCTCTATTGCTGGACGAAGTTCCCGGGCTTTGACCCCGAAGGCGTGACGATGCGCGGCAGCGCCGTCATCCCGGGCTTCGAAATTCTTCAGATGCCGTCTGCGGCACAGTTTGGAGCAACGCTTAACATCGTCTTCTGAGTATGAAAGCTAAGTATATCATCCTGACAGTCGCGGCCCTTGCCGCCCTGTCCTGCAATAAGTTCGAGAAACTCTCGCAGAACCCCTACGCGCTGGAGTCCGGCCAGGGCAAGGCGGAGTCTTTCGTCCAACCGATGCTCTACAAGACCGAGTACAATCTTGCGAGCGTATTCCGTTCCACGACCGCACATCTGATGCAGTATTCGATTACGACCACATCAGACGTCACTTCCCGGATCGTGGCTAACTACAATATCCCGGAAGGGACTTCCGACGATATCTGGTCCGGACTCTATATCCAGTTCGGCAATGCCCGCAAGATGTATGAGACGGCCGTACGGGAAGAGAGCAAGTCGATGCAGGCCGTCGCCCTGGTGATGGAGTCGCTGCTGATCTCCCTGATTTCTGATACTTATGGCGACGTTCCCTTCGAAGATGCCGGCCAGATTATCCTTACGGGTGCCGAGCCCGACAAATACACGACCGGTTATGATTCCCAGAAGGATATCTACCGCAGTGTCATCATTATGCTGGAAGAGGCCAATGCCCTCTTCGCCGAGTCGGAGGACCTCCAGTTCTCGCCCATCTGCGACCGGACGTATGCCGGTGACCTCGACAAGTGGCGCCGCTTCGGGAACGCCCTCTATGCCAAGGTCCTGAACCGCATTGCCATGAAGGTGATCGAAGAGGACGAAGGCATCCTGGAGCTGGATGACAAGTGGGGTGCGATCAGTGTTACGGCGAAGTTGTCGGAACTCTATGGCTGCTACGTTTCCGGAGCCGGCACGTATCCGACGATGCGTGACCGCGGCGACGGTGCGCTCGCATTCTTCGACTATGACGACGAGTACGCACACACGCCGTTCTATTCCATCACGAGCGGTATCTGGAATTCTGTCGCGGCCTGCGATGTCCTGATGCGCCGGATGCTCGATACGACCGAGAAAGTCGACAGCGACGGCATCACTTATTATACATACCTGTCTCCGGAAAAGGGCGGACATCCCGTGGATCCCCGCTGGGACTGCTATTACCGCAAGACCGGCGCCGCCCCGACGCAGATGCTCAGCGAAGCCCAGAAGCGCTTCTTCGACAGCGACGAACACAAGTCTGCCGCCGGTAACTCCCTCGTCGGCCGAATGACCAACGGCGAAGTATCATCCGGAATCACCGGCAAGATTTTCGATGTCAAGAATCCCAGCCATTATGCCATCATGAATTTTTCCGAACTCTGCTTTATCTTCGCGGAGGCGGGCGCCCGGGGGTACATCGCCGATGCAAGCAGTTACGGAGCCTATCAGGGACTCCTGAAAAGGGGTGTCACCGAGAATATCCTCGAATGGCGTAGCGATCTCGACAGCGAGTCGCCCGAAGTGATTGATTATGTCAATTACGTCTTGAACGGGGAGCAGTTCAGCGGGAGTTCTTTCAACTCCGGCAATGCCCTCGAAGCCATCCTCACCGAGAAATGGATTTCGACCTTCTTCGTCGGCATCGAGTCCTGGTGCGACTACCGCCGCACCGGCTATCCGCTTCTCAAGACCAACGGCCCCGCCGCGGAGAACAAATGTATTCTCCCGACGCGCCTCCGCTATCCCGCTGACGAGCGGTACCGTAACGTGGTTACCTACCAGGAAGCGCTTGACCGCTGGCTGGGCGGGACCAACAATATTCAGACGGATGTCTGGTGGGCTTCAACAGCCGAATCCCAGGCCAACCGGCTCAAAGGAAGACAATAATCTCGTATGCATATGAAAAAGTTATATATTATTTCGGCAATCCTCACCCTGGCCCTGGTCTCCTGCAGCGAGAAGGCCCTTTCCGATGAGGAAATCCTGAAAAGCCGTCCTGTCACCGACCTTGAGGTGACATACAGCTCCGAAGGAAGCGAGATCGAGAATGTCGCTTTCACCTCCAAGGCTGCGGTCAGGACCATTGATGTCGCGCTCAATAACGAGTATCTCAAGTGGAACGTCGAATCGGACCGCAACTGGTGCGTCGTCCGCAGCGAGGAGCATCAGGGCTCCGGCAGCTTCACCCTTGAAATCGCCGCCAACGAAGACTTCGAGGCCCGGGATGCGGCGACCCTGACCTTCGTGGCGGGCGCTTTTCGCGGCTTCAAGATCCGCGTGACGCAGAACGGCAGCGCGTTTATCATCAGCCAGCCGTACTTTGTCGCCGGCAAGGAAGGCGGCAGTTATGACGTCGATATCACGACGCCGGAGAGCGTGGAATGGGAGATCGAAGAGAATGACTGGCTTTCCGCCTCGGCTGGTTCCACTGAAGTATCTGACGGTTACGCCACTACGCATTTGACGATCTCGGTCGCGGACAATGGAGGGGATACCCGTTACGGGACCCTTCGGTTGAGCTCCGCAGACGGGGAAACGGACCAGATCGCCGTGGCGCAGTTCGGTACCGACCTTTCGTATGTGGATCATGCTATCTTCTTCACGGGAGAAGGAAGTGCGGTTCTGACATTCCTGGCGCCCGAGTTTATCATCGGGCAGTTCAACGTGCCGGATTATGCGACAGCCGAGGCGACGCCCAATGGTGACGGCACCGTCACCGTGACGGTGACCCTGACCGAGAACTTCAGCGACTGCTCCGAAACGCGTTTGAGCGATATTTCAATGACGCTTACGAATGCGTCCTTCTCAACGGTTACGCTTCCTCCCGTCCTTCAGGATTATGTGCCTGCGCACGGACTCGTGACGGCGGCCGGCGTGCAGCGTTTCGCCGAAGCCGTCGCGCTCGGTGAATCCACGGCCGACTGGGAGACGGAAGGCGTCGTGATGCTCAAAGACGATATTGATATGTCTGATGTGACGCTCTGGGACGGTATCGGAACCGAGGAGCATCCCTTCACCGGTTCGTTCAATGGCGACGGCCATTCCATCCTGAACCTCAAGAAGGCCAAGGGCGGATTCTTCCATGTCTGCAAGGATGCTTCGGTCAACAATCTCACCATCGGCGCGAGTTCCACGATCTATCTCACCGGAACTCTTGAAACGGGCATGGCGGTGGGCGGCATCGCCGACAAGGCCGAGAACTCGACCTTCACGGCCTGCACCTACTCCGGCGCCCTGGATTTTGCACAGACGGCCAGTTCGCCGGGTGAAGCCTATCTCGGCGGAATTCTCGGCATGGGGGATGCGACGACCCGGGTCCTCAATTGCCGGACCGATGGAGCGATCAGTCTTACGTCCGCTTCTACATCGCTGACGGTCTATGCCGGCGGCATCGCGGGCGAAGCCGGAACGGTCTCCCGCAATGAATTCAGCGGCGAAGTCAAGTGCCTTACCGGCGCGGTCATTCGCGTTGCCGGCATCCTTCCTTTCCTGGAGAACGACATCAAGGCAACTGACAACTCGTTCCTCGGGACGGTGACGCTGAACGGCTCTTCTATCAACATGTTTGTCGGCGGCCTCTATGCCAGAGTGGAAGGGACGAGGACCTTTGACGAAACTTCCGACAAGTCCGTCATCTCGGGAACGATCGATATCCTTAAGTTCGGCACCAGTACGGTCGCCCGTCATTATATCGGCGGAATGGTCGGATATCTTGGGAGCGACGCTTCCCTGAACATCGCCGGCTACACGTCGCTGACCAATATCAAGCTGAATTACGCCGAGGCCCGTACCGCGATGTATCTCTGTATCGGCGGTTTCCTGGGCGGATGCGACCTCGACAATCCCGCTGCCGGCGTTGCAATGGACGGCGTCACCAATCAGGGGACGATTTCCATCAACTATAGTACCTCGACCGCAATCAGTGTCCGCCGTACCTGCGTGGGCGGTATGGCCGGCCTCCTCAACGGCCCGGCGACCTTCAAGAATTGTGTGAACCAGGCGGAACTCGGCGCGAAGACCGGCGGCGACTATAGCGGCAAGTCCAATGCCTATTCTGTCATCATGGGCGGTATCGCCGGACTGGGCTTCGGCGGAAATATGGAATTCGAAAAGTGCAGCAATCTCTTCCCGCTCACGAATAACTTCTACTCCAATCACTGGCTCGAAAGTTATTCCAGCGAACTTCGCACCGCACTTGCTACCGGCGGAATGATCGGCGCCTTCAACTATAACAAGACATTCGAGGAGATGCACCTGAAGGTCAGTAACTGTACCGCGAGGGGCAATCTGACCGCTTACCGCGGATTCATCGGCGGAATGGTCGGCTTTGCCTATGATGCGGAGATCTCCAACTGCTCCTGGGAAGGGAACTCTGTCTGGAAGTCCGATGCGAAGGATAACCAGGCGTCCTACAAAGGCGGTATCGCCGGCGTACTCGGAAAGGGTTCGATCAGCGGTTGTACGGTCAAGGGCGACATCTACGCCAGCATGGCCGGCTCGGCCCAGTCAGCGGACGGAGGCGGCATCCTGGCCCGCGCGTATGGCTCTGATGATGTGACTGTCAGCGGATGCTCGTATTATGGAAACATGGAGAGCCGCAGTACGACTTCTACGCCGGTGGTCAGCCAGCTGGGGGGCATCGTCGGCTGTGCGACAGAGCAAACCACGGTATCCTCCTGCAAGTTCGGCGGCTCCATCAAATCGGTCCCCATCTCCGAGAACAATCTGTCCGAGATGGTTGTCGGCGCCGGAACGCCTGCTTCGGTCACTGAAATAACTTACTGGAATGGAAATTAGAAAACTGCTATGGGCGGCAGCCGTCATCGCGGCGGTTGCCGTTTCCTGTAAAAAAGATCCTTCGGGCGGGGGCGACAAGCCCAAGCCCGATCCCGAAGTTATCACCGGGAATATTCAGGGCACGGTCGTGTCTACATCGGGGACGCCCCTCGAAGGTGTCGTCGTCTCGGACGGCCTTCACTGCACCAAGACCAATTCAAAAGGGGAGTGGGGCCTGGAGGCGGACCTTTCGCGGACCGATTATGTATATGTCTCGACCCCGTCGGAGTACAGTGCTCCGCTCGTGGACGGTACGCCGGTTTTCTGGAAGTTCCTCAAGGATCTGGCTAAGACGGGTGATAAATACCTGAATGTCAAGTTCACGCTGGAGAAAATCGACCGGCCGGACCGCTTCTCGATCATCATCTATGCGGATCCGCAGCCGCGCTCCAGAACCGCCGGCTGGGACAATATGGGCTATCATTCGCTCGATTGCTGCAATGATATGTACAAGGATATGAAGGAGTATGTCGGGAGCAAGCTCACCGGCCGTCCGGTCTACGGCATCGGCCTCGGCGATATCGTTCACCGCAACCTCTCACTCCTCCCGTCGCACAAAAACGGCCTTGCCTCGACCGGAATCCGCAATTACAACGTCATCGGCAACCACGATCACGATTCCGATACGAAGTACCCTGCCGGGACAGACGAACGTGAGGCGGCCCGGCCGTTCGAAGCGATTCTGGGACCGGTCAACTATAGTTTTAATCTGGGAGACTTCCATATTCTCGTGCTCGACAACATGATCTGCCCGCAGAATACCGACGGTACATTCAGCGACTCCTGCAACGACGGTCTCCGGGACGATATCTGGGAGTGGATGCAGGAAGACCTGAAATATGTCCCCACCGACAGGAAGATCATGGTCTGCGCCCACAGCCCGATGTTCCGCAGCATCGGCGGTAATGAGCGTTCGGGCTCCCGGCATTTCAGAGACTACAAACTGTTGCTTTCCCACTATGCGAAGGTGATTCACTGGGCGGGCCACGTACATTCTTCGATGAATTATGTCAACAAGGCCGATCCCGTCATTGAGTCCCACAGCGTGACGCGCGTGACGGGCGATCTGTGGACCAACGAGTATCTGGGCAGCAACGGAACGCCGCGCGGCTATATCGTCTTCGACTATGACGGCGGCAATTTTAAGTGGCATTTTAAACCCATTTATTACCAGACGGGCACCTTGTCCGGCTCTCACGGCGGGCCTGCCACTCCTCCTCCGTATACCTGGCGTGACTGGGATTATGAGAATGGCCGGGCTATTATGCGCCGCACCGGCCAGCCGCTGGACGAGAGCTATCAGATGCAGGTCTTTGCGCCCGGGACCTATCCCGGCAGTGACGGCACGCGTTATCTGTACGCCAATATATTCCTCTGGGACGATCTTTGGGAACTTCCCAGGTTTACGATGAACGGCAAGCCGCTTGTGATGAC
>CAMUZW010000078.1 GCA_947165305.1 uncultured Bacteroidales bacterium
GATGCTTGCGGAGCATCTTCTCGGCAATCTGGATCATCCAGTCCATACCGCCGGACGCCTGCAGGGTACCCGCGCAGGTTACGGCCGCAATGATGATATAGATGACATCTGTCGGGGGCTTGCCGGGCTCGAGGCCGAAGCCGAATACAAGGATGGCGAGGCCGATGCCGGAAATGGCTCCGAGGGCGAGACTGCCGTACCTGGAACCCACATAGAGAGCCGCCAGGACAATCAGCAACTCCACAATCATTACAAAAGTCATAGCGCAAAAACGTTTCTTATTGCAAAGATAAAAATTCCCTTCGAACAAAAAAATTCCCGAAGCAGGTCTCACGACGGACTTCGGGAAAATATACTGTATCAATATTTATGTCTCGTCTTTTTTATCTGCAACTCCCGTGCCAAAAAGCCCTATCCCTGCATGGATCCGCCGATAATATCGAGAATTTCGGAAGTAATCTTCTGCTGGCGGCCTTTGTTGTATTCGAGGGTGAGTTCTTCGAGGATATCCTCGCCGTTGTCGGTAGCCGTCTGCATGGCGACGGTCCGCGCGGCATGTTCGGCGGCGGCGCTGTCGAGGAGCATCGTATAGATCTTGAGCCGCATCAGCTTGGGCAGCAGCTGGGCGGTCAGCTCGGCCCGCGAGGGCTCGAAGAGCCAGAGGCGGTCGGAAGATTCCGGGACAAGCCCGGAATGACGCAAGGATTCGGAAGGACGCGGATCGACGGTGAAGGGCAGCCAGGTCTCCCGTACGGGGACCTGGGAAGCCGTGGAGACAAAATGATTGTAGATGAGTTCGACGCGGTCGTACCGTCCGTCCTCGAACAGACCGATGATCTTGTCGGCGAAGGCCGCGGCGGGCGCGAAGGCCGGATTGTCGATGAGTTTGGCATCCGTCTCGGCGGAGCGGCCGATCCGCCGCAGGGCGTCGGCCATCTTCCGGCCGACCGGAATCACGGTGACCTGGCTGTCGGGGATCCCGGCTTCCCGGTACTCAGAAAGTGTTTCCAATACCTTCCGGACGACATTGGCGTTGAAACCGCCGCAGAGCGAGGAGTTGGAGGAGACGGCAATCACGGCGATCCGGGGCTGCCGGTCTTCCTGTTCGGAGGAGACGTCCTTACCGGCGCCGGACGTCAGGACGGCACCGCCGCTCACCGTGCCCAGCATCCGGTACAGGGTCTGCTGATACGGAAGCATCCCGGCGACGGCCTGCTGCGCCTTGTGCAGCTTGGCCGACGCGACCAGCTTCATCGCGGAAGTGATCTTGAGGGTTCCCTTGACGGACCCGATCCGGGTTTTGATCTCCTTGAGGGGCATATTACTTCATGGCAAGGATGACCGATGCGGCTTCTTTTTCCAGGATCGCGGCAATCTCCTCCGTCATCTTCCCGGCCGCAAGCGGCGCGAGGACATCCTCCTTGTGCGCCGCGCGCATCCGGTCGAGGAAGGCTTCCTGGAAGGCCGGAACATCATGGATGGCAATGTCCTTCATCAGGGCGTGCGTACCGCAGTAAAGCACGGCTACCTGCTCGCCGACCGGCATCGGGCTGTACTGGGGCTGGATCAGCAGACGGCTGTTCTTGCGGCCCTTGTCGAGGGCCATGGCGGTCACTTTGTCCATGTCGGACGAGAATTTGGAGAACGCCTCCAGCTCGGCATATTGCGCCTGGTCGATCTTGAGCGTTCCCGCCACCTTCTTCATGCTCTTGACCTGGGCGCTTCCGCCGACGCGGGATACGGAAATACCCACGTTGATGGCCGGACGGACGCCCCGGTTGAAGAGGTCTGTCTCAAGGTAGATCTGGCCGTCGGTGATCGAAATCACATTCGTCGGGATATAGGCCGACACATCGCCCGCCTGGGTCTCGATGATCGGCAGGGCCGTCAGCGAGCCGCCCGCCTTCACCTTGCCTTTCAAGGTCTCGGGAAGGTCGTTCATCTGCTCTGCGACTTCCTGCTGGCCGATGATCTTGGCCGCTCGCTCCAGCAGCCTGGAATGCAGGTAGAAGATATCGCCAGGATATGCCTCACGGCCCGAAGGGCGCCGGAGGATCAGGGACACCTCGCGATAGGCGACGGCCTGCTTCGACAGGTCGTCATACACCACGAGCGCATGCCGGCCCGTGTCGCGGAAATACTCCCCGATGGCCGCACCGGCAAAAGGGGCGTAATACTGAAGGGCCGCCGGATCCGCCGCCGTGGCGGCCACGACGACCGTATACGGCATCGCGCCCTTCTCGCGGAGGGTATTGACGATGCTGGCCACGGTCGAACCCTTCTGGCCTACGGCGACATAGATGCAGTAGACCGGATCGCCCGCTTCGTAACAGGAGCGCTGGTTGATGATGGTGTCGATGGCGATGGCGGTCTTGCCCGTCTGGCGGTCGCCGATGATGAGCTCGCGCTGTCCGCGGCCGATCGGAATCATGGCATCGATGGCCTTGAGGCCGGTCTGGAGCGGCTCCGTCACCGGCTGGCGGAAGATGACGCCGGGCGCCTTGCGCTCCAGCGGCATCCGGACCAGTTCCCCTTCGACGGGGCCCAGGCCGTCCAGCGGATGTCCGAGCGGATCCACCACGCGGCCGAGCATCTGCTCTCCTACGTCAATGGAGGCAATCCGGCCGGTGCGGCGGACGGGCATTCCTTCGCTGATGTCCTCGGAAGGGCCCATCAGCACGGCGCCCACATTGTCCGGCTCCAGGTTCATCACCACGGCCATTTCCCCCGAGGGGAATTCGAGCAGTTCGCCGGATTCGGCACCCTTGAGGCCATAGATACGGACGACGCCGTCGCTGACCTGCAGGACTTTGCCGGTCTCCTCAAAATGCAATCCGGTGTCGATGTCCCTCAGCTGCTGAAGCAGCACCTCGGACACTTCACCGGGTTTGATCGTTTCGTTACTCATACGATTCTCCTGTTCTTGTCTGTCAAAGTGCGGCGGATCTTCTCGAGCTGGGAGGCGACCGATGCATCCAGCATCTCATCGCCGAGGTCCAGCACGAACCCGCCGATCAGGTCCGGATCCACCGCGACCTGAATGTCCGCTTCCCGTCCGGTACGTTTCCGGATCAGGGACCGGAGGGATGAAAGCAGCTTCGGCGAAGGGTCCCGGGGTGTCACGAGCCGGACACGCAGGATCCCCTTCTCCCGGTAATACAAATCCGCATAATCCTGGAAGATCAGCCGGATGCAGTCCGTCCGTCCCTTGGCGGAGAGCAGGCGGACAAAGCGCTCCATTACCGGGGAAACCGCCCCGCCCAGAGCGGAACGGACCAGGGCCAGCCTGGTCTCCTCCCCGACCATCACGCCGTCGGCCATGGCATCCCACAGACCGGGTACGGAAGCAAAAGCATCCAGCAGGCGGACGCTTTCGCCGTATACGGTGTCGGCACTCCCCTGCTCCGTCGCAAAACGGAACAAGGCACTGGCGTACCGGGATGCTATGAGGCCTAAATCCATTAATTCAGGGTCTTGCCGGGTTCCTGACGGGCCGCCTCATCGACGAGTGCGGCCAGGTAATCCGCTTCTGTTTCTTCCTCGGAGAGGTCCTTGCGGAGAATTTTCTCCGCGACGCCCACGGAGAGCATCGCGACCTCGCGGCGGATGTCCCGCAGGGCACTCTCCTTCTCGGCCGCAATCCTTACACGGGCTTCCGCGAGGATCTTCTCGGCCTCCTCCCGGGCTTCCGCCCTGGACTGCTCGATGATGGCCTTCCGGGTCTCGGAGGCCTCCTTGAGAAGGACACTCTGCTCCTTGCGGGTCTCGGCCAGCATCCGTTCGTGCTCGGCGGTCATCGCGCCCATCCGCTCCTCGACCTCCTTCGCCTCCTGCAGCGACTTGTCAATGGCGGCACTCCGCTTGTCTACCATGGAGGTAATGAGCGGGAAGCCCCACTTCGCCAGGATGAAGAAGAGGAGACCGAAGATGATGACCATCCAGAACAGAAGGCCCAAGTCCGGTGTGAAGAGGCTCATGGATTACAGAATCAGCGTAAGGAAGCAGACGATGATGGCGAACAGGGCCGCGCCCTCAATCATACCGGCGGCGATGATCATGCTGGTCCGCATGTTGCCGGCGGATTCGGGCTGGCGGGCGATTCCCTCCATCGTGGATTTCCCGATTTTGCCAATGCCGATGGCGGCCGCGATGGCTGCGACGGCGGCTCCGAGCGCGGCTCCGACCTTACCGAGGGCGGCGCCTGCGACTGCTTGAAGAATAACTGCTAATACCATAATTATAAAAAGTTTGATTGTTTATTCCTTAGCGCGCGAAAGTCCGATATAAATGGACGAGAGCATCGTGAACACATAGGCCTGGATAAAGGCCACCAGGCACTCCAGCAGGTCGAGGAAGAGGCCGAACAGCACCGAGACGAAAGTCATCGAGCCGGTCATCGCGGGGCCGTACTTCGCCATCGCGAAGATGATGCAGACGATGCAGAGGATCATGATGTGCCCGGCCAGCATGTTGGCGAACAGACGGATCGTCAGCGAAATGGGCTTCACCAGGGCGCTGAACACCTCTATGACGGGCATGATGGGCTTGAGGAAGCCCGGCACGTCGGGCCAGAAGATGTCTTTGTAGTAATGCTTCGTACCGAACAGGTTGACCGTGAAGAAGGTGCAGAGCGCCAGCACCATCGTGACGGCGATATTGCCGGTGAGGTTGGCCCCGCCGGGGAAGAAGGGGATGATCCCCATGAAATTGTTCAGCAGGATAAAGAAGAAGGCCGTGCAGAGGAAGGGCGAATAGCGCCGGTAGTCCTCCCCGATGTTCTCCTTCGCCATATTGTGGACCATCATCACCAGCGGCTCCACGGCGGCGGCGAGGCCTTTCGGGGCCTCTTCCAGGGCGTCGTGCCGGCGATACCACCGGGCCGTCAGCAACACGATGACCGCCAGCAGCACGGCCGACATCATCAGCGACAGCACGTTCTTGGTGATGGAAATGTCCAGCGGACGGACTCTTTCGCCGTCCACCGTCTCGACGACCTTGCCTTCGTAAGGATCGTCCGGCGCGATGCTGAATCCTTCGTAGACGGCCCCGTGCTCCAGCCGCTTCGACGAGAAGACGTGCCAGCCCGACGTGCGGCTCCGCACGATGACGGGAAGATGGATGGCAACGGGATGGTCTTTCCAGGTGACGATGTGCCACTCATACGCATCTCCGACGTGCTCGAAGATGACATCGGCGATCCGGACATCCCCTTCCTCCCCGTGCGCGAAGAGGGAAATTCCGGCCAGCAGGCCGGCCAGTATGAGGATCCAGCGTTTCATTTCTCTGCCGCCACGACAACCTGGTTATCTTTTACTTCCACAAATCCGGAAGCGATCTCCACCTTGCCCTCCTCCGTACCGGAACGCCAGGTAATCGCCCCGCGTTCCAGCGAGGTGATGATCGGGGCGTGCCCCGGGAGCACTTCGAACGGGCTCAGCGACCCGGGCAGCGTCACGGCGTCCACCGCCGTGTCGAGCAGGGTCTCTTCGGGAGAAAGTATGAGAAGCCGGATCTCCGCCATGACCTATGCCTTTGCCTGCGCGAGGATGGCCTCGCCCTTCTTGATGGCATCTTCGATGGTGCCCACATTGAGGAAGGCCTGCTCCGGCAGATAATCGACTTCGCCGTCGAGGATCATGTTGAATCCCTTGATGGTGTCTTCGATGTCGACCATCACGCCGGGAACGCCGGTAAACTGCTCCGCCACGAAGAACGGCTGCGAAAGGAAGCGCTGCACGCGCCGGGCGCGGTTGACCGTGATCTTGTCTTCGTCGGAGAGTTCGTCCATACCGAGGATGGCGATGATATCCTGGAGCTCTTTGTTGCGCTGGAGGATCTGCTTGACGCGCTGCGCCGTATCGTAATGGGCCTTGCCGACGATGTTCGGGTCGAGGATCCGGGAAGTGGACTCGAGCGGATCGACGGCCGGATAGATACCGAGCTCGGTGATCTTGCGGCTGAGGACCGTCGTGGCGTCAAGGTGCGAGAAGGTCGTCGCAGGGGCCGGGTCGGTGAGGTCGTCCGCCGGGACGTAGACCGCCTGGACCGACGTGATGGAACCGTTCTTCGTAGAAGTGATGCGCTCCTGCATCTGGCCCATTTCCGTCGCCAGCGTAGGCTGGTAGCCCACGGCGGAAGGCATACGGCCGAGAAGGGCCGACACCTCGCTGCCCGCCTGGGTGAAACGGAAGATATTGTCGATAAAGAGCAGGATGTCCTTCGGGTCGGACGGGTTGTCGCTGTCGCGGAATGCCTCGGCAAGGGTAAGGCCGCTCAGGGCCACGCTGCTGCGGGCGCCCGGCGGCTCGTTCATCTGGCCGAATACCATCGAGACCTGCGACTTCTCCAGCTCTTCCCTGTCGACCAGCGAGAGGTCCCAGCGGCCTTCTTCCATCGCTTTTTTGAAAGCTTCGCCGTAACGGATGACGTTCGATTCGATCATCTCGCGCAGCAGGTCGTTGCCTTCACGCGTACGCTCGCCGACGCCGGCGAAAATGGAGAAGCCGTTGTGGGCCTTGGCGATGTTGTTGATCAGCTCCTTGATGAGAACCGTCTTGCCAACGCCTGCGCCGCCGAAAAGGCCGATCTTGCCGCCCTTGAGGTAAGGCTCCAGCAGGTCGATGACCTTGATACCGGTCGTGAGCACCTCCTGGGAGGTGGTGAGTTCTTCGAATTTGGGGGGCTCGCGGTGGATCGGGAGGGTCTTGGAACGGGAGACCTGCTCCATGCCGTCGATGGTCTCGCCGACCACATTCATCACGCGTCCGCGGATGGCGGCGCCGACCGGCATCGAAATGGGAGCGCCCGTCGCGACGGCCTCCAGACCGCGGCTCAGGCCGTCGGTCGAATCCATGGCGACGGTCCGGACGGTATCTTCACCGATATGTTGCTGCACCTCGACGACGAGCGTCCGCCCGTCCGGCCGCCGGATTTCCAGCGCTTCACGGATCTTCGGGAGCGCATCTCCGCCCCCGGCCGGTCTTTCAAAATGAACATCGACCACCGGGCCGACAATCTGGGATATCTTTCCTGTCATCGCAAGCGATCTAAAATTATTCTACAAATTTAAGCATTTTTCCGGGAAAACGACTTTTTTGTTATTTTTGCAATATGAAAAAGTTCTGTTTAATCCTATCCGCCTGTCTTGCAGCCGCGCTCCTGCTTTCGGTTTCAGCGGCCGCGCAGGTGCGATTCACCCCCCGGGACAGCGTCCTGGCCGAAACCATCCTTCAGAAACTGGCCGCCGAGAAGGATCTCCGCTCCGGCGAAATGCTGGAATCCGCCGCAAAACAGCTGCTCGGCACGCCCTATGTCGCCGGCACGCTTGACCAGAGCGGCGAAGAGACTCTCACCGTCAACCTCACCCGCACGGACTGCATCCTCTTCGTCGAGACCTGTTTTAACCTTGTGCTCTGTGCGCAGGAAGGACGGACGCACTGGCGCGACCTCTGCAACAAAATCCTGCAGAGCCGTTACCGCGACGGCGTGGCCGGATCCTATACGGACCGCATCCATTACACGAGCGAGTGGATCCGGAAGGGCGAGAAGCGGAACCTTCTCGAAGACCTGACCCCGCTGCTCGACGGCGTGTCCTTCGACAATCATCCCGTCAATTACATGAGCACCCATCCCGACCGCTATCCCCTCATGAAGGACGTCAACGCCATCCGCGAAGTGGAGAAGGAGCTCAACAAAAAGCCTCTGATGTATATCCCGAAGTCGGATATCCGTTCGCTGGAGATGGAATTCATGCCCGGTGACATCGTCTGCTTCGTGCCTTACACCGCCGGCCTCGACATCTCCCACGTGGGCATCGTCACGATCCACAACGAAAAGGTCAGCTTCATCCACGCCTCCTCCGCCGCCAAGAAAGTCATCATAGACAGCAGGAGCGTCGCCGAATACGCCGCTTCGCAGAAATCCTGCGCCGGCATCATGCTCATCCGGATGGCCCCGCAGCCTTATGCGGACCGGTACACATTTACCTATGACGGCCGCGAGCGGGAATACTGGCTTTACCTGCCCCCGGGCGGCCGCAAGAATGTCCCGCTGGTAATGGTCCTGCACGGATATGGCGGGAAGGCGAAGGACTACCGGCCCGAGATGATGTACGTGGCCCGGGAAGAAGGCTTCGCCGTCTGCTACCCGCAGGGCCGCGCCAACAGCGTCGGCAAGACCGGCTGGAATGTCGGGTATCCCAGCCAGCAAGACCTCGAGGACGACGACGTCGCCCTGGTGACCACGCTCGCGAAGCAGTTGCAGAAAGAATTCGAACTGAGTCCGGAGAACACCTTCCTCACGGGTATGTCCAACGGCGGGGAGATGTGCTACCTGCTGGCCTATTCCCCCGACAGGACCTTCTCGGCGCTCGCTTCCGTGGCGGGCCTTACGATGAAATGGCTCTATGACGGCAAGAAGGGCAAGCGACCGGTCCCCTTCATGGAGATCCACGGTACCGCCGACAAGACCTCCCGCTGGGAGGGCGACCCGACGGGCCAGTACGGCTGGGGCGGCTATATGGGCGTCCCGGAAGCCGTCGCGGCCATCGTGAAGCAGAACGGCTGCACCGGGGAGCGGACCGAGACGCTTCCGCTCTGGAGCGCCGGTGCCAACAAGGTCATCCTGCATACTTATACGGGCGGCACGGAGGTCCGTCTCTATGAAGTAGAAGGCGGCAAGCATTCGTGGGCCCTGAACGACCTCGACACCTGCCGCGAAATCTGGGGTTTCTTCAAGCAGTACCTGCGCTGAACTTTGTATTCTTCAGGATTTTTTGTAAATTTGCGTCGCTTTGTAAGGCAAAACTTTTTAACTCAAATAAAATTATGCAAATCGTATCAGTTACCGGCAGGGAAATCCTCGATTCGAGAGGCAACCCTACCATTGAAGCAGAAGTTATCCTGGATTCGGGTTTCGTAGGTACCGCAGCCGTTCCGTCCGGTGCATCCACCGGTGAGAACGAAGCGCTCGAACTCCGCGACGGCGATCCCAAGCGCTACGGCGGCAAGGGCGTCCTCAAGGCGGTCGAGAACATCAACGAGAAGATCGCTCCGGCCATCGTCGGCATGGACGCGACCGACCAGCGCCTCATCGACAAGACGATGATCGAGCTTGACGGCACCCCCACCAAGTCCAACCTAGGCGCCAACGCCATCCTCGGCGTTTCTCTCGCTGTCGCGAAGGCCGCTGCCGCGGAGCTTCAGATTCCCCTCTACAGATATATCGGCGGCACCAACACGTATGTGCTTCCCGTCCCGATGATGAACATCATCAACGGCGGCGCCCACTCCGACGCCCCCATCGCGTTCCAGGAGTTCATGATCCGTCCGGTCGGCGCCTCCTCCGAGGCTGAGGCCGTCCGCATCGGCGCCGAGGTCTTCCACGCCCTCCAGAAAGTGCTCAAGGGCCGCGGCCTCTCCACCGCCGTCGGCGACGAGGGTGGTTTCGCCCCCAAGCTCAAAGGCATCAACGACGCCCTCGACTGCATCATCGAAGCCATCGAGAAGGCCGGTTACAAGCCGGGCAAGGACGTCACCATCGCCATGGACTGCGCTGCTTCCGAGTTCTGCTTCAAGGGCGAGGACGGCAAGTTCTACTATGACTACAAGCAGCTCAAGGACGGCAAGAAGAAAGACCCGCGCGGCCGCAAGCTCTCTTCCGACCAGCAGATCGCTTACCTCAAGCAGCTCATCACCAAGTACCCGATCGACTCCATCGAGGACGGCCTCAGCGAGGAAGACTGGGAAGGCTGGGTGAAGCTCACCAAGGCCATCGGCGACCGCTGCCAGCTCGTCGGCGACGACCTCTTCGTCACCAACGTCAAGTATCTCCAGAAGGGTATTGAAATGGGTGCAGGCAACTCCATCCTCATCAAGGTCAACCAGATCGGTTCCCTCACCGAGACCCTCGACGCCATCGAGATGGCCCACCGTCACGGCTACACCACCGTCACCTCCCACCGCTCCGGCGAGACCGAGGACACCACCATCGCTGACATCGCTGTCGCAACCAACAGCGGCCAGATCAAGACCGGTTCCCTCAGCCGCACCGACCGCATCGCGAAGTACAACCGCCTGATGAAGATCGAGCTCGATCTCGGCGAAGAGGCCCGCTACGGCTACAAGAAGCTCCGCTAACAGCCTCGCCCCCCTGAAAAGCCGGCCCGGGTTCCCCCTCGGCCGGCTTTTTTGCGTCCGGCCGGATTCCCCCCGGCCGCCTTTTTGCGTCCCGCCGACCCCACAAAGGTCGGACAGTAAGGACCTGAGTTCAGCTTCCGGGAATGGGCGGCAACGCTCACTTGATGGACGTTTTTTTGTTCCTAGGAGTTTTTTTGACTATATTTGTACTTTAAGCAAAAACCTGAACTGATATGTCTGAGCTCAAGGGACGTATTTCGCAGATAATAGGGCCGGTGGTCGATGTGCATTTCGACCTGGAGGGCCAGGAGCAGAAGGAGTTGCCGCGCATCCACGATGCGCTGAGGATTGCCCGCGCGGACGGAAGGCAGCTCGTGGTCG
>CAMUZW010000079.1 GCA_947165305.1 uncultured Bacteroidales bacterium
GTCTCCGAACGGGATTGCAAAGGTACTACTTTTTTCTGAACTAGCAAATTTTTTTTGAAATTTTTTTGCTAAAAATCGCATTACTCTGACTGACAGGCATTTATGCGGACAGGATACTCCAAACAGGGCCTTACACACTTATTAAGTGGCTGACAGATAGCGAGTTACGCTTCTCGCGCGAAACGAATTGGCAATTATTGGTCAAAAAGAACAATCTCCTTGACATCTCCCCACCGGTACCAGGGGCCGGAGACGGGCTGCAGGCCGCGGATGCGCATCTCTTCGCCGTTGTAGACGATCTTGCAAAGCGTGTCGCCCTGCCTGTTGCGGCACAGCACCCACTGGATGTTCATGGCCATCATCACATAGCGCGGATTGCAGTACTTGTAAGGGATTTCGTCGAAGGTCATCCGGTCGCCGGGGCCTTCGAGGGCGAAATAGCCTGCAAGCGCCATCACCGGATAATCGTGACCATAATACAAGTCCGCTGCCACCCTTCCGTCCGAAAGGGCCTCGTCGGCATGCGAAACGATTTCCCGCACCAGCGGCTCGGTCCGCTTCATGCGCTCGGGGCCGAACTCCACGGAATTGCTCTGGCGAATGTACAGCTCGCGGTTGAACCAGTCCCACCAGCGGTAAATCACATCCTCCGGGAGGAAGCGCCACAGGTCGTCGGCCACGCCGGCCGACTCCGAGATCCGGGCCGTGTAGAAGATATACTTCTGGAACTTCTCCGGATCCGTCACGATGCTCCGGGCCTTCACCGAATCGGTGAAAAGTGTCGTGTAGATAGCCTCGTTGTCATTGGTGGTGTGCGTACGGAGGGAGTCCAGCAGCTTCTGCGACGCGGCTTTGTGCTCCTTGGAGCAGCTATTGTTGAGCAGGTCCATATACTTCTCGCCCGTGTCGATGGTGAAGCTGAGGTCCTTCTGCAGGCGGGAGAGCTCGCTCACGAAACAGGTCATGCTCACCAGGGTCCGCGGTACAGTCGTGCTCTCGACCCGGACGTACTTGCTGCCTTTCTTGAAGATGGGTTTGTAACGCGTGTAGATCCGGCGGGAGAGTTCCCGCTGCTCCCACTCGCCGCGGCGGGTCAGATGGCCGTTCATCCCGCCATGCTCCTTAAGCACGCCGCGGGTTTTTTCCAGAAGGTACGCCCCGTTCTCATTCAGGATTCCCTCCTGCTGCGCCTTCTCGAGCATCCCGATCACATACTCGTAATGCTCCGGCTGCCAGTCATTGCGCGAGCCGTGTCGGGAATAATGCGCCAGGTAGGTGAGCTTATAGCCTTTTGGAGCGGGGGTGTCTTTCTCGCCGATGAATTCGTAGACATGGGCGTTGACGCCCGCCCGGTTAGGGTTTTCGCGGAGCATCCGGACCGCCGCCTCGCTCTTGGGCGCGGGCTGCACGGCCCCGGCGCCCTGGGCTGCCAAGGCCAGAGGGTAGAGCAAGACACCGGCGATATAGATAATCTTGGAAATCATAGATGAATACAATTTGTGGTTCTCAATTGCATATATTACAACCGTAAATTTAATCATTTCCTGTAAACCGTGCAAGGCCCCGCTGCAGTTCGTAGAGGCTAACATACTGTCTCATAACCACTTACACAAAAGCCTCTATGCGTTTTTACATAGAGGCTTTTGCGTAATTAATTATCCATCAAACGGTTAGATTCAACGCCTTACCACGTCACTTTTACCTTGCGGAGGGCCTTGTTATAGGCACCGTCGGCAATGAAGAACTCCTTCTTGTCCGGATTGTATACAATGGCGGTCGTATAGGAGAACTTGGCGGCCGTACCCGTGCCGTCCGCATAATTCTCTCCGTTGTTTTTTATCGTCGAACCGGCTACCGTAGTCACGGTACCCTTGGTGTAGTCGCCGTTATCATCCGGGACGAGTACCCTCAGGCGGCAGTATTCATAGTCAATCCACCAGATATAATCATTTTCATCGACGCAAACACCAAAACAACTTCCCACATCCGCTGTTTTCGGTTTCCCGGCCTCTCCATCGGAGGGATCTGTCACCTTGGCGCCATACTTGCCGGCCAGCGTAGAGTTGGTGCCGTCCCCGTTCAGGCGGGCAATGCCGCGGAAGCCGGATCCCGTCACAATGATCTCACCCTTGGAATTGATGACGATGCCATTGGGGTTTGCGCCCAAACCGGTGATGGCCTCATAAGAACCCGTCGAAGTATTGATTTTATACACATTCTTATCCCAGCAGGTAACATATAGGTTACCGTCAGCATCAAACGCGTTGCAGATTGCCTGATTCGGCAGGGTGCAGAGAAGCGTCTGAGAGGTATAAGGGGCAACGCTCTTGTAAACCTTCTTATTGGGTTTGTCACAGTAAAAGACGTCATCGGCAGAATTGACCGCAATGCCCCAAATTACATTTTCAGCTGCCGCCGATTGATACGTCTTGACATTCCCGTCCGTACCATAGCAGCGAAGCAGGCGGTTGCGGTCGGTAAACCAAAGATTGCCCTGGGTATCCCAGGAGAGTCCGGTCACGGAGTTCACGCCGGCCGTGGCCTTGGTCCCGTCGTTCTGATTCTTTACAGAAGGTCCGCCGAGTTCCGTCGTAACGACGTACTTGGGTCCTTTGAGTTCAGGCATCGTCAACACGGTACGGCGTTCGATGGTATTCTTGGCACTGTGGGCCTTCGTAACCGCAAAAGGAACGGCATTGCCGGCTGCGTCTTTCAAGGCCACCTTGATATCATCGTACACCCCGGTCGGAAGCGGGACATAGAAAACCTTGGCCGAACCTTTTTCTTCAGGGAAATGAATGGTTACCACGTTACCTTCATCTACGCCGGATTCCGCCTCGGCGACGGCATCCGACGTTGTGGCCGCCGAAACCGTAAAGTCGCCGGTGATCCGCTTGTCGGCCGAGGTAAAGACCAGCTGGGCCGCACGGACCGGAAGGTCGCTGTAGGATATTTTCATCACACCACCGATGTGGCGGAAAGAAATCTCTCCTGCGCCTTCATCGAAATGGGCGACGAGCGGAACATTCGTCTGTCCGTCCACCCACTCGTAGTCGGAAGGGAAGTTGAACGTCAGGATTCCATCCGTATAAGAATGGCTGCCGGCAGGATAAGCAGCGACCTCGTCGACCGTCACTTCGCCTTCGGCCTCAAACACACCCTTTCCGTCTTTGATTCCCGTGCAGGTAAAATCCACAAATTCCCCGCCGGTCGTATACACCGAAATCTTATCGCCGGCCACCCAAGTGAAACTGCCGGCTTCGTCGACCGAAGCCTTGGTCTGTTCCATGGTCGCAAACAGCACGGTCTTGCCGTCAATAAACTGCCGGGCAGGTACTTCGGGAGTGATTTCCTTCTTTTCGGAGCAAGCGATGGCAGCTGCTGCCATCACTGCGAACATCAATGCATTCTTTTTCATAGCCCACCTCTTTTTAACCTTCGTTTTCATCCCACTCACCGGTAGAGGGAACACCGGGTTCAATGTCGCCCGACAACATGAAATTCATGTCGGGGCGGAAATCTTCTGCCCGAACCACAGGCATTTCATACATCTTTTTCATATTCTTTACTCTTAAAGTATTTCATTCTTGCCGCCAAGGGCCTGGCGGAGTTCGCGGATGGCGAGCTCCAGGTGCTTCTCGACGGTGCGGACGCTCAGGCCCAGGGCCGAGGCGATCTCTGCATGGCTGAGCCCTTTGAATCGGCTCATCTCGAACACTTCGCGCCGCCGATCCGGCATGGATTCAAGCACCTCGGTCACCAGCGCGGAAATCTCATCGTAATACAGGCTCTGGAGCGGGGTCATATCGTCCGTGGATTCCGGAATATCGCTCCCACGACGGTAATTGAAGCCCAATCGCAGATAATTGGCCACCTCAAACCGGATCGACTTGAGAATCAACGCATGCAGGTTCCCATCGGGCGACAGCCGGTCGCGGTGCAGATACAGTTTCAAGAACACATTCTGCACGATATCCTTGGCCGCATCCCGATCCTTCAGGAGCGCGTGCGCAAAGGACAGGTAAAGAGAGTATCCGGAATTGACCAGTTCCCGGAAACTCTCCTTATCGCCCTTTTTCAGACGCTCTATGAACCTGGCGTCGTACATCCGTCAACTCAGATCGATCATCCGCAGGAGATAACCCGTCGGCTCGCTCACGTAAATCCTCCTTCCGTCGTCGGAGACCACGATGCCGGAAGGATACTTGAACTGCGCCTTGTCGGTGGTGCCGTTGACGACGGCCGCCGAGAACGGCAGGCCCGCCACGATCGAAATCCGGCCGCCCGCATAGTTGCCGTCGGCGTCCGGCACGATTTTCATCACGGTAAATGTCAGGTAATCCGTATAATACAGGGTACCGTCGGGCGTGATGTACATCCCGCCGATATTGCCGATATTCGCCCCGGCCGGACCGGACGCGAGCGAAATCTCATAATCGTCCTTGGTCGGCTTGGTGCCCGTTCCGGCCACCTTGGTCACCGTCTCGCCGTCGATCATGAAGATGCCCCGGTCCTGCGTGCTGGCAAAGAACACCCGGTCTTTGCTGTCTACGGCAAGGGCCACCGGGAAGTACTTGTCGCCCGTGAAGGCCTTGACGAGCGCGCCGTCCTTGATCTTGTAAACCGTATTGTTGCCGCGGCTGGCGATCCACATATTGCCCTTGGAGTCGAACTTGACATACATCGGGGCATCGAGCTTGACCGATGACGGGAGGGTCACTTCATCGGCAGAGGAGCCGCCTTTGGCAATCCGGTACACCTTCTTGGCGTCCTTGCACGGGAAGTAGAAGTCTCCCGCCGCATCGAAGTCACCGCCCCAGGGCAGCGGAATGCCCGTCACGACCGACTTCACCATCTGGGTGGAGAGGTTGTAGGTCCGGACGGCATTGCCGGCGCTGCGCTGGCAGAACCAGATGGCACTCTTATCCGGCGCCCAGGCCAGGCCCTCGATCTGCCCGAGCGCGGCGCTGGGTCCGATCTCGTCCTTGAGCGTATTGGACCCGTTTCCGGCGACGGTCGTCACCATGTACAGCTTGGCGGGCTTTTTCTTGTAGGTGAAGGTCAGGTCCTCGCGGGACACCCGCCCGAGCGGGGTCTCGACCTCCACCGAATAGGTGCCGAGATCATTGGGCGGCGCCACCACCGTCAGCTGGTCCTTGTCGAACTCCACCATCTTGGCCTCTACCCCGTTGATATACACGTGGTTCTCGCCGAAGGCGGTGGAGAAGTTCCGGCCCAGGATGCGGATCAGGTCCCCCTCATAGCCCGACGAAGGGTCGACCCGGACCAGACGCAGGTCGGTGACCGAAGCAACGTATTTCTCCTGGCATGCGCCCAGGGCGAGCAGCAGAACTGCCATCAGAAAGACAAGATATCTTTTCATCGTTTAGTCCTCCATAACGAGTTTATTGACACGGTAGTTGAAGCCGTCGGCCAGGTAAATGGCACTCATGTCGGGCTCGGCCCATACGCCATAGACATAGAAGCTCAGCGAAGCGCCGAGGGCGGGGAAGCCGTCATAGCTTCCGGCCGCAGTGCCCGAGGTGACCCAGGGCGTACCGGCGATGGTCGTGAAGGTACCCTTGGCATAGTCGCCGCTCTCATCAGGCGTGAGCTTGCGGAGCGTGCCGGTTCCCTGCTCGGTGATGAGCATCGCACCGTCGGAGCAGAAGAAGATGTCGCGGGTCACGTTGACGGTCGCCGTGAGCGGCTTGCCCGCCTCGCCGTTGGTGAAGGTCTCGGCATTGGCGATGGTGCCGTTTCCAGCAATCCGCTCCGTCTCGCCCGTGGACGGGTCGGTCCGGTTCAGATACATCTGGCCGTCGAGCTGTCCGTCGCGACCCCAGTAGAGCTTCTTGTCGGGACCCATCTGGAGGGTACCGATGTTCGGAGCCGGCCAGGTTGCCTTGACCTTGCCGTCCACGACCTTGAGGATGGCGCCCTTCGTACCGTCGAGACTGAGGTCGCGGCAGGCGATGAACATCGTGTTGTCACCGTCGAAGCAGAGGTCCATCGGTCCGGTGGTCGTTGCCGGCGTACCATCTTCATTGAGAATGGCGTAGGTCATGGCAACACCCTCCTGGGTTATGGTCGCGATCTGGTTCTTGGCCTTGACGGCGACGTAGAATACACCCTGGGAGTTGAATTCTCCCTGCCAGAGGTTGTTCAGGATGACATCGTTCGTCACCAGCGTCTTCGCCTCTCCGGTGGTCTTGTCCACGGTCATGATGGAGTGTTTGCCCCGGACCACCATCCAGAGTTTGTTCGGATCGGACGGATGCTGGTGGATATCCTGCACAGCGTGCACGCTCGCGGCGACGCCGATGCCGTCCTTGACATTCTCGTTCCTGCCGTTACCCACGAAGTAGTTGATAATCCAGGACTTCGGCAGGTACGTAAAGCTCAGGCCCTCGGTCTCGTTCTCGCCCACCTTCAGATGGATGCTGTAGGTTCCCTCCGGATTCTGCGGCAGGGTGATGGTGAGCTTCTCGGAAGTCGCCGCCACCACTGTAGCCTGTACGCCATTGATGGTCACGATGTTCTCCTCCGGCACGGGGCTGAAGAGCTCGCCGGTGATGACTGCCGTGGAACCGGCCTTACCCGAAGTCGGGGCGATTTCCAGCAGCTGGAACACCGGCTCATGCTTGTAGGTGAAGCGGAGCGTACCGCCTTCCTGGGACGCGCTCTTGACGGTCACGAACGCATCGCCCTCGATGTGTTCCGGCGCCTTCACGTGAATGATGTTGCGCGTCGAGGACAGCACCTGTCCTTCCGCATCGTCAAAATACACGTGCAGGGCGGAGGTATCGTCGCCGAATCCCTGCCCGTAAATCACCGTCTCCGTCCCGGCATAACCGGCGGCAGGGACCATGTTGACAAGCGTCATCGGGGCTTTTCCGTCCTCAACGTAAGTATAATCCGTTCCCGAGGCCGTCTCCTCACCCTTGGTCAGGGTGATGGGATAGGTCCCCGGTGCATTGGCGGGAAGCGTGATCTGGATGCGGTTGGGGCTCACCGAGACTTTCTCGGCCACGGCCTCACCGACCTTGACCACCACGGCATCGGTAAAATTGATACCGGAAATGATGGCGGCGCTGCCGACTTCTCCCGTTGCGGGAACGATGGAGAACAGACGCAGGTGAGGATCGGGCGCCTGGCCGCCGTTCACGCCGTCCGAGGCCGTGCAGCCATAGAGGGCGAGAACCGTAACAATCAGTGTAAATATCTTTTTCATATTCCGTTGCGATTAAGGTTCATCCACGGTAACCATCCAGGCATTGTACACGGGCCGCTGGGCCCCGTCGGACGGGGAATTGCGGATCATCCAGGTCCGGGCCACAGGATGACGGATCAGCATCTGCGTGGAGCCGCCGCCGTCCAGGTTCGCCGCGGCGTCGCAGCCGAGCGAAACGAAGATCGAGGACAACTCGGCGTAGGTCAAGCCGTACGACCAGAAGTCCTGGCGTCCGTCGGCCGTCAGCAGATACACATGTCCCTGTTTGTCATAACCGATGGCCGTACGCGGGTCGCGGGCCGTCCAGTTCGAAGGGATCAGCGGAATGGCGCCGTCCTTGACCAGCACGACACCGGCTCCTGTCACCTCTTTGAGGGAAGCCTGGTTGGCATAATAGCTGTCCTTGAAATCGATCAGCATCGTTCCGTCGTTCTTGACGGCGATATAGCTGAGCGCCTGCTGGGGCACCCGGTCGGTGTAGTTGAACACCTGGTTCAGGATCCGCCCCTGGGTATGGACCGGCCCCCGGGGGATGGTCATGCCCGTATCCCAGAAGTCGCCGTTGACCATCGCGGCCACGCGGCCACCCGGCGCATTGTACACATCCGCCATTTCGGTCAGCGTCTGTTTGAACTGATAGAATTCCTTCACGTCGTCAGGAACGCTGACACGCAGCTGCAGACCCGGCGTATTCAGGTCGGCCTTGATGATCCAGGCACGGACGATGAAGCCGCCCATGCACTGGAAGTGCACATCGGTCTCTTCGACGCCCGGGGCCACCAGGAAGGTCGTATCGGTATAGACCCGGTAGACCTCATCGGCCGCAAGGACGGCCTTTCCGACTTCGCTCACGGGCTGGTAGAACTTGTCTTCCGGCTGATTCTTGGTGCAGGCGGCAAAGGCCCACAGCAAGGCGGGAAGCAGTACGAAATAATTCCAAACTTTTGTCTTCATGGCTTATTCCTCCACTTTTGACCAGACAGGATTCTGTTTCAGCACGCCCTTGCTCCGGTTGATCTGCTCCTCGGGGATGGGCAGGACATTGTACCGCGAATCCAGTCCGAGCGTCGCTTCGTAGCGGCCGGTACGGACCAGGTCGAACCAGCGGAAGCCTTCGCCGGCCAGTTCGAGCCGCCTTTCGGCAAGGATGGCGTCGATATAAGCTTCGTCCGTAGCGGGAACGCCGATCTCCGGCAGGCCCCGCTTGACGCGCAGTTCGTTCAGCCGGCCTATGCCTGCCGTGCGGCCCTGCGCCTCTGCACTGATCAGATACATCTCGCTCAGGCGGGTGACCATGATGGGGTCGTAACCGCCGTAGGTGTTATACTTGTTGAAGGTAATATACTGGCCGTCGGCATAATGCAGCCAGTTGTAACGTTCATCGTTGGTAAACACCACCTGCTCGAAAGCCGACGTCGGAATGTAGCTGGGCGAGCCGCGGAACATCGAACTCATCTGGATGCCGTTCTCGTCCGCTCCGGTATTGGCATATGCGAAGATGACCTCGGTACTCTTGTCCTTGTCCCAGATGTTCTCATACGTGTCGAGCGAGAAGTAGCCGGAACCGATGACCGCCTCGGCATACTGCACCGCTTCGGTCATCTTGCCCTCGGCCAGGCAGGTACGGGCCATCAGGGCCTGGGCCGCCTGTTTGGACACATAGGTATTGTCCCCGGCATACACGCCCAGCAGGTCGACAGCCGCTTTAAATTCTTCCTCGACAAAGGCCCAGCAGTCAGCCTCGGGAGAGGAGGCCACCGGTTCGTTGGTCGCCACCCGGAGAATGGGGACGCTGCGCCAGCGGGAGGTCAGGTTGTAATAAATCAGGCCGCGGAAAAAGTGTCCGGTTCCCAGATACAGGTCCTGCTCGGCGCCGGGCGTCATTTTACCGGCCGATTCGATGAAGCAGTTGACCTGGTAGAGCCATGCATAATAGCCCGTCCAGGGCCCGTTGATGAATCCGCCATTCGGAATCACAAGCGCCTGCACCTGGGCTGCGGGCGTAAATCCGGCGCTTCCGCCGGCCCGTTCCAGGTCGCCGCCCATGATATCGAGGGCATAGTAGCCGTCGGAGGTAGGCTTATACTGGCTGCAGTTGTAGAGGCCGTAATAGAACAGCGGCATCTCTTCTTCGCCCACATTGTACCTCGAGAAGGCATTGTGCGGGTAGAAATCCATCTTCAGACAAGATGTAGCTGCCAGAAGGATCACAGATAAGGTTATGATAACTTTCTTCATAAGGCTCAGAATTTAACGTTGACCCCGAAGGTGAAAGTACGCGGCTGGCCGATGGACATCCAGTCGGAGCCGAACTGCGGCGCCGCACTGTAGGATGATACCTCAGGATCAAGGTACGGCCAGGGCGACAGCAGGAACAGGTTGTCGACCTGCACATAGAGTTTGAGGGCCTGGATGCGGAGCTTGTCCGTGACCTTGTAAGGGAAGGTGTAGCCCAGGCTCAGGTTGCGGCACCGCAGGTAGGAGGCGTCGTGGATGAAGCGGCTGTTGATGAACTTCGTATTGTTCCACTGTCCGTTGTACAGGGCACGCGGGTTCTCGTTCGTGGTGCCGGGACCCGTCCAGCGGGACTCGACAGCGGTGCGGAGCGCCGGCCAGATACCGTTGCCGAGGCGCAGGCCGCCGGTGAGGTATTCGTACAGCTGGTTGCCGTAGGAGAAAGTAAACAAGACGCTGAGTTCAAGGCCCTTCCAGGAGAACGTGTTGCTCAGGCCTCCCGTAAACTTCGGGTTCGGACTGCCCACGAACTGCCTGTCATCGGCCGTGGTTATGTCGCCGTCCGGGATGGGGTTCCCATTCTCGTCAAAGGCGCCGGCTATATCCTCATAGATGCAGTCGCCGGCCCGAACGCCCTGGGCATATAGGCTCTCCGGCACTTCGTCGTCGCTCTGGTAGATGCCCAGGAACTTGACCACATAGAACGAGCCTACCTCCTGTCCCACCTGCAGGCCGTTGACCTGACCGATGGCGATGGGTTCCTTGCGGTCGTCCAGCAGCTTGGTCAGTTTGTTCTTGACAAAACTGATGTTGAAGTTGCCCCGCCAGCGGAAGTCGCCCTTGCCGGCCGCGCCGGTCAGGGTGAGTTCCAGACCCTTGTTGTTCAT
>CAMUZW010000080.1 GCA_947165305.1 uncultured Bacteroidales bacterium
CTGTAGCTGAAGCGCGGCTGGCTGTTGCCGATCACGGTCCTGTCTCCCGGATCGGAGAGCGTGGAGGCGCCGTAACTGAGCGTGTGGTTGCCGTCCAGATCCAGGAACTTGATGTCGCCGGCCCTGACACCGTCTCCATAGGCGCCCAGTGAATTGAAATAATCGGTGCAGACCTGCGTAAGGTCGACTTCGCGCGCATATGCCTGCGCCTCATCGTCGGAAGCGAACAGACCGCCCGTCTTGAAGCCCCAGATCTCCCCGAGGCGCATTCCCTTATAGGGCTCGTCTATCAGGCCGGAAGGGTTGTCCGCCTTGGTGTACCAGGCCTTGTAATCGGCGACGGAGGCTCCCACATAGTAATAGAATCGTTTCGAAGCGAGTTTCACTTCATCCTTCCATTCCGCCTGAAGTTCCCATCCGATGGTGCGGAGATTGTTGGCATTGACCGTCGGCTCTGTAGCCCCGTAAATCGAAGGCAGCTTCTTACCGATAGCGAGGATCCCCTTCGTATCGCGGATGTAGCCATCTGCGCTCAGAGTCAGCTTGTCCTTCCAGAACCCCAGATCGAGACCCAGGTCTTTGGTAATCACTGTCTCCCAGGTCCCGCTGGAAACCGGATCCGAAACCACGGCCTGTCCCGCCTTCGACTCTCCGTCGAAAGTATAGGACATCAGGCCCTTCGTATTGACGGTCTGGTAATACTCGTAATAATCAATGTTCTGGTTTCCCAGCGAACCATAGGAGAAACGGAGCTTCGCATTGTTCAGCACGTTCCGCGCCCCTTTCATAAAAGGCTCTTCGCTGAAGCGCCAGGCTCCGGAAACGGACGGGAAGAAGCCCCACTGGTGCCCCTTCGGGAAGCGGGACGAACCGTCGTACCGGCCGTTGGATTCGATGAAATAGCGCTGCTTGTAATTGTAAGTCAGCCGGTAGAAGAAGCCCGCGAGGGCATATTCGTTGATGCCTCCGTTGAGGACATCCACGTCACCGGTCGCGAGATTGAAGTCCGAAAGTTCCTCGCTCAGGAGGTCGTTCTTCCGGATGGACAGGTCCTTGTAGCGCCGCGCCTCGTAGTTAAAGCCCGCCGTCGCCGTGAAATTATGGCTCGGCTTCCAGGTATGGTCAGAGGCCACATCGGCGTTGGCTACGTAGTTGTTCTGCTCGTATACGACGTCGCTGAGCCGGTCCTGATAGGAACTGACAGCTTCCTGCAGCAGTTCGCCGGGATACTGCGAATACTCTACATAGGTGTCCCGGTACTGCCGGCGGATATAGCCGAACTTATAGGAGAAATCGGCGTTGAAGGTCAGTCCCTTCACCGGTTCCGCCTTGAGCGCCGCCGTCGTCGTCACCTCGGTTGTCCGCTGGTGGCCCCACTGCTTGCCTTTCACGAGCATCGCGGAATAGCCGTCCATGATGTAATGCGCGGACGAATTGGTCAGCGTGGTATGGGAAACAGGCGTCCCGTCGGGGTTGATCGGCACGAAACTGGCCAGGGCGTGCAGGGTCGGCCTGCGGTAATTATTTCCGTGGTACGTGTAAACGCCGTTGAAGAACTTGGTATTGCTGGACAGGCTCAGCCAGGGCTTGATCTTCACGTCCAGCTTCGCGCGGATATTATAGGTATTGTATGCATCCGGCCCCACACGGAAGTTCCCGTCCTGATGGTAGAAACGGCCGCTGACCATATACTTGATATTCTTGGTTCCGCCGCTGACGTTGACATTCACGTCCTGCGCCGGACGCGAATCGTCATAGAGCCAGTGGTACCAGTCGAAATTGGCCAGATAAACATAGCTGAGCCGGCCGTCCCGCATCTCCGTGAGGACCCACGGACGGTCGGGATGCTCCGTCTTGTCATTGCGCCGCTCCCACAGCCGCTGATAGTCATAGTCCGTATAGCTGGTATAGGGAGTCCCGTTCCGGGCCGAAATGAACATATCGGCCATATAAGCGCTGTAATATCCCCGGTTTTCGAAATCGGTCGAAGCCGTATTGGCGGAGAAGGACGTCCTGTAGGATGCCGAAACGGCGGCCGGCTTCTCAGCACTGCCGCTCTTGGTCGTCACGAGAATGACGCCGAAGGCGCCGCGCGCGCCGTAGATGGCGGCCGATGAAGCATCCTTCAGTACCGAAATACTCTCGATATCATTGGCGTTAATCCGCTCCAGATAAGTTTCCACGCCATCCACGAGGATCAGCGGGCTGCCGCCGTTCGGCGAAGTATTGCCACGGATATTATAGGTGCTGGAAGCATTCGGGGCGCCGGAGCCCTGTGTGATGTTGAGGTTCGGGATCATACCCTGAAGCGCCTGTCCCACATTGACGACCGGACGGTCCTCGAATTCCTTGGACGTGACGGAAGAGACTGCCCCGGTCAAGTTGACCTTTTTCTGGACGCCATAGCCGACGACAACCACTTCTTCCAGCAGTTGCGTATCCTCCTTCATCACGACATCGATCTGTCCCCGCCCAGATACCGGCTCTTCGATGCTCTTGAATCCCACGCATTCAAAGACAAGCGTGGCACCGGAGGGAACCTCGATTTCATAATTGCCGTCCAGATCCACGACGACTCCGTTGGCGGTGTTCCCTTTCTCGACGACAGACGTGCCGATAACGCTTTGACCCGTATCGTCCAGCACCCGGCCCCGCACCGCCTGCTTCTTGGGCGGCTGCTCCGTCCTGTGGACAGTGGATTCATTTCGGGCCTCTGCCTTACGCGAGAGGACAACCGTGTTGTTCACGACTTTGTAGGCTATCCCCTTCCCGGCAAAAGCCTTGGACAGGATACTTTCCAAAGATTCCGTTCCACGAAGCGATATTTTGCCCAGAGAAACATCCGACAGGGTACTCTCATAAGAAAAAAGGACGCCTGTCTGGGAGGTGAATGCTTCGGAAAATGACTTGACGGTCGCCTTACGCTGTACAATGTCCACCTTAAACGGTCCGGACAGAAACAGAGCCGCAACAAGAAGAGTCAATACAGTTGACTTAATCATACCCTACTGCACATTGTTGGATGAAAAATGGCCTCCGGTCAGCAGTTCAAGTACGGCGAGTACATCGCCGGGAGCATCACTCCGGAGGAAACTCATATGATATTGCTTGGAAGAATCGTAACCGGACGCGGAGACCTTGATGCCATAGTTATCCTCAATGGCGCGGACAATCTCATCGACACTCGCATTTTCGAAGGTGATGATACTGTACTGTTGACGGATCATCGGAGCCGCATAGACCTGCTCCACGGAGATATCTCCCGTAGAGGCATTGTAAGCCGCTCTCTGGTTGGGTGTCAGGCGCAGCAGGGGCATCCCTCCCTTGCTCATCAGCCGTACCGAGCCGCGCTCCAGAACCACATCCGCCTTCCCGCTACCGGCTGGAGCGCTTACGCTGAACGCCGTACCGAGCACTTTCACATCCAGAGCATCCGTCCTCACGATAAAGGGATGCAGCGTATCCCGCACGACGTCAAAATACGCATCGCCCCGGAGCGCGGCAATCCTGCATCCGTCCGATTCCTCAAAGGTCAGGGACGCACCGCCCTTCAGACACACGGACGTGCCGTCCGGTAAAGCGATCTGACGGACGTCCAATGTCGTATTATCCCAGGATTGCAACGACGGTTGCCGGTTCAAGGATCCGACGCCCCACCATCCCAGAGCTGCAACCAGTACAATTGATGCCGCGACTGCGACGATGCGAAGGATCCGGCCCGCACGATGATGCCGAAATTCATCCGCATCAATCCGTGCATTCAGACGTTCAAGCATCCGGGTCTTCCGATCTTCCAGACGGGGATCCGATTCGGTGTCCATAAGCATCTTGATTGCCTCCAAATAGGCATCCAGACGCTTTTGGGCATCATTTTGATTCGTTCTTTCTTCCATATTCTGTCCGAATTATTCATTATTAATACAGACAAATGGAAGAAACTACTTAGAAGAAACAGAAAAAAAGTTCAGGGGCAATTATTCTCCAGCGCCGTCCTCAGAGACCGCAGCGCAGCATAGATGTGTGCATCCACGGTACGGACTGAAATGCCCAGCAGATCCGCAATTTCCTTATGCGAATATCCCTCCACATAACTCAGGCGGAATACTTCCCGGCATTTGTCCGGAAGCGCGTCGATCGAACGGTCGAGTGAACTGTGCAGATCCCTGTCGAACAGGGCCTTGATGACCGGGTTGCGGTCGGGGTCATAATATTGTTCCGCCATTGCCAGGAACGAACTCTCCCGTTCCTCATAAGCCCTGCGTGTACGCTGGTGCCGGAGGTAATTCATGCAATGGTTATAGACGCTGCGCAGAAGATAGCCGTGAATCTGGGCTGAATCCCGACGAAGGAAAAAGCGGCGTTTCCACACCGAGTAGAAAACATCCTGTACGACGTCCTCGGCCCAGAGCCGGTCTTCCCCTCTCAGGAAAAGGCTAGCATAGGCTATGAGACTAGGGTACTGCCCGGCACAAAAAAAATTGAAATTTTCCCGATCCATCAACATTGCGAGGCAAAAATAACCATTCGTCCGGACTTATGCAAATCTGGAATCTCTTTCAATTCTCAATAAAAATTACGACCTTTGCAATTCACAAAGTATAGTAGTGTGACAACGGACCTCAAGACATTCCTGCAGGATTACACCAAGCCGGAGCTTGCCGACCTCGGCAACCTCCTGGGCATGGATATGCCTAAGCTTCGCACCAAGGCAGGGATGGTCTCGGCCCTGGAGAGATATCTCCGTACCGAGCCGTCCGAATGGCTCTCGCACCTGATGGAACGGGACCTTACGCAGCTTGAGGACCTCATTGCTACCGGTCCCGACAAATATCAGGCGGTCGAATACGCAGACTACCCTTCCACCCTCGAAATGCTCGGACTCGTCGACGTCATCGAAGGAGACGAAAATTCCGACTTCAAGCAGATCAGCCTGCCCAAGGCCATCTACGACATCGCCGCCCCGCATATCCGGAAGGTCCGCGTCAAGCGGGAGAAAAACGGGCAGAACGACCTCGAGCGCGTCGCCCTCGGCTACCTCAACCTGTATGGTGCCCTGGAATTCCAGCAGTTCGTCGACCTGATGTTCGACTATCTGGAAGAAACGCTGGGAGATGATTACCCGAAGATGACCGAACTGCTCGGCCAGAGCCCGGTCCTCAAGCTCTTCCGCACGTACGACGAAAAGGGCGAAGGCGACTATGTCTGCACCCCCTGCATCGACAAGCTCGAATACATCCTCGAAGACCGGAAGGAATTCGACATCAAGGAGTTGAAGCATTTTACCGCCGAGCAGGCAAGGGAGGCTGGAACGGGAGCGCCCTACTTCACCCCGGCGTTGAATTCCCCGGAGGGCATCGAACTGGAGAATGCGCTCCGGCGGGCCGGATACAGCGGCTACGACCTCGTGAAGACCATCTACGACATCTGGATCTGCGCCCAGAGCGACGCCGACTTTGATGACCTCTTCTACGCGGTCGAGAACCGGATGGAGAAATTCCCTTCGGAGAGCAATTACTACGAGGCGCTCCGGGCCGTCGAAAATTACGCCAACAGCGTTCCCAAGTGGAGCCTGGGCGGGAAGTCGGCGGACGAGACGGGGCTGATGCGGGTCAGCGCCGACATCCAGGATCCCTACGAGGAGCAGCCCGGAGAAGACATTCCCATCCACTGGGAGATGCCCCGGCCGACGATCTCGGAGGGGTATACCGACCTCATTGAGAAAGACGCGACGCTGGAGGCTCTGTCTAAGCAGCTTCCCACCGGATTCCCCTTCGGAATGGCCATTCCACACGTCGCCAAGGACGACCCCTGCCCCTGCGGAAGCGGTCTCCGCTACGGCCAGTGCCACGGCAAGCACCTGAGCTAGGCACAGAATCTACCTGAGCTCTTTGATCAGGCGGTCGGGATAGTTGGAGATGATGGCATCGACGCCGCAGTCGGCCATCCGGCGGATTTCAGCCGGGTCATCAACCGTCCACGGGACCACGCGGATGCCCAGCGCATGGCAATAAGCCACATTCTCGGGCGTAACGACCGAATAGTTCGGTGACCACCAGGTCGGCTTGAATTCCAGCAGGGCCAGCAGATCCGCAATCTCCGGCTCCTTGTCGGTCAGGTAAGACAGGTGCACTTCGGGGTATTTCCGGTGCAGATAATTCAGCGCCCGCACGTCGAAGCACTGGACGACGAGGCGGTCACCGAGGTTCTTCGACAGGAGCACTTCCATACACTTATCACAGAATTCGTGGTATTCCGGCCACTGCTTTCCTTCACCCTTTCCGACGGATGACTTGATCTCGATATTGTAGCGGACCGGCGAAAGGCCCTCACTCTTCGTATAATTCTCGACGAAATCGATCAGGTCGGATGCCAGGGGCTTGTGCTCCGCCACCTTGAACTGGTCGGGCCAGACATCCACATGACGGAGGCCGACGTCATATTTGGCGATGCTGTCATACGGCATCAGGTAGAGGTATTCCTTCGGATCGGACTTCTGCACCAGTGAACCGTCGGGCCGCGTCGAATAACGCGGGTGGAAGTAACGGTCGTGCGAGACGACCACCTTCCCGTCACCGGAAATATGCAGGTCAAACTCAAGGGTGTTGACATTCAGATCCAACGCATGGCGCATCGAGGTAATCGTATTCTCCGGCATCAGGCCCGCACCGCCGCGATGTGCCTGAAGGTCGATATAAGAACCCCTGACATCGAATTCATGGCTCCAGGTGCGCCCGTCGGGTGCCTTGACCACCATTTTGACGATGTCGGCATACTGCGAAGGCGTCGCCACGAAGTAGCTCCGGGCGATATGCGGCCGTTTGTAGCCGGGAACCTTGTCGGGGTCTCCCCAGGCGGCCACAATTTCTTTATCGTATGCATCCGAATAATCCCTGGCCCATTCGGCCTTGCCGGCATAGACACCATCCTCATACCATTCCGCCGTCCAGGAACTGTCGGCATACCAGGCATGGGCGACGACGGAATTGCGGTGCAGCGGGGACTTGTCCATTCCGATGAATTCGACTTCTACGTCGTCCGGGATGTCGAGGCTGTGCCAGTTCCAGCTGACCTTGCCCCCGACGGAAGAAATGATCTCATAGCCGCGGGGCGTGCCGTCCCGGCAAAGATCCGTATCCCACCAGGCGCCACCGATGGCGGCGGCATTATGGTCGGTCACATGTCCGTTGACCTTGACGCGGTTCATATAATGGGTATGCCCCGAAAGAATGTCGACTTCGTATCCTTCCAGAATGGAAAGCATCTCGTCCGCTCCCTCGATATTCCGCATTTTAAAGCCCTTGGTATCCATGCGGATCGGGCTGTGCTGGGCGATGTAGAGGTGCGTCCCCTTCGGAATCAGCTTCAGCAGGCCGCGGACAAAACCGAGGGCCTCCTGCGAGTACCCTTCCCGATACTTCTGCGAAGACTGTGCAGGATCGTCCTTCCCGCTGGCGGCAAAAATAATGTCATTGAGCCCGATGACGAGGTCTTTCCCCAGGAAGAACGCATAATTGTAGGGGCCGAACGCCGCTTCATACGCCTCCCCGGCCTCAACGCCGGAACGGGTCTGGATGAAGTCGTGGTTGCCGATGACGCCGTAGAACGGAATTCCGGTCGTTGCGATGAGTTTCTTGTATTCAGCATGCATTTCAAGCCGGTTCCAGGCGATGTCTCCGAGGGCGATGCCGACGGTGGGGCGCTCGGCGCTGTAACGGGCCGCCATTCCCCGGAGGTCACCGAGCGGCTTGCCTTTGAAGCGCTGAAGGTGCTTCTCGTTCTGCATCTGCGGGTCCGAGACCGAGAACAGCGTGTAATCCCCTCCCTTGGACGGGAATGCCTTCAGGTTGAAGTTAAAAGCCTTCGTTCCCTTGACGGGAAGATAGAACTGCGGGGCGCCGGAGGAGAAATCGCCGACATAGCCGTCCGGGGTTATGACAAAGACATAACGCGCACTCTTGCTGAGGGGAAGAGAGAATTTTCCCTTTGCATCGGTCTTCGCAAACGTGTATCCGTCAGAGACAATCACGCCGGAAAGCGGGTTTCCTTCTCCGGAAACGGTCCCCTTCACGGTCTTGGCGGAGAGGGGCAGGACAAGGACGGCAAAAAGGGCCGCCACACAAAGAATTCTTCGCATAATCATTAGTTTTAGCAAGCGAATTTAACAAATATTCTGATGAATCGCCAATTTTTCAGAGACCTTGCACGTCTGACGCTAGTCCTTGATCCGCCAGTCCTTGTAAAGGTCGTACGAGGCCTCTGCGGAGGTCTGATACGGATCGTCAAGATTGTAGAACAGATCCATGCCGAGTTCCTTCTCAAGGGCATCCACGGTCATCGCAAACGACGAAAGCGGCTTCTTGCCGGCCTCATTCGGGAAGATGAAGCCGACGGAGGCATAGGAGCCGTCTTTCCGGCGAGCCAGCAGGGCTTTGAAGAAGGCGCCGGGCACTTTGACGTTGTTGCGGCCGATGACAGCTTTGCCGATTCCCGGCATCGGGCCGCAGACCACCCAGATGCTGCCGTAGTATTTCGCCTCATAGCGTGTCTGCTTCTCGAGGTCGTTCCAGACGCCCGCATTGAGATTGTGGTTCTGCGGGCAGATATTGCTGAGGTAATAGCATTCCTCCAGCGCCTGGCTGCTCCACTTCATGTCGCCGGAAGGGGCCATGTGACCACGGTCCCAGCCGGAGCCCTTATAGTCTGAATCATACGCCTGGCGGCCTTTCACGGCCGGATCCGGCGTGAAAGTCTCCCGGCGGTCCAGGTTTCCGTGCAGTTCGGAGGATTTCAGCTCCCACGCCACCCAGTTCGGGATCCGGTCTTCCTCATTATAAGAAAGCGTGTAACCCATATGCTCGATGAGGGTAGCGTGGTTGTCATCCAGGCGGAACGGAATCTCCAGGCCGGACAATGTCTTGTCGGAGGGATAGAAATCCGTCGTGCGGGGATTGGGGCGCTCAAGAAGCAAATTGCCAGAAATTTCCCTGACATCATTTGAAGTATCGATCGAAGGGTCGACTTCACCTTCACCCGAAGACTCCGTCTTGCCGAAATACAATCCGAGCAGTGCCAGGACCAGTGCCGTACCGGCGACTGTCAGTGTCCGTTTCCATTTCTTAAACATATGCTTTAATTAATTACATCCAATAATTTATTAATCAGTATTGAATCCGTATTTGCATTGATCTCGAAATCGGCGGCCTCCGCTCCCTTGGCTTCAGAGAGTCCGCCGCAGAGGTCCGCGCCCAGCACCTTTCCAGGAGCCAGGACCTCCAGGAGCTGCAACATTTCCGGCAATCCCATCTCCCCCTGAGACCAGTCCGTACGGGCGAAATCCTTAGACAGAACATCCTTATCTATAGACAGATAAACAGGATCACCTCCAGCAATCGTTTTACGAAGGACTTCGGTGGCGGATTCCATCCCGGCCTGGCGGACCACCCGCCATTTCCCCGCCGTTTTCCCGCGGACCGTCACGGCCCCGCCGGGGCCGATCGAAACGATCCGGCTCAACAACGGAAGACGCTCCATCGCCGTCTGGACCCAGCCTCCGCAGGAAAGCACGTCACTGCCAAAAACGCTCGGCTGATCGTCCGGATGATGATCCAGCAGCACCAGCGTGAACGGCTCAGGGATTCCCTCCAGGAAAAAATACGTCAGATAGTGATAATCCCCGGTATCAATCCAGTGAATCCCTTCGGGCATTTCAGCGACACAAACTCCCCGCAGCCGGCCCGGTCGACCGGATGCGGATGCATCCTGGAATTCTGTGCGTAACCTGCGGCGGATCTCACGCACACTTTCGTCAGCACAGAAACACATCGTTCCATCCAGCGTTCGGAAGTCCAAGATATCCCACCGGATCCGATCCTCCAGCTCAGCGGGGAAATAGCTCCGTTCCCGGGCAAAAATCCCCGAGAAATCCAGTACCGTTATGCGCGTCCTATCCATCAAATATCCATGTAAAGATAACCATATTTCTCTAAAAAACCGACCTTTTTTTCAGGACTCTTTCCAAGTTTTTTCCCGCGTCCATCTTCACTATTTCGATCTCCTCCTTGGCATTGCCTGTCTATTCATTGCCGTCACCATTTCTTTTCCCCCTCACTTTACTATCTCTTTACTATCTCTTTACTATCTCTTTACTGTATCTTCTCTGCCTACTCTCTGCACATATTATCAATCTCTTCAAGGGAATTGTCTATCTTTTTCCTGTCTTTTTCCTGTCTTTTTCCTGTCTTTTTCCTGTCTTTTCCCAGACTTTACTCTATCATTTTTCCTGCATTTTTCTGGCTCTTTTCTGGCTCTTTTCCGACTCTTTTCTGCGAATGCAAGGAGCATTTCGGGCCGC
>CAMUZW010000081.1 GCA_947165305.1 uncultured Bacteroidales bacterium
CGCTACCGCGAAATGAGCGCTCTTGGCGGCGGGATGAATTTCTATGGGGCAATGCCTGATTCCTACAATATTACGGTAAATATGGAGCACCCGCTGGTGGCGAAGGTGATGGCCGCGAAGCAGGCCGAAGTCGCCCCGCAGGGCGAATTGCCCGCCGAGGCGCCGAAGGATGCTTCGGATGCCGAGAAGGAGGAGGCCCGCAAGGCCCGGGAGGAAGTCCGCAATGCCCATAAGGCTGACGTGCAGAACTTTGCAAAGGGCAACGAGATCCTTCACCAGATCACCGACCTCGCGCTGCTCGCGAACGGGATGCTCAAAGGCAAGGCGCTCAGCGATTTCATCGCCCGCAGCCGGAAGGTTGTTGAGGACGCATATTTGAAATAATTTTTCTATATTTGTACCATTGTAAATATTGATGCAAATGAAAAAGATATTCGCCGCAGCGGCCATGCTGTTTTTGGGCCTGAACGCCTTCGCCCAGCTCAATGTGGGAGGCGGTTATATGTTCGAATATGCTCCCGTACGCATTGACGGCAGGAAATTGGAGACGCAGGAGCGTCACGGCGTGTATGCCGGCGCTGCGTACAACTTCAACATCGCTTCCTTCGGCCTCGGCATCGCGCCGGGCGCCTATGTCGCTTGGACGGGCGGTGTAACCCGCCGGCCCGACGGTAACAAGGATATTATCCGGGACTTTGGTTATGTCGAGCGCCACGGGACCCGCCATCTTTCCCTTACCCTTCCGGTGTATGTGACCTACTCGATGGACCTCGGCCCCGGGACGGCTTTCGCCTATGCCGGCCCTTCTTTCCAGGTCGGTCTCTCTCTGCGGGAATATACCAAGGGGAAAGGCAGTGAAGGACGCTTCAAATCTGTCAGCGACAACTACTACGGCAAGAATTACGACGACCGCGTTTGCGACCTCAAGCTGGGGACCGGCTTCGGCTACCGCTGGCGCTTTATCCAGGCCCATGTCGGGGTTGACTTCGGCCTGATTGACAAGGCGGCCAATCAGGATGCGTCGAAACATTTCCATACGCTCTATATGGGCGCGGCTTACGTATTCTAGTCCTGCGTGAAGATACTGGCCGTCATCGTGACCTTCCGGGCGATGCCCTGGATTGACAGATGCCTCGCAAGCCTCATGGCTTCGGGGCATCCTGCCGATATACTGGTCATCGACAACGGCTCCGACGACGGGACCGTGGCATATATCCGGGAACATTTCCCGGAAGTTCAGCTCCGGGAGAGCGGCGCTAATCTCGGCTTCGGCAAAGCCAATAACATCGGCCTCCGGTATGCCCTGGAAGAGGGATACGATGCGGTGTATCTGATGAATCAGGACGCCTGGGCGGAGCCGTCGACGCTGGGATTGCTGGCGGCGGCTGCCGGGCGGTACCCGGAAGCGGGGATCTTCAGCCCGATGCAGCTGGACGCCAAAGGGGCGCCGGATGCCAATTTCGCCGGGCGCGTCCTCTCCGGGACGACCCTTGAGGCCGACCGGAAGGCCGGTGCACTCAGGCCGGTATATCCCGTTCCCTACGTCATGGCCGCCCACTGGCTCGTGACGCGCCGCTGTCTGGAGACCGTGGGCCTTTTCGCCCCGGTATTCCCGTTCTACGGGGAAGATGACAACTACTGCCAGCGCTGCGCATTCCACGGAGTGGGCGTGGCTGTCGTTTCGGAAGCCCGCGCCGTGCACGACCGTGCGGACCGGGTCGAAAGCAAGGAGAAAATCATTTACCGCAATTATCGGATGGCTTCCCTCGGGATGCTCTGCGACATCCGGAGGCCGCTCCTGCGGCAGCGTCTGAAGGTCTTTGCGTATACGCTTGTGAAGACGGTCCGCTACCGGAGCCTGCTGCCCTGGAAGCATTATGCCGAGCTTCGCAAAATGATGCCGGAGGTACGTCTGACGCGTGCCCGTACGGCCGGGAAGGGCGCTTTTATCACCGAATGACCATGAAAGTTTCCGTTGTCATCGTTTCCATGAACCGGCCGGACATCCTGCGTCCCTGCCTGAAGAGCCTCCGTGTCTTCAACCGGACGGAAATGGAGGTATTCGTCGTGGCTTACCGCTATACGCCGGAGAACCTGCATGCGCTACGGCGCGACCATCCGGACGTGACGGTCATCGAGAGCGGCGGGACGAAGGGCTTTTCCGAGAACAACAACCTCGCCCTGCGGCAGGCGGCCGGGGAGTATATCTTCATCGTCAACGATGACACCGTGCAGGAAATGCCGGTCGTAGACCGCCTGGTCGCCGACCTTGAGCGCCTGCCGGAGGATGTCGCGGCCGTTTCGCCCAAGATCGTCCTCCCGTCCGGGAAGGTCCAGACGTCGGGGCGTGCGCCCTGGGGAATGTGCCGCTATATGTGCCATTACCTGCATCTCGTGAACGAACGCCGCCGTACCCGCTGGAGCGGCCGCAAGGGCCTTTTCAGGACCTGGACGCTCAACGGAGCCTGCTTCCTGGCCCGCGCGGAGGCGTTCCGGAAGGCCGGCTGGTTTGACGAGCGATACTTCTTCACGCCGGAGGACATTGCTTTAGGGCATACTTTCAACGACCTCGGCTACCGCGTGTTCGCCGATGCCGATACATTGATCGTCCATCTGGCAGGCGGGACGGTCGGACCGCTGGAAGCGGCCATCAAGCCCGCCCGCGTGCGCGGCGCGATGCTCTTTTATGCGGGGGAGAGCAAGTTCAGGCGTGCGATACTCGGCGGTTTCATTCATGCCGTCGAATCCCTCCGCTGCTTCAAGTATCTTATCGTCGGCCACAAGTCCGGCCGCAAGGCGCTGATGTTCCGCACCGCCCGCAACGTCCGCGAAAGCGTGTTCTCATCCGAGACGCCCAAAGAGATTTTTATTAGATATTCATTGTGAGCAGAGCAGCGCCATGCATATTGTTCTCTCCGAGAAAATGCGTATATTTGTAGGATTGTAAAACGAAAACAGAATTTATGGGATTTTTTTCTAAGATATTCAAATCCAAGTCCGAGAAAGACATGAAACGCATCCAGCCGCTGCTCAACAAGGTGCTGGATGCATATAAGACAATCGACACGCTTTCCAATGATGAACTCCGCGCCAGGACGCAGGAGATCCGTGCCCATATCCTGGATGTGGAAGCCCCCTTCGAGAAACGCATCGCCGAGATCAAGGAAGAGCTCGAGAAGGAGATTCCCGTCTCCGAGAAGGAAGCCCTCGCCACCGAGTCCGACAAACTCGTCAAGGACGAGGACGAGGCCATCGAGAAGGTCCTCAGTGAGGTCCTTCCGGAGGTCTTCGCCATCATGAAATCCACCGCCAGGCGTTTCGCCGGCAAAGAGCCGGTCAAGGTAACGGCCTCCGATTTTGACCGCCAGCTCGCCGCGGACGGTAAGGATTTCGTCAGCATCGAAGGTGACCAGGCCATTTGGCAGAACCACTGGATTGCCGGCGGCAACGACCTCAAGTGGGACATGGTCCACTACGACTGCCAGATCGTCGGCGGTATCGTCCTGCACGGCAGCGCCAATTATCAGAAAGACCAGCGCGGCAGCATCGCCGAGATGGCGACCGGTGAGGGTAAGACCCTCGTCGCCACCTTCCCGGTCTTCCTGAATGCACTCGCGGGCAAGGGTGTCCATGTGGTCACCGTCAACGACTATCTGTCAAAGCGTGACTCCGAGTGGATGGGCCCGCTCTACCAGTTCCACGGCCTCAGCGTCGACTGCATCGACAAGCACCAGCCCAACAGCGAGGAGCGCAAGCGCGCCTACAACTGCGACATTACCTTCGGTACCAACAACGAATTCGGCTTCGACTACCTCCGCGACAACATGGCGGTCCGTCCCGAAGATCTCGTGCAGCGCAAGCATCATTACGCCATCGTCGACGAGGTCGACTCCGTCCTCATCGACGACGCCCGTACGCCGCTCATCATCTCCGGCCCCGTGCAGAAGAGCCAGGACGACGAGCAGTTCATGGAATTCCGCCCGTACGTCGAGAACCTCTACAACAAGCAGCGTTCACTCGTGACGACCACCCTGCAGGAGGCCAAGAAGGCCATCGCGGCGGGTGACGAGGCCGAGGGCGGGAAACTCCTGCTGCGTGCCCACAAGGGCCTTCCGAAGTACCAGCCGCTCATCAAGTTCCTCAGCGAACAGGGTATGAAGCAGCTGCTGCAGAAGGCCGAGAACTACTACATGCAGGACAACGAGCGCGAGATGCCGCAGGTCACCGACGAACTCTACTTCGTCATCAGCGAGGTGCAGAATTCCGTGGAAATGACCGACAAGGGCCACGACATGCTTGCGAAGTCGGTCTCGGATCCCAACTTCTTCGTCCTCCCCGACGTGGGTACCGCCATTGCGGAAATCCAGGGTGATGAATCCCTGTCCGCCCTCGAGAAGCAGGAGAAGAAGGACGCCCTGATGGAGGATTTCTCCCTCAAGAGCGAGCGCGTCCATACCGTAATCCAGCTCCTGAAGGCCTATGCGATGTTCCAGAAGGAGGTTGATTACATCATCGTCGACGGCAAGGTCAAGATCGTCGATGAGTCCACCGGCCGTATCATGGAAGGCCGACGCTGGAGCGACGGTCTGCACCAGGCGGTTGAGGCCAAGGAGAACGTGAAGGTCGAGGCGGCGACGCAGACTTTCGCGACCATCACCCTGCAGAACTACTTCAGGATGTATCATAAGCTCGCGGGTATGACCGGTACGGCCGTCACCGAGGCGGGTGAGTTCTGGACGATCTACAAGCTCGACGTCGTCGAGATCCCGACCAACCGGCCGGTAATCCGCGACGACCAGGACGATATCATCTACAAGACCAAGAAGGCCAAATACGCGGCCGTGATCGACCGGGTGTCCGAGATTACCAAGGCAGGACGTTCGGTGCTCGTCGGTACGACGGATGTCGAGACTTCCGAGCTCCTCGACCGCATGATGCGCCTGCGCGGCATCCATGCCAACGTGCTGAATGCCAAGGAGCACGCCCGTGAGGCTGAAATCGTCGCCCAGGCGGGTCAGAAAGGCAAGGTGACCATCGCGACCAACATGGCCGGCCGTGGTACCGATATCAAGCTTTCCGACGAAGTGCGTGCCGCCGGCGGTCTCGCCATCATCGGCACCGAGCGGCACGACAGCCGCCGCGTCGACCGTCAGCTCCGCGGCCGTGCCGGCCGTCAGGGAGACCCCGGTTCGTCCACCTTCTACATCTCGCTCGAAGACAAGCTGATGCGTATCTTCGGCTCCGAGCGGATCGCCAAGATCGTCGATGCGATGGGTATGAAGGACGACGAGGCCCTTGTGGCCCGTTCGCTTTCGAAGGCCATCGAGAAGGCCCAGACGAAGGTTGAGGAGAACAACTTCGGCATCCGCAAGCGCCTGCTGGAGTACGACGACGTGATGAACTACCAGCGCGAGGCGATCTACAGCCGCCGCCGTAATGCCCTCTCGGGCGAGCGCATCGAGATCGACATCCAGAACATGATGACCGATATGGCCGACATCCTCGTGGCCAATTCCGAGGGCCTGGATTTCGGCGGTTTCGAGGAGTACATCATGTCGCAGCTCTCAATCGACCCCGGGTTCGACGCCGAAACGTACGACCATGCCAAGCCGCAGGACCTCGTTTCGCTGCTGAGCGCCCACATGCTCGACGTATACCAGCGCAGGATGGACACCATGATCACCAAGGTCAACCCGTTCATCAAGCAGGTCTATGAGAAGCAGGGCTCGATCTATCAGAATATCGCGATTCCGATTTCCGACGGCAAGCGGATGCTCAACCTGTCCGTGAACCTCAAGAAGGCCTATGAGACCGAGAGCCGGGAGATTGCGAAGGCCCTGAGCCGGACGATCATCCTCTATCAGATCGACGAATACTGGAAGCAGCACCTGCGCGACATGGACGACCTCCGTCAGAGCGTGCAGAACGCCGCCTACGAGCAGAAGGACCCGATCGTGGTGTACAAGCAGGAGAGCTATCAGCTCTTCTCCTCGATGCTGGAAGCCCTCTACAAGGACGTGCTGCAGTTCCTGCTCCGTTCGTTCATTCCGCTCCGCGACGGCAGCGAGGCCCGGGAAGCCCGTGCGCCGCAGCCGCGCCGCGACCTCTCGCAGATGACGACAACCCGTACGCAGGACCTTTCCACCAACGCCGGGGGAGAGAAGTCCCGTACGCCGGTCCGCGTCGAGAAGAAAGTCGGCCGCAACGATCCCTGCCCGTGCGGGAGCGGCCTCAAGTACAAGAACTGCCACGGAAAAGGTTTAGTCTAATCAAATTTTCAATCATATGGAACCGAACAACAACCTCAGCGATGCCAGCAGGATCTCTGCAGGCACGATCTTCAAGGGCGAAATTTCCAGCCCCGGCGATATCCGCATCGACGGGACCTTCGACGGCCAGGTCTATGCCAAAGGCCGCGTGACCGCGGGCAGCAAGGCCGTGATCAACGGCAACGTCGTCTGCCAGAATGTCGAATTCAGCGGTACGATGAAGGGCAATTTCTACGTCAAGGACACCCTCAGCCTCAAGGCTGGATGCGAGGTGTCGGGCGACCTGCACATCAAACGGCTCCAGGTTGAACTGGACGCCAAGTTCAACGGCAACTGCCGGATGCTTGCTGACGGAGAATTCGATCACCTGGCTTCCGAGATCACCGGACGTCCGTTCACGCCGGCGGCTCCCGTCACGGCAGCCGCTCCGGCCGCCCAGCCGCGTCCCGCGCAGCCGCAGCCTGCGGCCCCCAGCGCATTCCGCCCGGCCGGTGCCAGACCGCAAGCCAAGTAGTTTCCCATGCCCAGGCAGAAACTCGTCGTCCTTTCCGGTGCCGGTGTGAGCGCGGAGAGCGGGATTTCCACTTTCCGGGACAACGGCGGCCTGTGGGACCAGTATGACCCGCAGGAGGTGTGTTCCGCCGAAGGCTGGCGGCGCAATCCTGCCAAGTTGCAGGCATTCTACAACGGCCTCCGGGCGCAGCTGAAGGATGCCAGGCCCAATGCGGCCCATCTCGCCATCGCGGAACTCGAGAAAGACTACGATGTCCGCGTCGTGACGCAGAATGTCGACAATCTGCACGAACGGGCCGGAAGCACCTCGGTGTTGCATCTGCACGGAGAACTCACCAAGGTCCGTCCCGAGAATACGTACAATGACTGGGACGGTTATTCGACGGCTTCGGTCATCGACGTGGGGTACGAGCCGGTCGGCGCCGACGAGAAGGCGGCGAACGGGGCGCGCTTACGGCCGCATATCGTGTTTTTCGGCGAAGCCGTGCCCAATATCGAGAAGGCGGTCGACATCGTCTCGCAGGCGGATATCTTCCTGATCGTTGGCTCTTCGCTGCAGGTATATCCTGCCGCGGGCCTCTACAGGTATGCGCCTTATGACAAACCGATCTATATCATCGACCCTGCACCGCTGCTGGTCCATGATCCGCGGATTGTCCATATCAAGGAAGTGGCCAGCAAGGGGATGGAAACCTTCCGGAAGATGCTATGCGAAAAGGCCTGATCATACTGTTTGCGCTGCTGTCTGTCCTGGATGCGTCGGCCCAGTCGGTCGCCCATCCCAAGATCGGCCTGTCGGTGTCGGTTGACTCGCTCGAGATCCGGCTGGTCGGGAAGAAGCAGTATTTCAACCGTCACGATGAGCAGACGGCCGATGAGCACATCAAGTCGCCGAAGTCGGTCAACGTGAGCCCGGACGGTAACCGCTTCTACGTGAATTCCCTCGAAGGGTTCAAGACGGTCATCTTCGACACGAAGACCTTTGAGCGGCTGGGCGTGGTGGAACATTCGATCGACCATACGTTCGACAGCGTCTGGACCAGGTCGCCGCAGTTTTTCCGCTTCCGGCATTCCTACAAGGATACGGAGGTATTCAAAGGAAAACCGGTGGAAGGGACATTCTCGCATGGCGGGCGCTTTTTCTGGGTGCCGTATTACCGGCGCAGTTTCGACATCAATGCGCAGGATCCTTCCGCCATCGCGGTCATCGATGCCTATTCGATGAAGATCTGCCGGATGTTCGAGACGGGGGCGCTTCCGAAGATGATCCGCACTTCTCCCGACGGGAAGTGGATTGCGGTCGCGCACTGGGGCGACAACACCGTGGGCCTCATCAACATCGAGGGCCTCGATCCGGCCTCCTGGACCTACCGGAAGGTCATCGAGATCGAGCATAAGCTGGTGCTGAATCTCAGCACGACGACGCCCGTGGACCGGGATGTCAACAGCGGATTCTGCCTGCGGGGGACGGCTTTCTCGCCCGACAGCCGCTATCTGTTTGTCGGTTGCATGGGCGGGAGCGGCGGCATCGCCGTGATCGACATGGCCTCCAAGCAGTATCTCGGCCGCCTGACGGGCATGCGCTCCAACCTCCGTCACCTGCTTATCCGGGACGGATACATGTATATCAGCATCAACAATGCCGGGTATGTGATGCGCGCGACGATGGATGATATCCTCGCCGCGGTCGCGCAGCTCGGCGGCAAGGGTACGACGGCGCCGGTCAGGGACTGGGTATCCTGCAAGGTGGGCGCCGGAGCCCGGACGATCGAGATGCCCAGGGACGGGCGGTATATTTTTGCAGCCTGCAATTATGCCAGCCAGCTCTGGGTGGTGGACGCCCGGACGATGAAGGCGGTGGCGACGATCGCCGTGGATTCGTTCCCGGTCGGGCTCGACGTCTCTGAGGACGGTCGTTATGTCTTCGTGACGTCCCAGGCCCGCCCCGGTATCGGCGGCGGCAATGCCGTGAATATCTATGAGGTGCAGTACAAGTAGGTTTTCCCTGATTGTCTTCTTAACGCTGCTTTCTTCTTGCGGCATTCTGCCCCATCGTCCTTCCAAAGGACCGGAACTGTATGGGTATAAGCCGCTTGGGAGGCTGGAGTCGGTTACTTATCCGACGTCGGTCCCCGGACCTACGCAGCGGCGGATGATGATTTATTTCCCGGAGGGATACGATGCCGATACGACGTCCCGTTATCCGGTCATCTATCTGCTGCACGGGGCGCGGGGGAGCGAGACGGTCTGGGTGTGGGAAGGGAAGGTCGTACAGCGGGCGGACAGCCTGTACTCGAGGGGAATGGCTACCCCGGCCATCATCGTGATGCCGGACGTGAATTCCTTCCGGGATGATAAGGATTATGACAATTCCCGTTACAAGACGGCGATCGAGTGTCTGCTGGAGGTGAACGGCATTGTCGAGAGCGGCTTCGCGCATGATGTGGTCGGCTTTGTGGACGCGCATTTCCGGACGTATGCCGACAAGGAGCACCGGGCGATCGCCGGAATGTCCATCGGGGGTATGCAGGCAGCTTATCTGTCTGTCAATCACCCGGATATGTACGATTATGTCGGGCTGTTCTCTCCCATCAGGTCGACAATCCTCAAGCCCAGTAAGTACAATAAGTTTTATCTGGAAGGGTTCCGCAAGCTGAAGGCGCAGTTCGTGGATGATCCGCCCAAGAAGTATTTTATCATGCGTGGCCGGTTCGACCTCCTCGTCAGCCCGATGACGGACAATTTGCATCGTGGATTCAACGCCCGGGGATTTACGCATTTTTACTATGTGACCCGTTCGCCGGGTCACTCCTGGGATTGCTGGCAAGAAAGCCTCGACGTTTTCCTCTCCGAATGTTTCAGGTAGAGATTCGCTTCTGCTTTTTTGAAATTAAGGTTTGGCCGGGTGGCGCGCGTCGGTTATGGAGGCCATAGGCCGACCAGAGGGGGTCTGGGGGAAACTTCCCACAGTTAAACCACGAGCTTTAGCTCCACAAAAATAGGTTTGGCCACCCGGCCAAACCTTAATTTTTGTGGAGCTGGGCGGACTCGAACCGCCGTCCAAACACCGTATCAAACGGCTTTCTACACGCTTATCCTTCCTTTGATTGTCGGGGCGGAAGTGCCGGAAGGCGGGCTCCACACACCCTTAGCCTTTAAGTCTTGGCGGAGTTTAAAGGCGTCCCTCCGTGCAGCCTGCTTGAATGATACCCCTGGGCCGGAACATAGCGGGCATAAAGTCCGAGGGATACTCGTCGGCGTCGCAGCCTTGGCGACGCGGATTAAGCCTTTCTGCTTGGCAGATTAGGCAGCGAGTGCATAGTTGCGGTTGGCAACTGATTGTTCGATGTCTGAGATTAACGGGCAAGGCATCGACGCCCGGCGTGCTTACCGCCCAACATCAGTGCTGTCAAAACCAAAACAGCCCCATTTGAGCGCGCAAATATACAAATAATTCGCCAAACCCCAAATTTTTGCCTAATATTTCCAACGGCCCGCACCACCGTCCTCAAAAATG
>CAMUZW010000082.1 GCA_947165305.1 uncultured Bacteroidales bacterium
ACACCCGGGGAGAGGGCGGAAGTGTCGATGGTGACCGGGTTATAGGCACTGAGCATCCCGTGATATCTGTACACGGCAGCTCCGGCCGACGTCACAAGCCGGACGTCGGTATCGGCCTCGGCTGTCCCGGTGATAACGGTCAGGGAAGGCCCGAGGACGCTGCTCTCCGGGTAGATGGAGAAGTCCGTATCCGGATCCCGGACCAGCACCATGAACGTGGCGACCGCGTGCTCCAGCATGGCATCCGTCGCCATGACACGCACTTCGCAGACACCCCTGGCATTCGCCGTGACAGTGAGTTTATTGTTCTCATCCATTTCGGCAGTGATCACCTCCGCATCCGGCGTCGTGACCGTAAAGCTCAGCGGCTCACCGTCTTCATCCGAGAAATGACTTGCCACTTCGACCTCGATCTTTTCATCCGCGGCGGCAAGCTGGATATTGTCGAACGGAACCGACACCACCGGGGCGACATTCTTCAGGACTTCGTACGTGTATTCGCGGCTGGCCGAAAGCCCGAACTCATCCTTGGCCGTGACATTCAGCTTGAATACGCCCTCCTGGGAAGTCTGGCAGTTGAGCTTGAACACCCAGGCGCCCTGCTCCTGAACCAGTTCCGCACGGCCGGTCTTGGTGTAGGTGACCGTCATGCTGTTGCCGTCCGGCTCATAGATCTCCAGCGGAAGCGAGACATTCTCATACTGGTGGAAGGTCCCTATCTTGGCGTTGCCGCCGAGGACGGGCGGGTTGTTCGTAGTCGTTACGACCTGCTTGACGGGGCCGGCTTCGGCGAAGCGCCGGGCCGCATTGGCACCCACGACCGTCACGTAATAGGTCGTCTGGAATTCGAGTCCGGGAACCTGGATCGTCATTTCCTCGCCGGACAGGACGTCGGGGTTAGATACGGTCTTGACCGCATAGGATACGCCTGCGGCAGGAGAAGCCGGATCGAGATTGTCGATGAGGGAACGGTTCTTGGCGACATACACCCGGTAGGAGAAATTGCCGTTGGTCGTCAGGGATACCTTGACGGAGTTGCCGGACACCGACGCCGTGTAGTCCGTCACCCGGACGGGATCTTCGGAATCGCCATACAGGAAGGAGCCCATCGCATCCAGCATCGGTCCGATAGGCTTGCTCCCCGTCGATGAGGCAATCTGGCGGGCACCACCGAGCAAGGCCTCTTTCAACTGGGCGTTGGTATATCCGGGACCGCCGAAGTAAGATACCATAAGGGCGGCCACGCCGCTCACATGCGGGCAGGCCATCGAAGTTCCGCTGGAGAAGGCATAGTCATTGGTCGGAACCGTACTGGCGATATCTACACCGGGGGCGCAGATATCCACCCAGTCTCCGTAATTGGAGAAATCCGCGCGGGATCCGTTGCTGGCTGTTGCACCGACGGCGATGACCGGTTCGTAATTCGCAGGCGGACCATAGGGAATATCCTCATTGCCACCGGCAAAAATCACGACACCGCCCTTCATCGGCGAGTCGGGCTTCTGGTTGCCCTGATTATCGCAGCCGGCATACTTGATGAAATAATTGACGGCCGACTTGAAATCCGCCGGAATATTATTATGCGTATATCTGGCATTCTCCAATTCTTCTCCCGTGACCTCTCCGTCATCATTATCGTCGAAATAATAGCCCCAGCTGTTCTGGCTGATCACCGCACCGCGGTCGGCGCCCTCCTTGATGGCGGTCTCAAATCCGTTGGACACATCGGTGTTGCCCTGGGTCTTGAAAACCTGAAGCGACAGCAGGCTCACGCCGCGTTTCCCTGCCGCATAATCGCCGCCGGCGATGCCGGCAACGCCGGCCTTGTTGTTGCTGACGGCCGCGATGGTACCCGCCACGTGTGAGCCATGGTCGTGAGGGACAATCGTGGTGCTCCTGTCGACATAGTTGTAGTGACCGGAGGTGAGGCAGTTCCACTTCAGGTCAGGATGGTTCAGCTGGATACCGCCGTCCACGACGCCGACGACCACATCCGGATTACCGGTGGTATATTTATCCCAGACATCCTGCACATTGATGCCGTTGGCGGGAGAGTAGAGCCCCCACATATAACTCCAATACGAATCGTTCGGCGTACGTGCGAGGGAACGGACCCGGTAGCTCGGGACAAAAAGGTCGACGCCCGGCAGCGAAAGCAGCTGCTCACCGGCCTTGGTGACGGGAATCTCTTCACTGAAGGTGATCTTGTACCACCTGTGGAGCCCTTCGCGGCGGGTACGCTCCTCGTATTCACCGGCATAGGGGAATTCCCGCTCCATCGAAGTGATGCCGAGCTCGGATACAAGGTCGTTCAGGGCGGAGGATTTCGTCACGATATTCCCCATCCGGGCCGCCTCTTCTACAAGGGCCGTCATTTCTTCCGAGAAGAAGACTTTCGCCTCGCCGGGGATTATGGAAGAATGCTTTTCGGAAGCCGCAGTCTCTGCCGGTTCCGAAGGAGCTGCCTCTTTTTCTTTGCTGCAGGAAGCCAGGGCCACGACGGCCAGGCCGGAGAAAAGAAAAGCAGCAAAACGGGTTGCTTTCATACGATATCTCTCTTAAAATTCTACTTACTTCTAAGGTACACGGATTGCAAAAATATGTAAATCTCCCCAATAATCAAAATTTTGACGGATAAAACGGTTATGACGGACAGAATCGGGAAAACTTTTTATCTTTGCAAAAATTTGATTCTCATGGGACTCTGGAAAAGCATCAAAGATCAGATTAAAGCGATTGCCGATATTTCAGCCTATATCGATGTCGACGACGCGGGCGCGCGCATCCGCAATAATATATGGTTCCGCGGCCCGAATGTCTGGATCCTCGCTTTCTCGATCATCGTCGCTTCCGTCGGTCTCAACATCAATTCCACGGCCGTCATCATCGGCGCGATGCTCATCTCCCCGCTGATGGGCCCGATCATCGGGACCGGATTCGCCCTGGGCACCAATGACATGCCGCTGCTGCGGCAGGCGGCCCGCAACCTGCTGGTCATGGTCGTCATCAGCCTGCTGGCCTCTTCGCTATACTTCCTGCTGAGCCCTTTGAAACTGGTCAATCCCACCGAGCTCGAAGCGCGGACCAGCCCGACCATCTACGACGTTCTGATCGCCCTTTTCGGCGGCCTCGCCGGTATCTTTGAGACCAGCCGCCGCGACCGGGGCACCGTCCTGAGCGGCGTCGCCATCGCCACCGCCCTCATGCCGCCGCTCTGCACCGCCGGATACGGACTGGCCCACTGGAACATGCATTTCTTCCTCGGAGCGATGTACCTGTTCACCATCAACGGCGTGTTCATCGCCCTGGCGACCTACGCGACCGTCATTTTCCTCCGGTTCCCGCAGGCCCGGTACATTGATGCCGTCAAAGCCAAGCGCCAGCGCCGCATCATCTCCGTCATCGTCGTGGCTGTCATCGTCCCCAGCGTCTGGACGGCCGTCAACCTGATCCGGGTCAACAATTTCGAAAGGAGAGTCACACAGTTCGTGTCCGACAACCGGACCTTTGAAGGGAAGCGCTTCATCTACGACCAGAAAGTCAGTGGCAGCAATCAGGTCGAATTCAGCCTGACCGGCGAACCCCTGACCGACGAAGACCGCGAAGCCTTCCTCACCGATGCCGAAGCATATGGCATCCCGCGGAAAAGCATCACCATCACGGAGCACAATTTCGGCGTCGGGACAAGCGAAGAAGTGCAGAAACTCGTGGGCGGCCTGTACGACCGCTTCTACGAAGAGCTTGATAAAAAAGAAGAGCGGATCAAAAACCTGGAAAGCGAATTGTTCCGGCTTATGATCCGCCTCAACGACACGACCGCGGTGGCGCCTCCGCCAGCGGCGAAAGACTAAATAAAGATTTCCACCTCGGTTTCGGCACCGGCCGGGAAGGTTCCCAGGTCAATGCGGACGCGGCCCTCTTCCAGGACGGCGTTGTGCAGGTAATTCCGGCCGATGCGGATGCCGTTCGGCTGTTTGGTCACGCCCTCGAGCACCAGGTAGACCTTTCGCTCGGGAGACATCCCCTTGAAGGAGCCCTTCCGGGCGCCGATCGTCAGGACGATGTGGTTGCTCTGGGCCTTCTTGGTGATGCGCGTGACAGCGTAATCCGTATCGTAAGCCTGGCTGATGCCGTCATCCTCGTAGAGGTCGAAGGTACTGGTCCCGTTGCCGGGGACGATGAGGATGCCGAGTTCGTCGGAAGGATCCTGCAGGTTGCGGATGTCCTTGCCGGCCAGCGGCAGGACCGATCCGGCCTTCACGTACCAGGGATTCTGGTCGATCGTGTAATAGAGCGTCTTCTCGGTACCGCCCTTGTGGGTCTGATGGAGCGCCATGTCGTACCAGTCATTCCCCTTGGGGAACCACATCTTGCGCTCGGCCTTGCCGTCGGCGCCGGCCGGATGGCAGACCGCCGTGGCGAGGATCCGGTCGCCGAAAAAGAATTCCTCATTCCAGGTATAGGCCTTCTCCTCCTCGGGATATACATAGTACAACGGCCGGCACATGCTGACGCCCGTCTCGTAGGCCTCATGGGCCGCCGTATAGATGTACGGGCTCAGCGTATAACGCAGGCGGACAGCCGCGAGCATATAGTCATAATGCGAAGGATACGCCCAGAACTTGCGCTCCAGGCGGGCGTTCTGCGTGGAATGGGTCTTGAAAATCGGCGTGAAAACGCCGTACTGGAGCCAGCGGGTATAGGTTTCGGGATCGGTGCTGCGCGTGAGTTCCTTCTTCATCATATGGCCGCCGATGTCGTGGCCCCAGTAGCCGTAGCCCACATTGGAGGCCGTAGCGGTGAAGTACGGAAGGAATTGCAGGACAGACCATTCATCGTAGGTATCTCCCGAGAAACCGAGCTGATAGCGATGGCTGCCCAGTCCGCCCCAGCGGTGGTAGATCAGCGGACGGCGGGCGTCTTTCCCGAAGCGGGCGTTCTGGCGCACCATATCGTGGAAGAAGACATAATTGAGCCAGAAGGTGTTGCTGAGGCCCTTCACATAGCGGCTCTCGAGCCACTGCTGCCAGTCGAGCCACCAGAAATCGACGCCCTGCTTCTCGAGCGGATGGAGGACGCTGTTGAAATAAGCGTCCGCCCATTCGATCTGGTCGATCCGGAAGGGCACGCTGGCCTTGTAACCGGGTTTGCCGACGGGCTTCTTAGTGCCCTTATAGAGATACGGCTCGTCGCCGAAGATGTAATCCTTCGGGCCGTCGTAGTCGTCGGTCCGGGAGAGATAATCCTTCAGGAAGGCATCGTAGCACTCCTCGTACGGGCGGATGCCCGAGGCGGGGTGCAGGTTGAGGGCGGTCTTGTAGCCCATCCCGTGGACCTCCTTCAGGAAGCCCTCCGGATCCGGGAAGAGTTCGCGGTTCCAGGTGTAGCCCGTCCAGCCGCGGCGCTGGTTGAAGTCGTCGTGACCGGCCCGCTTGTCGAGATCCTTGTAAGTGTAGTGCCAGTCCATGTCGATGATCATCACGTCCATCGGAATCCCGCGCTCGCGCATTTCGCGGCCAAGCTCCAGCATTTCGTCGTCCGTATAGATCCAGTAACGGCTCCACCAGTATCCCAGGGTATATTTCGGCGGCAGCGGAATGCGGCCCGCCACTTTGATGAAGTCGCCGAGGGCGGCCGTGTAGTCGTGCCCGTAGGCGAAGATGTACCAGTCGATACGGTCCCCTTCGGGCCGTTCGGCAATCCAGTTCTCCCAGTCGGCGTCGACTTTCTCGAACAGATGGCGCGCACTCTCGTCCACGATGGTCCAGCCGTCGCGGGAGAGGATGCCGTTCTCGAGTTCTTTCTCCCGGTGGGAGAGTTTCTCGAAACCGAGGCAGCCGTCGAGCGTACGGGTCGTACCCTTGAGGTTTCCCTTGTCCTCCATCCCCGGATGCCAGGTGACAGGCTTCTTGTTCATCGGGAATACGACCTTGAGATTGTCCGCGTCGAAACGGCCGCCCTTGTAGGTAAGCGTGAGTTTGTCAGTGGCAATCGTCAGCAGGCCGCCGGAGCGCGTCACTTTGTACTTAGGCACGGGCAGATGGCGGTTGACAATCGCCAGGGAGGCCCTGTCCTCAAAAATGCCGTCCTCCGCCCATTCCATCCGGATCAGGCGGTCGGTGAGGATGGTAAAACGGGCATTTCCCTCCGTCACGACGGCGGCGGGATCGGCTTTGGGTTCAAGGTTTTCGGCAAAAAGCGTCCCTGTCACGGCAAGGAGGGTTAGCAGGAAAAGGAGTCGTTTCATTTGGATGGCTGTTTATCTTCGTCTTTGGCAAAGAACTTCCACTGGAAGAGAATCAGGTAGAAGGCGCCGACCGTCACGCAGCTGTCCGCAAAGTTGAAGATCGGCTCAAAGAAAATATGTCCGCCCAGCCATGGCACCCAGTCGGGCCACGTCCAGAGCGGGAAGTAGAACATGTCGACCACCTGGCCGAACATCAGCGGGGCGTATCCCCAGATGACGCCGTACAGGACACTGTCGACGATATTGCCCATCGCGCCGGCGGTAATGAGTGTGAGGCCGACGAGAACACCTGTCGGGACGGGTTTCTCCCGCTTGCAGAGCTTGGCGATCCACCAGCACAGTACGCCGAAAAGAATCAGGCGGAACAGCGTGAGGAGCAGCTTCCCGACGTCGCCGCCGAAAGCCATGCCGAAGGCCATGCCGCGGTTCTCGATATACAGGAGCTGGAACCAGTCCCCGAAGACATGGATGCTCTCCCCGATGGCCATATTGGTCTTGACCAGGACTTTGATTATCTGGTCAATGATGACGAGTACCGTTCCCAGAATCAGGAGACGGGCCCCCTTGGAGATCTTCATAGCCACCCTATCTGCGTCCGCTCTTCTCCAGGATTGCCTTCCCCTCAACGGTCGTCGTCGCGTGCGGCACAAGGCGGAGCCGCTCCTTCGGGATCAGTTTGCCGGTGACGCGGCAGACCCCGTAGGTCTTGTTCTCGATCCGGACGAGGGCAGCCTCCAGGTTCTGGATAAACTTGAACTGGCGCTGGGCCAGCTGGCTGGCCTCCTCCTTGGAGAGCTGGAATGCGCCGTCGTCTTCGACAGTCTTGAAGGTCGGCGTAGTGTCCTCGATGTCGTTGCTGCCATTATGCATCACGATGTAGCGAAGGGTGTCGTACTCCTTGCGGGCGGCATCCAGCTTCTCGTTGATAATGGTGCGGAACTCCTCGAGTTCCTCATCGGAATAGCGGGTTTTGATGTTCTCTTCCATAACGCTATAGCTTTGATACAGTGATTAGTATGGTTGTGTCTTCCCACTCCGTTTCCGCGGCTTCGGCGGGAGCCTCTGAAGCACCCAGCAGGGTTATGCTGCGGGAAAGCGTCTGGGAAGCGATATAATCGGAATAATGGGCCAGCGAGGCGGCGATCGCCTCCGCGGCCGGGCCGTCGGCATAGAGGACCGTGACGATGCGGTCGGTCACGTCGAAACCGCTCTCCTTGCGGAGATTCTGGATGCGGTTGATGAGCTCGCGGGCATGGCCTTCCTGCCGGAGGGCGGGGGTAATCTCGATATCGAGCGCTACCGTAAGGGCATCCTGCGAGGTGACGAGCCAGCCGGGCATATCCTCGGAGGTGATGATGCAGTCGCCTTTCTGGAGAACAACGTCGCCGCCGGGGAGGGAGAGCGTATAGGACTCCCCTGCCGCATCCGCATTCTGGATGGCGGTAATGGTCTTCTGGTCGAGGGCGGGAATCGCGACGGCGATCTCCTTCATCCGAGGGCCATAAACCTTTCCGAGGGTCTTGAAGTTGGGCTTGATCTTCTTGACGACGAGGCCTTCGGTGTCGGCGATGAATTCCATTTCCTTGACGTTGACCTCGCCGAGGATCAGGGCCTTGACATGCTCGAGCTGTCCGCGGACCTTGTCCGAGATCACGGGGACGAGAACCTTCTGCAGCGGCTGACGGACGGGGATGCCGACCTTCTTGCGGAGCGAGAGCACCATCGAGGAGCACTGCTGCGCGAGGTCCATCCGTTCCTCGAGGTCGGTATCGATGGACGCTTCGTCCACTTCGGGCATCCGCTGGAAGTGCACGCTGTCGTCATTCGAAACCTTCTCCAGATCCAGCCACAGCTGGTCCATGTAGAACGGGGCGATCGGGGCCGACAGGACGGCGACGTCGACGAGCACCTCGTGGAGGGTCTGGTAGGCTGCCTGCTTGTCTTCGCCGGGCTCGCCGCCCCAGAAACGCTTGCGGTTGAGCCGGACGTACCAGTTGGAGACCTGCTCGCAGACGAAATCCTGGATCAGGCGGCCGGCCGTCGTGATATCATAATCTTCATAGGCGGCCCGGACATCCCGGATCAGGGTATTGAGTTTGGAAAGGATCCAGCGGTCGATTTCGGGACGGCGCGCATAAGGAACCTTTTCCGAAGCGGGATCGAATCCGTCGATATTTGCGTAGAGCGCAAAGAACGAATAAGTATTGTAGAGGGTCCCGAAGAATTTGCGGCGCACTTCGTCCACGCCGGCTTCGTCGAAACGGAGGTTATCCCAGGGCTGGGCATTGGTCAGCATATACCAGCGGAGCGGATCGGCGCCGTATTTGTCGAGCTGGCCGAAGGGATCGACGGCGTTGCCGAGGCGCTTGGACATCTTGTTGCCCATCTTGTCGAGCACGAGGCCGTTGGAGATGACGGTCCTGAAGGCCGGCGTGCCGCTGACCATCGTATGGATGGCGTGCAGGGTATAGAACCAGCCCCTCGTCTGGTCGACGCCCTCGGCGATGAAGTCCGCCGTGCAGCCGAATGCGGGGCTGTCGAGGTTGCGGAGGCCTTCCTGGGCATACGGCATCGAGCCCGAATCGAACCAGACGTCAATGAGGTCTGTCTCACGGATCATCTTGCGACCGGTGTCGGAGACCAGGAAGAGATTATCGACATACGGACGGTGGAGGTCGAAGTCGGGATTGTCGAGCGGATTGTCCTTCATGATCCCGGCCTTGACGGCCTTTGCGACTTCCGCCCTGAGCTCCTCGCGGGAGCCGATGCATTTCTCTTCGCGGCCGTCCTCAGTGCGCCAGATCGGGAGCGGCGTGCCCCAGAAGCGGCTGCGGCTGAGGTTCCAGTCCTGGATATTCTCGAGCCACTGGCCGAAGCGGCCGGTGCCGGTGGATTCCGGCTTCCAGCGGATCTGCTTGTTGAGGGCGACCATTTCGTCCTTGACGGCGGAGGCCTTGATAAACCACGAATCGAGCGGATAATACAGCACCGGGAGGTCGGTCCGCCAGCTGTGCGGATAACTGTGTACGTGTTTCTGGATACGGAAAGCGCGGCCGTCCGCCTTCATCATCACACAGAGATCCACGTCGAGGGTTGCCTCCTCCGGGTCCTCATTGTGCTCGAAGTAGCCCTTGTAGCCTTTTTTGACATAGCGGCCGGCGAATGCGGCGTAGGAGGGATCGACATATTTCTCCACATAAGCCGGGTCGAGGTCTTCGAGGCGGCAGAAGCGGCCCTGGCGGTCTACCTGGGCCTGCGGATTGCCGTTGCGGTCGACCGGCATGATACCGGGAACGCCGGCAGCGGATGCGACCCGCTTGTCGTCGGCGCCGAAGGTCGGGGCGATGTGCACGATGCCGGTACCGTCCGCCGTAGTCACATAATCACCCGGGATAACCCGGAATGCGCCGGGCTCCGTCGGGGTAAACCAGGGGATCAGCTGGATATAGCGGATCCCGACGAGGTCGCTTCCCCTGAAGGTACCGTCAAGCACCTTGAAGGGAATCTTGTCGCCTTTGAACCAGGCACCGACAAGGTCTTTGGCCAGGACATAGATCGCTTCCGAACCCGTATAGGGATTCTGCGAAAGGACGCGGACGTACTCGATGTCGGGGCCGACGCAGAGGGCGGTGTTGGAAGGGAGGGTCCAGGGCGTGGTCGTCCAGGCAAGGATATAGACAGGAAGCGGCTCGGTGCCGAAGAGCGGCTGCGACTTCTCGTCCTTGATCACCTCAAACTGGACAGTGGCCGTGGTGTCGGTGACGTCGCGGTAGCAGCCGGGCTGGTTGAGCTCGTGGGAGCTGAGGCCGGTACCGTCGGTGGGGCTGTAAGGCTGAATGGTGTATCCTTTATACAGGAGACCCTTGTCGTAGATCTTCTTCAGGAGATACCAGAGGGTCTCGATGTAGCGGTTGTCGTAGGTGATGTAGGGATCGTT
>CAMUZW010000083.1 GCA_947165305.1 uncultured Bacteroidales bacterium
CACGCCATCTTCATCCTGGCGACCACCGAGAAGCACAAGGTCCTTCCGACGATACTTTCCCGCTGCCAGACCTACGATTTCAGCCGGATCAGCGTCCCCGACATCGTCCGCAACCTAAAAGACGTAGCGAAGAAGGAGGCCGTGAAGATCGACGAGGAGTCGCTTCACGTGATTGCCGTCAAGGCCGACGGCGCGATGCGCGACGCCCTGACGATCTTCGACCAGACCGTCGCCTTCTGCGGTACCGACATCCGCTACGAAGATGTGATCCGCAACCTGAATGTCCTCGACTACGAGTACAGCTTCTCGATGGTGGACTATTTCCTGGCGGGGGACTATGAGAAGGCCCTGTTGTCGTTCAACGACGTGCTGGCCAAAGGCTTCAACCCCCTGCATTTCATCGGGGAGGTCAGTTCCCATCTCCGCAATCTGATCGTCTGCCAGTCCGGCGGGCTCGAAGCCCTGCTGGAGCTTCCGGATTCGCTGAAGAAACGGTATTCGGAGCAGGCGGCCCGCTGCCCGCTGAAGTTCCTGTACGATGCCCTCGGCATCGCCATCCAGTGCGAGTCGGGCTACAAGGCGAGTTCCAATCCGCGCCTGCATATCGAGTTTGCGCTGATGCGGATGAGCTTCCTGATGAAGCAGCCTGCCGCCCTCCAGACACCTGTGGTGGCTCAGGCTCCCATGGCTGCTCCCGTTGCCGTCCCTGTCTCTGCACCTGCCCCTGAGCCGGCACCGGCGCCCACACCTGCTTCTGCTCCTGCACCGGAGGCCGCACCCGCTGCCCCGGCTCCGCGGAGGCGGCGTACGCCCAAGACCGGCGCGTCCCTGTCATTGAGCGCGATTCTCGAAGAGAAGGAAGAAGAAACCGTCGAGGAAGAGACCGCTGCCGCCGAAGGCAAACCGCTTCCGACCGATGACGACGTCACGGAAGCCTTCGGCACGCTGGCGGAGAACTACGTCGCCAAGCCCCGCGTCTATTCGATGTTCAAGCGTCCCACCCTTCGCTTTGCGGAGGAGGAGGGCGTGAAGGCCGTTACCCTGGTCGTCATCAACGAAGCCCAGAAGAAATACGTCGAGGAGCAGCTGCTCCGCCCGGTGGAGAACGAACTCCGCCGCATCCTTGCTACGCCGCAGGTCAGGCTGCTCGTGGACGTCACGCCCGACGACAAGGTCGAGAAGAAGCCCTATCTCCCCGGTGAACAGGCGATGGACCTCATGAGCAAGAATGCGGAAGTCCGTGAGCTGGTTTCACAAATGTCACTGGAAACGAAATAAGCATGAAACTCTATTGCGAAAATCTTGTCAAGAAATATGGCATCCGGACGGTTGTCAAGGGGGTCTCCATGGAGGTAAGCCAGGGCGAGATCGTCGGATTCCTCGGTCCGAACGGCGCCGGCAAGACCACCAGTTTCTATATGATCACCGGCCAGATCGTCCCGAACGAAGGCCGTGTCTTCATTGACGACGAAGATATCACCAAACTCCCGATGTACAAGCGCTCCCAGAAGGGCGTCGGCTATCTGCCCCAGGAGGCGTCCGTTTTCCGCAAGATGTCGGTGGAGGACAACATCATGTCCGTGATGGAGATGGCGAAGATGACCAAACAGGCCCGGGAAGAGCGCCTGGAGCAGTTGATTGACGAATTCAACCTGTCCAAGGTCCGCAAGAGTCTGGGCATCCAGCTCTCCGGCGGCGAACGGCGCCGTTGCGAGATCGCCCGCGCCCTGGCCGTCGACCCGAAGTTCATCCTGCTCGACGAGCCTTTCGCCGGCGTCGACCCGATCGCCGTCGAAGATATCCAGTATATCATCGCGAAGCTCAAATACCGCAATATCGGTGTGATCATCACCGACCACAACGTCGGTGAGACCCTCGCGATCACCGACAGGGCCTACCTGCTCTATGAAGGGACGATTCTTCAGGAAGGGACGCCGGAGCAGCTGGCTTCCGACGAAGATGTCCGTACCAAGTATCTGGGATCAGGATTCGTCCTCAAGCGCTCCAAGTCCATCGAGCGCGCTCAGGCCGAGGCGATGGCCTCGGCGGTGCAACAATCTGCTTATAGTGGATAACGCCACTGCGATGAAAACCATATTTCTGGCCGGAGCGACCGGGACTATGGGATCGGCCGGAGAAGATTTTCCGTGCCAAATGGTTCACGACCCGTAATTTCCACGGAATGTGGTACCTCGACGGCTGTGAATAATATCAGCGGAACCGGACGGAACGCAACGTAAACGGCAAGTCTCCGGGCGGGACCTCCTCCCCGGCGGAGTGGAATGTCAGGTGAAGCGCGTGGACGCCCCGGACTTTCCGGATGCGGGACGAGACCGTTTGCCGGCCCTCTCCGGCAGGAACGGCGATCCGGCCGAGCAGCCGCCCGTCCGCGGAGTCACTGCGGACTTCGATCCAGCCTCCGGAGTTCCCGGATCCGTCGGGAATGATATCCAGCAGGATTCTCCGGGCGCCCCGGCGGGAAAAATCCAGATATTTCCACACGGCGGTGTCCCCGTCGCGGATTCCGCCCAGCACCTCGGCTCCTTCCTCTTCCCGGATACGGATATGTCCGCTCAGCCCGCAGGCACGGCCCGCCGGAACGGGCAGGAAGGCACTGAGCGGACCGCCCGCCCCCTGGGAGGTCATCTCCACCTCGGGAATGGTCCCGTCTTCCAAGAAGACAATCGGCTCCACACAGGCTTTGCGCATAGATTTGCAGCCGTGGGTGGAACGGTGGTAGAAGACATACCATTGGTCTCCGAAGCAGACCAGTGACCCGTGGTTGTTCCAGCTGGAAGGGTCGCAGCCATAATTGTCGATGATGACCCCTTTGTAGGTGTAGGGCCCCAGCGGAGAGGACGACATCGCATACCCCAGGCAGGTCGGACGCCCCCTGCGGCTGATATCCGCGAAGATGAAATAGTAGTATCCGTTCCGCTTGATGACATAGCTGCCTTCGTGGAAATGGTGGTCCTTTTCCGTGACGATGCCGTCCACCAGGGTCGAAAGGTCCAGCGTCTTCATATCCGGGTTCATCCGGGCTCCCTTTGCAGAGAACTGCCCCCAGAAATAATAAGCCTGCCCGTCGTCGTCCACAAAGATATTGGGATCGATCTGACGGGGGCCTTCGATGCGCTCCGCACCGTGGAAAGGGCCCTCCGGAGAAGTCGAGTGTGCCACGAACTCGCTTCCGTCAGGGGTGTCGAAATACAGATAATACGTCCCATCCCTGTACATAACATCCGGGGCGTAAAGCGTCTTCTCGTAGCGGAAACTCTCCCTTTTGAGAGTCCATTCCCGCAGGTCTCCGGTAGAGAGGACGTGGTAACGGTCGGAGCAATACTTGCCGGGACGGATGTCCAGCGAACCATAGACGTACAGCCTCCCGTCCGGAGCGACCCGGGCGGTGGGGTCCGCGATATAAATACCCTCCGGACAAATGGGATTCTGCCCGGACAGGGATGCCGCCATCAGGAAGAGCGGCAAAGCCGGAATCAATATCTTTCTCATAACGCAAGCACCGCTTGGGCCACCTGTTCCAGCAGCCACTTGGGAGTGGATGTGGCGCCGCAAATCCCGATGGAACCCCCGCAAGCAAACCACGCGGGATCAATTTCGGCCGGGCCGCCGATGTGGTAGGTATGGGGGTTGGCCTCCCGGCAGAGGTCCGAGAGCACCTTTCCGTTGGAGCTGGTCTTCCCGGAAACGAACAGGATTACGCTGTGGGATGCGGCGAATTCCTTCAGAAGGGCGTGACGGCGCGCCACCTGGGAGCAGATGGTATCGTGCACCGTCAAAGCGGCCTTCATGGCCGAGCGGAGCCTTTCGCAGATGGCTGCGTATCCGGCCGGGCTCTTGGTGGTCTGGGAAAAGATTTCCGCCGGGGCTTCGGTGCGGATCCGCCCGCAGCGAAGCGCATCCTCCAGCATCGGCAGATCCTCGACGACAACGGCGTCGCATTCCACCTGCCCCAGCAGGCCGAGCACCTCGGCGTGGCCGATCTTCCCGAAAATCACCAGCGTCCCTCCCTGCTCCTGCAGCCGTCCGTAGGCCTCCCGGATGCGCCGCTGCAGCTGCAGCACCACCGGACAGGTACAGTCGATGACCCGGAAACCTTTCTCCGCCGCCTTGGCGTAGGTCTCCGGCGGCTCCCCGTGCGCACGCACGAGCAGCGTCCGGCCGGCGCCGTCTTCTTCCAGAAAAGACTTGTCCACGGTCACCAGGCCCCGCGCGCCCAGCCGCCGGAGTTCTTCTTCGTTATGGACGATGGCGCCGAGCGAATAAAGCACATTCCCGCCGGAAAGATATTCTTCGGCGGTGCTGATGGCCCGGATAACGCCTCCGCAGAAACCGGAATGAGGATCTATTTCAACGGTGAGGGGCATTATTCGAGAATCCCGAATTTGCCCTGGACCAGCCCGCGGAGCCAGACGGTCTCCTCGTGGAGGGTCATGTCGGAATTATCCATTACATAAGCGTCTTCGGCCCGGCGGAGCGGCGAGGCCTCCCGATGCGAATCGATGTAATCGCGCTGCTGGATATTTTTCAGAACATCTTCGAAAACCGGCGTCTCGCCCCTCGCGACCATTTCGTCGAAGCGGCGCTGGGCGCGGATCCGGGCATCGGCGGTCATGAAAACCTTGAGTTCGGCATTCGGAAAGACCGTCGTACCGATGTCGCGGCCGTCCATGATGACCCTTCCGCCGCGGCTCATCGCGCGGAGCCGCTCGTCCACCCACGCGCGGACAAACGGGATGGCCGAAACGGGGCTCACGTTATTGGAAACGGCCAGCGTACGGATTTCTCCTTCGACACAGCGGTCGCCGATAAAGGTCTTGCTGCCTTCGGGGGTGGAGACAAACTTGAGATCCAGCCCCTGCAGGGAAGCGCGGAGGGCCTCCTCGTCGATGGCTCCGTTGCCGTCAATGATGCCGCTTTCCATGGCGGCGAGCGTTACGCCCCGGTACATGGCGCCTGAGTCGAGGTACAACAGATTGAATTCTTTGGCCGCCAGTTTGGCGAAAGTGCTTTTGCCCGTGGAAGAATGTCCGTCCACTGCAATGATGATGTCAGGAAGGGTCATAATCACGCGTTGTTTATACAAAGATAGAAAAAAAATCATTATCTTTGAGAGCTATGAAGATTTTGATTGTTGACGATGAACGTTTTATCCGCAGTTCACTCAAGGAACTGCTGGAGATGGAGGCGCACGCGGTAGATGTCGCCGAGAACGGGGCGGATGCCATCAGGATGGCCGAGGCCGAGAAATATGATGTCATTTTCTGCGACATCAAGATGCCCGGAATGGACGGCATCGAAGTGCTTTCCAAGCTGATTGCGGACGGCGTCGAGACGCCGGTCGTGATGATTTCCGGCCATGGCGACATCGAGACGGCGGTCGACTGCATGCGGAAGGGCGCCTTCGACTTTATCGAGAAGCCCCTCGACCTCAACCGCATCCTGATTACCGTCAAGAACGCTTCCGAGAAAGGAGCGCTCGTCAAGGAGAACAAAGTCCTCCGGAAACGCGTCTACGGGCAGGAGATGATCGGGGAGTCTGAACCCATCCGCCGGGTCAAGGACATGATCGGGAAAGTGGCGCCTACAGATGCCAGCGTACTGGTGCTCGGCCCGAACGGCTCCGGAAAGGAGCTCGTCGCGCGCAGCCTGCACCAGCTCAGCGGCCGTTCGATGATGCCCTATGTGGAGGTCAACTGCGCCGCCATTCCCTCGGAGCTCATTGACAGTGAACTCTTCGGCCACAAGAAAGGTTCCTTCACCTCCGCGATCAAGGATCACAAGGGGAAGTTCGAGCAGGCGGACGGCGGTACCATCTTCCTCGATGAGATCGGCGACATGTCCCTGGCCGCCCAGTCGAAGGTGCTCCGCTGTCTGCAGGAAAAGAAAATTACCCCCGTCGGCGGCGACAAAGACATCGCGGTGGACGTCCGGGTGATTGCCGCGACCAACAAAGACATCCAGGCCGAGATCGCAAAAGGGAATTTCCGCGAGGATCTCTATCACCGGCTCAGCGTCATCGTCATCAAGGTTCCGCCGCTGGACGAACGCAAGGATGACATCCCGCTGCTGGTGGATTATTTCATCAACAAGATCTGCTCCGAGTCCGGGAAGCCCAGCAAGGTGTTTTCCAAAGAGGCGCTTTCGGCCCTCGTCGCCAAGAAATGGTCGGGCAACATCCGGGAGCTCCGCAATGTCGTCGAGCGCCTGATCATCCTGGGCGGAGACCCGGTGACGGCGGATGACGTGAAACTTTACGTAAACCTTTAGCGTTATGAAAAAGCTGTTTTATGTTATGCTCGCACTGGCGGCCCTGGGGCTGTCGGCGGCTTCCTGCAATAAGGTGAACGTGGGCGGCAACGGTTCCCACTATGTGTTTACCGACGAATCGGAGAATGTCACAGCGGGGACGGCAAAGGTGAACGGCCACTATAACGCCCCGACGATTACGGGTGAGAATGTAGGATTCATCTATGACAGACAGGACCGCTTCAAGGAGAAGTCATCCCCCCGCGAAACGACCGTTCCCACTTCGGAAGGGAAGTTCTGGCTGACCTTCACCGGCCTGGAGCCGAATACCATCTACTCATACATTGCCTATGCCAATATAGACGGGAAGGAAGAACGGGGTAAGGCAAAGTCCTTCCGGACGGAGAAGGCTGTCTTTACGGATGACCCGCAGGACGTAAGTGCGGGTTCGGCCAGATTATCCGGTCATTTCGGGGATGGACTTCAAGTCCAGGAGGCTGGATTTATCCATGATCTGTCATCCTCCTTCAAGATTGAAAGTTCAAGCCGTTACGAGACAACCATTTCCGGCAAGCAGTTCTCTTTTAACCTGCTGGCACTTCCGGCCGCGACGAAGTTTACATATGTTGCTTATATCAAACTGAAAAACGGGAAGGAGTATTATGGCAGTCCGGTTTCTTTTTCAACGACGGCGACACCGGTCTCAAGCGTTTCTGTGACTCCTCCCACGGCAATCGTATATCTGGAGGATGGCTCTACGAAGCAACTTACGGCGACGGTCTATCCTCCCGATGCCGGTGATAAATCCTTGACCTGGAAGTCCTCTGATACGCAAATCGCGGAGGTCAATTCCACGGGTCTCGTAAGCTGCAAGAAGGGAGGCAAGGTAACAATTACCGCGACTTCAAACCAGAATCCTTCCAAGTCCGGCTCCTGTGAACTGACCGTCAAGGATGTTCCGCCGCAGTATGCCGTGGACATGGGTCTTCCGTCCGGTATTTATTGGCGCGACCGTAACCTGGGAGCCTCATCCGTGACAGACAAGGGCAATCATTATGCATGGGCGGAGACAGGGTCGAAGACGAATTTCCTGGAGACTAAGTATAAATTCTATGACGCATCGAAGACGCTTTATACGAGTTACTATGGCAGCGGGGCGGGCAGTTACGTTACGGACCATTGGGATACACTGGGACAAAATGACTATAAGGATGATGCGGCCCGTTCTAGCCTTGGCGGTTCGTGGAGGATCCCTTCAGACAGTAATATCTCCGAACTGTTCAACAATGATAACTGTACAATAACGAAGACGACGAAGTCCGGGGTCGACGGCATTCTGATCAAGGCGAAGAACCCTGACCGGAAAGGGAACAAGAATGAACTGTTCTTCCCTTTTGGCGGCTATTATGATGGCACGGCCGAAAAGTTTTATTATGAGAGTTCCTATGGGAAAGAACAAGGGTATTATTGGATGGATATGGTAAGGGGTTACAATAGCGGTGGATCGTGGAACAACAAGACGGCGTATGTATTTGCTCCCTATCATGATAATGGCTACGTCGGCCGATGGGGGTCTCAATTCTCCCGTTATTACGGGATGATGATCCGACCGGTCTGTGATTGAAAAAACCAGAAAAGACGATTCATATGAAAAGATGTATCACCAGCCTGGCTTTTGCCGTTATCGTGATTGCGGCTGCGACCTCCTGCAAGGACAAGATCCGGGTCGAAGGATCTTCGGCTCCCTCGGTCTATACCTTCCCGGCCGAGGACGTGACTTATAATTCCGTCTATTTATCCGGGCATATCTATGGCACCGATCCGGCAATCGGCTCGGTGGGATTTGTCTATGACAAAGTAGACGATTTCGATCCGGAGCATTCCCCCCGGGAAATAACCTCTGCCGAGGCAAAGGACTTCCACCTGCAGATGACAGAGCTGGAGTCGGATACTGAATATGCTTTCCAGGCCTTTGCCGTCCTCGACGGCGAGGAGGCGTTCGGCAAGACGGAACGTTTCCGGACGGAGCCGGCTGTCTTTACCAGAGAGCCCGAGAACGTGGGTGGTAATTCGGCTACGCTTCTCGGCTATATCGCCACGACCAAGGTGCAGGATGCCGGTTTTATCATGGACAAGGCCGGGAAACTCGACCACGGGACTTCACCCCGGCGCAGGAATGTCCCTCACTCGACCTACACCATTTCCTCCCAGGCCAGTACGCTGGAGTCGAATACGACCTATGAGTACTGTGCTTACATCAAGATCAACGACATCGAAAAATACGGCGACATCGTCTCGTTCTCGACGGCCGCCGTTCCCGTGACCGGCATTTCGCTGGATAAGGGCACGATCCTGCTGTATCTGGAAGACAATACGTCCCTGCAGATCAATGCGACCGTGCAGCCATCGAATCCCACCAATCCGAAGATTATCTGGACAAGCTCCGACACAGGCGTGGCGACGGTCAGCAGCGGCGGTGTCGTGAGGGCCGTCGGCAGTGGTATGGCGACGATCAAGGCTGCTTCGGAACAGGCCCCCTCTGTCTACGCTACCTGCATAGTTATCGTCAAGTCAACGCCCAAGAATTCGGTTGACATGGGCCTCCCTTCCGGCCGCCTGTGGTACGACCGCGATCTCGGAGCCAAGCGCGCCAACTACCCGGGTGATTTCTATGCCTGGGGCGAAACCGCAAGCAAGAAGAGTTTCTTCGAGAACAATTATAAATATTATAGCCAGGATTCCGGCAATTACTACCCGTGGAAGTATACCGGTTCGAACGGCCACCTGGGCAAGACGCCGGACAGGAAGACGTATCTTGAAATGACAGACGATGCGGCCCGGGCCGTGCTCGGCAGCCCCTGGCGGATTCCTTCGTATCAGGACTATATGGAGCTCAAGACAAATACTACGCAGGAGATAAAGAAGGTGGACGGCGTCAGCGGTGTGCTGTTTACGGCCAAGCATCCGGACCGCAAAGGGAAATACAACACCTTGTTCTTCCCGGAAGACGCGTATCAGGACGGCAATACCAAGACGAGAATATACAATTCACTGGCCCCGTTTGATCCGTACTGGCTCAATGGCGTGTCAGTGGACTATGTGACCCTTCCGGGAAGCTCGACTACACTCCCTTCCTACAAGAGGGCGGCCGTCTTTTACTTCGGATGGGGGGCGGACGTGGTCAATGAAGGCTCCCTGGAGCGCCATTTCGGCGTTCGGATCCGTCCGGTTTGCGATTAAGCGCGGGATTTTGTACCTTTGCAGCCGCGAAATCATTAAATATCAAATTATATGGCAACAACAGCTGATTTTAAAAACGGTCTTTATCTGAATTACAACGGCAAACCGTGCGTCATCGTATGGTTCCAGCATGTGAAACCGGGCAAGGGTCCCGCTTTCGTCAAGGCGAAACTCCGCAACCTGGAGAACGGCCGCATTCTCGAGAACACCTTCACCGCCGGTGTCAAGATCGACACCATCTCGGTGGAGCGCCGCCCTTACCAGTTCCTCTATGATGACGGCGAGGCGTTCAACTTCATGCACGAGGAGACCTACGAGCAGATCACCCTTCCCCACGATGTCGTGGAGAACAGCGACCTGATGAAGGCCGGACAGCATGTCGAAATGATGTTCGTCACCGAGCCTGAGGAGCGCTGCCTGACCTGCGAGCTCCCGACGTACGTGACCCTGGAGGTTACCTACAGCGAGCCCGCCGTCAAGGGCAACACCGCCTCGACGAGCGCCCTTAAGGAAGTTGAACTCGAGACCGGTGCCAAGATCATGGTCCCGCTGTTTATCAACACCGGCGACGTCATCACGGTGAACACTTCCGACCGCACGTACGGACAGCGGGTGTAGAAGATTCCCGGCACAAGGCCGGGAATGAC
>CAMUZW010000084.1 GCA_947165305.1 uncultured Bacteroidales bacterium
AAGGACAAGGTCATCATCGTGACGGGAGCGAGTTCGGGAATCGGACTTGCTTCCGCCCGTCTGTTTGCGTCCTTTGGAGCGAAGGTCGTCATGGCGGCCCGCAGCCTCGACAAAATGGAAGCCGAGGCGGCCGGCCGCGAAAACATTCTCTGCATCCAGACCGACGTCACGCAGGAAGCGGATTGCCGCCGCCTGGTCGAAGAGACCGTCCGCAAATGGGGGCGCATCGACATTCTTGTCAACAATGCGGGCCTCTCAATGCGGGCCATGTTCAAGGATCTGGATCTCAAGGTGATCCGGCGCCTGATGGACGTCAATTTCTGGGGGACCGTCTATTGTACCAAGTACGCGCTTCCGTATCTGCTGGAGAGCAAAGGACAGGTCGTCGGCGTCATTTCCATCGCCGGATACAGCGCCCTGCCGGCCCGGACGGGCTATTCCTCCTCCAAGTTCGCCATCCGCGGCTTCCTTGACACCCTCCGGATCGAGCATCTCAAGGACGGGCTCAACGTCCTGGTGTTCGCGCCCGGCTACACGTCTTCGAACGTCCGGAACGCCGCCCTGGTTGCAGACGGCTCGCCCCAGGGCAACACGCCCCTGGAGGAAGGCAAGCTGATGAGCGCAGAAACCTGCGCGAATCATCTTGCCAGGGCTCTTGTCCGCCGCCGTTCCGAGGTGATCCTTACGGTCCTCGGGAAAGCGACCGTCGCGTTCCACAACCTGCTTCCGCGCTGGATCGACCGGATGACTTACCGTTTTATCGCCCGTGAGGCCGACAGCCCTTTTAAATAATAACCGGATTCATGAGACTGCTGCCGAATAATTTCTTTACACGCCGCCTGCTTCCCCTCCTGCTGGTCCTGGTGGTGCTGGTGCTCCTGATGCCCCGCTCCGCCAAGTTCAATTATGACTATAAGAAGGGGAGTCCCTGGCCGTATGAGACGCTGATTTCTCCGTTCGATTTCCCGATTCTCAAGACCGAAGCCGAGATGGAGGAAGAGAAGGAACGTACCGGAGGGACGGTCATTCCGTGCTACCGCTATTCCACGGAAGTGGCAGGCAACGCCGTCAAGGCCCTCGAAGGAATCGACCTCGGGAAGTATGCCTCGCTGCGTCCTGTACTGCTCAGCAGCATCGGCCAGATTTACGCCAAAGGCGTTATTTCGGATGCGAAGGTGAAGGTCTCGGGCTTTTACGGACAGGTTTCCGAAGATATCGTGATGGTGCAGAAGGGCGGGAAGGCCCTCCATTATCCCGTCAGCGAACTCTATAAGGTTTCCGGTGCCCGCGTCAAGCTTCTGCAGGATGCCACGCAGAAGCGTCCGGAGTTCCCCGTCGATTCGATCCTTTCCAAGTGCGGCGTATACAATATCCTTGTACCCAATCTCCTGTACGACCGCGCCCTCACGGAGCTGATCCATTCCGAGTCCAGCGAGTCGGTCTCCCCGACGCAGGGCTATGTCCGCGCCGAGCAGAAGATCGTTTCCAGGGGCGAGATCGTGACCGCCGACATTGCCCGCATGCTGGATTCGTACAAGGCCGAGTTCAATTCGGTCCTGGGATACAACGGGCCGCGGATCCTGCTGTGGCTCGGCAATATCATCCTCGCCCTGGTGCTGGTCGTGATCCTGTATCTGACGGTACTCTATACGAATCCCCGTATCTTCGAGGAACGGAACCGCTACTATTTCCTGCTGACGGTGTTTCTCATCGCCGCGCTGACGGCCTTCCTCGTGGAGCGCCTGCACCCTTCGTCGATGTACCTGATTCCGTTCCCGGTCATCGCCCTCTACCTCAATGCTTTCTACCGGAAGCACGTGGTGTTCCCGTTCTATACGGTCTGCCTGCTGCCGCTGCTGATCTTCTCCCGCAACGGCATGGAGCTCTTCGTGATGAACATGGCCGGCGGAGCCGTCGCGCTGTATGTCTTCAGCCTGTTTACGCGCGGCTGGCATCAGTTCATCGCGGCCGCCATCGAATTCATTGCGCTGCTCATCGTGTATTTCGGCTTCCGCCTGATCGATACGGCTACGGTCGGCAATCTCGGCTGGACCGTCCTCTATCTGGGCCTGAACGCCCTTCTGATGGTCGCCCTTTATCCGCTGACCTTCCTGTTTGAGCGTCTCTTCGACCTCGTCTCCGGCAACCGCCTCCGCGAGCTCGGCGACACCAACAACAAAGTCCTCCGCGAACTTTCACAGAAAGCCCCCGGCACCTTCCAGCACAGCCTGCAGGTGGCCGCCATGTCGGAGGCTGCCGCCCGCGCCATCAACGCCGATGTGCTGCTGGTCCGCGCCGGCGCGCTCTACCACGACATCGGCAAGATGCGCAACCCGCTCTGCTTCATCGAGAACGAGCCGCCGTCCGCCGAATATCACTACCACGATCACCTGACGCCGCAGGAAAGCGGCCGCGCCATCGTCCGTCACGTGACGGACGGCCTGGAGATGGCCAAGGGATACGGCCTGCCCAGGGTGATCTCGGATTTTATCCTGACCCATCACGGGACATCCTGTACCCGTTATTTCTATAATCAATATATCAATGCGGGCGGCGACCCCGGGACAGCCTACGATTTTACGTATCCCGGCAGGAAGCCTTCTACGGTGGAAGAAGTGATCCTCATGATCTGCGATTCACTGGAAGCGGCATCCCGGACCCTGAAGGACCATTCCCCGGAAACCATTTCCGCCTTCGTGGAGAACATCGTCGAAGGCAAGATGAAAGAAGGCCAGCTCGACGACGCCGGCATTTCGCTCCGCGACATCGGCCGGATGAAGGAAGAACTCAAATCCTACCTGGCCGGTGTGTACCACGAGCGCATCGAATACCCTAAAGAAGAATCCAAATAGTTAATTATAAATACATTATGAATCTTACAAAAAAACAGATTGACGACCTGAACCTGGAGGTTGAGCTGAAGATTGAAGCCGCCGATTATGCAGAGTCCGAGAAGAAGAAACTGAATGACATCCGCCGCAAGGCCGAGCTCAAGGGCTTCCGCAAGGGAATGGCCCCCGCATCCCTGATCAAGCGCCTCTATGGCGACAGGGTGCTTTACGAATGTGTCAACGATGTCATCAACGAGAACCTGAGCAGCTTCATTTCCGAAAACAAGCTGCACGTCATCGGCGAGCCCCTTCCTTCGGAGGATCAGCCGCAGAACGAATGGGAGTCCGGCAATGATTTCACCTTCAAATTCGATATAGCCACCTCGCCCGAGGTGAATTTCACTCTCGGCAAGGACGACAAGATCCCGTATTACCAGATCAACGTCACCAAAGAAGCCAAGGAAGCGACGAAGAAGAACCTGCTTGGCCAGTACGGCACGACGCAGGAGGTCGATGCGGTCGGTGAGAACGACTACATCATCGCGGACCTCGACAACGGCAGCCACAAGGTGGAAGGTGCGTACATCTCGATCCGCAACGTCGCGGAAGGTTCCCGTGACAAGTTCCTGGCCCGCAAGGCCGGCGACACCTTCAGCGTGGACGTCAACGCCGCTTTCGAGAACGAGAGCGACCGGGCCGCGATGCTGAAGGTCAAGAAGGAGAAGCTCGCCGAGCTCGATCCCAACTTCAACGTGACCATCATCAACATCAAGACCTATGTCCCCGGAGAGGAGAACCAGGAGACCTTCGACAAGATCTTCGGCGAAGGCGTCGTCACGACGCCCGAGGCTTTCGAGGCCAAGGTGGAAGAGCGCCTGAAGGACGGATACCGCCAGCAGGCCGACTACCGTTTCTCCAAGGATGCGCGCGACTATCTGCTGAAGAAGGCGGACATCGCCCTGCCCGAGGCCTTCCTCAAGCGCTGGCTCATCTCTGTCAATGAAGGGAAGTATACGCCCGAAGAGGTGGAGAAGGAGTTTGACGCCTTCCTCGCCGATTTCCGCTGGCAGCTGGTCCGCGGTCACATTCTCCGCATGTATGACCTCAAGGTAGAGGAGCAGGACATCCGGGAAGCCGCCCGTGGTTACGCCGCTTATCAGTATGCGATGTACGGGATGGGCAACGTCCCTGCCGATATGCTTGACGATGCCGCGCAGCACATTCTCGCCGACGAGAACCAGCGCCGCCGCATGGAGGAGCAGGTCGAGGACAACAAGGCCATGCAGGCCATCCGTGAGAACGTCACCCTCCAGAACAAGAAAATTTCCGAGGAAAAATTCCGCGCATTATGACAGAATTTGAGAAATTCGCCGCAAAGGGACAGGGGATTTCCCCGATGACGCTGCACCGTTACAGCGCCGCCTATGATGCCTATATCAATCCGACCATCATCGAGGAGCGCAAACTCAACGTCGCTTCGATGGATGTGTTCAGCCGCCTGATGATGGACCGCATCATCTTCCTCGGCGTCCCCATCGACGACGATGTGGCCAACATCATCCAGGCCCAGCTCCTGTTCCTTGCCTCGACCGATTCCAACGCCGATATCTCCCTGTATCTGAATACGCCCGGCGGCCAGGTCTCTTCCGGCCTCGGGATTTATGACACGATGCAGCTGGTGGATCCGGATGTCGCGACGATCTGCACCGGCATGGCCGCCTCGATGGGCTCCGTGCTGCTTTGTGCGGGTGCGCCCGGCAAACGTTCCTGCCTTCCGCATTCGCGGGTGCTGATCCATCAGCCCCTCGGCGGAGCCCAGGGGCAGGCGACGGATATCCTGATTGCCGCCAAGGAGATCGAGAAGACCCGCACGGAACTCTTCAACATCATCGCCACCCACTCCGGGCAGCCTTTCGAGAAGGTCGCCGCCGACGGGGAGCGTGATTATTGGATGACCGCGCAGGAAGCCCTCGATTACGGCATGGTCGACGAGATTCTGGTGAAACGCAAGAAATAATGGCAGGGAAGAAAAATACGCCTGTCAACCACTGCGTGTTATGCGGACGCTCCGAGCATGATGTCCCCCTTATGCTGAAGGGGCTTGACGGTTATATCTGCAGCGACTGCGTCCATATGGCGGAAGATTACATCCGCGAGCTCGACGGCGCTATGGCCCCTTCTGCCGGCAGCAGGATCGAACAGGTCCGGAAACCGAAGGAGATCAAAGCCTTCCTGGACCAGTATGTCATCGGGCAGGAGCGCGCCAAGAAGGTGCTTTCGGTCGCTGTTTACAACCACTACAAGCGTATCAACCACAACCTCGTGGACAAGACGCCCGACGAGATCGAGCTCGAGAAGTCCAATATCCTGCTCTGCGGCCCAACCGGGACCGGCAAGACGCTGCTCGCCAAGACCATCGCCCGGCTCCTGGATGTCCCGTTCACCATCGTGGATGCGACCGTCCTGACGGAAGCCGGCTATGTGGGCGAGGATGTCGAAAGCCTTTTGACGAGGCTTCTGCAGGAGGCTGACTACAATGTGGAGAAGGCCGAACGCGGCATCGTCTTCATCGACGAGATCGACAAGATCGCCCGGAAGAGCGACAATCCCTCCATCACGAGGGATGTCTCCGGGGAAGGCGTGCAGCAGGCTTTGCTGAAGCTGCTGGAAGGGAGTGTCATCAACGTTCCGCCGCAGGGCGGACGCAAGCATCCCGAGCAGGAATTCATCCACGTCAACACCCAGAATATCCTTTTCATCTGCGGCGGCGCCTTCGAGGGCATCGAACGCAAGATCGCCCAGCGGCTCAATACGCAGGTGATCGGTTTCGGCGCTTCGGAGAAGCAGCGTGTAGATAAAGAGAACCTGCTCCAGTATGTGGATGCGCAGGATCTCCGTGCTTACGGCCTGATCCCCGAGATCGTCGGGCGTCTTCCGGTCGTGACCTATCTCGACCAGCTCGACCGCGATGCCTTGAAGCGCATCCTGACCGAGCCCAAAAACGCCATTGTCCGCCAGTATGAGAAACTCTTCGAAATGGATGGCATCCGGCTCGAAGTCGAGCCGGAAGTACTTGATTTCGTGGTCGATACTTCTATCAAGAACAAGCTGGGCGCCCGCGGCCTGCGGGGTATTTTCGAGACCGTGATGACGGATGCCATGTTCGAGGCTCCTTCATCCCGGAAGAAGACATTTACCCTCACGCTGGCGTACGCCCGTGAAAAACTTAAGAATTCACTCTGATGGCATATGCACTAGTAACAGGAGGCAGTTCCGGAATGGGACTCGAGTATTCCCGGCAGCTGGCTGCCAGGGGATATGACCTTGTTCTGGTGAGCAATCAGCAGGAGCAGCTGGACGAAGCCTCCAGGGCCCTGGAAGGGGAGTTCGGCGTCAAGGCGCTGCCGCTTTTCATGAACCTGGCCGAGCCCGATGCCGCCCGCACGCTGATGTCCCGTCTCGACGAAATGTCCGTCGACCCCGAGGTCGTCATCCACAATGCCGGGTTGTTCTTCTTCCGTGAAATGACGGCCGAACTCCTCCCGAAATTCGAGACCATGCTGCAGCTGCACGTTCATTTCATAACGATGTCCGTCGCGCTGTTCGGTCTCCGGATGAAGGAACGGGGGAGCGGCCGGATCCTGATCGTCTCATCGATGGCAGCGCGGATTCCCGCTCCGGGCATTACGGTCTATTCGGCGACCAAGGCCTATCTTCGCTCGTTCGGAGAATCGATGTACTACGAGCTCCGGCCTTACGGCGTCGCCGTGACGACCGTCTGTCCGGCCGCCATCGATACGCCGCTTTACGGTCTTTCTGACAATATGCGCAAATGGGGGAAACGACTCGGGTTCATCCATACGCCCGCCTGGCTTGTCCGCCGGGCCCTTCGCGGTCTTTTCCGCGGCCGCTGCCGGGTCAGCCCCTCCATCCTCAATCCCATCGTCCCTGCCCTCGTCAATCTGCTCCCTCCGCCCCTTGAGGGCTATATCTGGAAGAAGCTCAAGCCCCGCCTCGGCCGCGGGGGCAAACCGATTTAGCCCATGGTCCGTCAGCGCTCAGAACATCCTTTCGCCGCCTTCCTGGTAAGGTGGCGCGTGGTGCTGTTCTGTATTATGGCGGCGCTGACGGTCATCACCGGGCTTCTCATCCCGCGGACGAACATCAATTCCGACGAAACGACCATCCTGCCGAACCACTCGCAGATGCGCAAAGGGCTCACGATCCTGGAGGAAGGATTCCCGCTGATGGACATCCGGATGCAGACGCTCCGCGTGCTGTTCCTGCACGAGCCGCCGGCGGACTCGCTCCGCAAGGCCATCGATGCAATCCCGGACGTCGAGCGCTGGATGGGGACCGAGGAGAAGGACGGCAAGACGCTGTATCAGTTCATGCTGCCCCGTGATGCGGACGGAGAAGCCATTTCCAAGGCTGTCCGGGCACGGTTCGGCAACCGCGTCATCGTCGAAGTCGAAGACAATATTTCGATGCCGGAGCACCTCGTGCTGATGCTCATCATCAGTGTCGTCGTGGTCCTGGGAATCCTCTTCCTGATGTGTCCCTCCTTCATGGAGACGCTCGTGATGCTGTTTGCCATCGGAATCGCCGTGACGATCAACATGGGCACGAATGCCCTGCTTCCGAGTGTATATCTGGTGACACATACCGTGTCGTCGGTCCTGCAACTGGTGCTTTCGATGGATTTCGCCATCATCCTGATGAACCGTTACCGGCAGGAGCGGCGGCCCGGAAGGTCCAAACAGGATGTGATGACCGCAGCCATCGCCGGCGCCACGCCTTCCATTCTCAGCAGCGGATTCACGACCATCGCGAGCCTGCTGATGCTGATGCTGATCCGGCTCAAGATCGGTGCGGACCTCGGTATCGTACTCTCGAAAGGTGTCCTCTGCAGCATCGTTTCGACCTTTACCGTACTGCCGGCCCTGATCCTGTTGTTCGACAAGATCATCGCCCGCACGGAACGGCCGAAGCTCCGGATCCCGACCGATGGCCTGGCCCGGTTCGAGATGAATTTCCGCATTCCGCTGACCATCCTTTTCGTGGGCTTTTTCGTGGGCTCGTGGTTCTTGCAGAAGCGGACGAAGATTTCGTATTCGACGAATTTCACGACATCCATTACCGAAGAATTCCCGGTCAAGAACTCGCTGCTGCTCCTGTATCCCACGGCGGAGGAGGAAGCCTTCTTGGCACTGTCCGACAGCCTTTCGAAGGATCCGCGCGTGATTACGTGCCTGGACTATCCGTCGATTGCGATGAAGCCCCGTACGGCGTCTGAATGGAAGGATATGTATGCCCAGCTTCCGGAAATCCGGGATTCGATTCCGGACGGTGCCGTGGACATTATCTGTTATATCATATCGCATCAGAATGAGCCGCAGTCGATGCGCTTCGATGAACTGGAGCCGACGGCGAAAGAACTTGTCTCGCTGGCCGGACAGTTCCTCCCGGAAGACAAGATGAAGCAGCTCTCGTCCCGGTTCGACGTCGACAAGTTCATGCGCAAACTGACGAAGAGCACGATGCCGAAGGTGACCATCAAGACGGAGGTCCCTGAAACGCCTGCCGGTGACCCGGTGACGGCACCGGCGGACACGGCGTCTGCGGCTCCGTCATCTCCCGATACGGCATCGGTGACCCCGCCCGTGGCGCCGCCCAAGCCTGCTCCGCTCCCGTATTATAATTACAGGAGCATCACGCAGCAGCGGACGTCCGAAGAGATGGCGGACTTCCTCGGTTTTGACAAGGGAAATGCGTCGCTCGTCTACCGGATTGCCAAGGTGAAGAAAGGGACATTGTCGGCGGATGAATTCGTCAATGTACTGATCAACAAGATCCTCGGCAACAAGATGTATGCGGCGATGATCTCCAAGGACCAGAAGAACGCGATCCGTACGCTCCGGAAAAATTTTGACGCCATCCTGGCCGCCGGCGAACCGAAGGAGCCGGAACCCGTACAGACAGATACCCTGCAGGCTCCGCTCATCGCCAGGGCGGATTCCGTTGCCGCTCCGGTCCTGCAGACCGAGACGAAGGATTCCGTCGGCAAAGTCGCCGTCCAGGAAGAGAAACTTGCGGCCAAGCCCGTGAAGAAGCATGTCCATCAGCACCGGACGCCCGTGGAACGCCTGGCTGAGATGGCATTCTCCGGGAAGCAGTATACTTCTACGGAGATCAGTTCGGCGCTCAACAAGGCCGGCATACCGGTCACGAAGGAAGAGGCGGAACTCCTCTGCCTCTATCATGGCTACAAGGTTTCCAATGATACGACTTCCCGCGTCAGCCTGACGGATATGAAGAATTTCCTTGCGGACGCCATCGAGAATCCGCTGCTGGACCAGTATTTTGACGAGAAGACGCAGGAGCGCCTGGACAGCCTGCAGCAGGTGTTCGGCGAAGAACTGGGCTCCCTCCGGACCGGCGAATGGTCCGTGGCGGCCATCGTGACGGATCTTCCGACGGAGAGCGATGAGACCTTCGCCTTTATCGACAGTCTGCAGGAGCGTTGCAGTGAGCAGCTGTCCGGCGAGACGTATCTGGTGGGGTATTCCGAGATGTATAAGGAGATGAAGGAAGGGTTCCCGCGTGAACTCCTCCTGCTGACGCTGCTGACCGTGGCGGTCATCTTCCTGATCGTGGCCATTACATTCCGGACGCCGCTCGTCCCGATGCTGTTGATCCCGACGGTGCTTTCCGCCGTGTGGCTCAATGTCTTCGCGAGCGGTCTCGGCGGCCACACGATGCTGTATATCTCGTATCTGATCGTACAGAGTATCCTGATGGGCGCGACGATCGACTATTCGATCCTCTTCACGCAGTACTACCGCGATGCACGTTCACGGCACGGCAAGGCTGAGTCGCTCAAGGAGGCCTACCAGAAGTCGTTCCACGTCATCCTGACGTCCGGACTCATCATCGTCGTGACGCCGCTTATCATGACCTACACGATTGCGGACCCGATGGTGATCTCCATTCTCCGCTGCATTTCCCTGGGCGCCCTGGTCGCGATCCTGATCATCCTGTTTATCCTTCCGGGCACGCTGACGATCATGGACCGCTGGGTCATCCACCAGCGCAAGAAACGCAGTGAACGCGTGAAATAATAGCCCATTATTTTGGGATTTCAGAAAAAAGCATTACATTTGCAGTCCCTTACGGTGAGTTGTCCGAGTGGTTGAAGGAGCCTGCCTCGAAAACAGGTGTACGGGTGACCGTACCGGGGGTTCGAATCCCTCACTCACCGCA
>CAMUZW010000085.1 GCA_947165305.1 uncultured Bacteroidales bacterium
ACATTTGTGACGTGATCCGCGAAGACCTGAAACTCTTCCCGGAGATCAACCGGTCCAATATTACCGAGGGCGGCGGCGGAATGGGCGGTGCCTCGTCGGTGGCCATTGAGGTGTATGGCTATGATTTCGAAGAGACCGAGATGATTGCCAAGAGCATCCGCTCCCGTCTGATGGAGGATCCCACCTTCGCGCAGGTCATCATCAGCCGCGATCAGTACACGCCCGAATACCAGGTCGATTTCGATCGGGAGAAACTGGCCCTCAACGGGCTGAATTCGACGACGGCCGCCGCTGCCTTCAGTGCGGCGATGTCCGGCAGCGTGACCTCGTTCTTCCGCGAGGACGGTGAAGAATACAGCATCCGCGTCCGTTATGCCCCCGAATTCCGTACCAGCATCGAAGACATGGAGAATGTCGTGGTTTACAATCCGATGGGCCGCGGCATCCGGATCAAGGAGCTCGGCCGTGTCGTTGAATCGAAAGTTCCGCCGACCATCCAGCGCAAGAACCGCTCCCGTTATGTGAACCTCAACGCCATCGTCGCCCAGGGATATGCCCTCAGCGATGCCGTGGCCGTGACGCAGAAAGTGCTGGACGAAACAGAGCATTCCGCCGATATTTCCTTCGTGATCGGCGGCGACTATGAGGATCAGCAGGACATGTTCCGCGACATGATGCTCCTGATCGTCCTGATCGTCATCCTGGTGTATATGGTGATGGCATCGCAGTTCGAGTCCTTCATGGGACCGTTCGTCATCATGTTCTCGATCCCGTTCGCCCTGGTCGGCGTCATCCTGGGCCTGTGGGCGACCCGCACGGCCCTCGGCGTGATGTGCATGATCGGTATCATCATCCTCCTCGGTATCGTGGTGAAGAACGGTATCGTGCTGATTGACTACACCATCCTCTGCCAGGAGCGCGGCATGAACGTCCGCGACGCGTCCGTGACGGCGGCGAAGAGCCGTCTGCGCCCGATCCTGATGACGACCCTGACGACCGTGCTCGGTATGCTCCCGATGGCGATCGGCACCGGTGAAGGCTCCGAAATGTGGCGTTCGCTGGGTATGACGGTCTGCTGGGGTCTGAGCATCTCGACGCTCGTGACCCTCGTTATCATCCCGACGCTGTACTGCGCCTTTACGGAAAGAATGGAACGCCGCAAGGCCCGCAAGGCCGCCAAAGTGGCCCGCGCCTAAAAACATAAGAGTATGAAAGCGTTATTTATAGCATACAACCAGGCCTATAATGAAGAGATTGTAGACCTCCTGGAGGAACTCGGCCAGCGGGGCTATACCGTCTGGCAGGATGTGGGCGGACGCGGTAGTTTCGACGGCGAACCGCACCTGGGAAACCATGCCTGGCCGACCCAGAACCATGCCGTCCTGACTGTCCTGGAGGATGACCTGGCCCGTCAGGCGATGGAGGCCCTGCGCCGTACGGATGCGAAATATCCGGACCTCGGACTCCGTGCGTGGACGCTTCCCGTTGAGGAGAGCCTTTGATTTTCCGCGAATTTTTGTAATTTTGCAAGGTTGAGACGTTCAAAATTGGAAACTTTATGAATCCAAATCAGAAATTTGTCATTACCATCAGCCGGGAAATGGGTTCCGGCGGCCGTACGGTCGGGCGGAAACTCGCCCAGCGGCTGGGCGTGAAATATTGCGACAAGGCACTCATTGAGGGCCTGGTGAAAGAATTCCACCTGAGCGTAGAGGAAATCGAGAAACTCAAGGGCGGGAAGCAGACCTGGCTCAGCGAGTTCTTCGTCCGTCTGTCGCCCAAGGCGACGGCCGAGCGGCCTTACCGGGTCGGGAAGGACGGCGCGCCCGAGATGATCACCCCCGACGACGTCTTCGAAGTGGAAACCCGCCTGCTCAAGGAACTGGCCGCCCAGGAGTCCTGCGTCATCGCCGGCCGTTCCGGATTCTTCGTTCTCAAGGACGTTCCCAACCGGATCGACATCTTCCTCCGTGCGCCGATGGAATCCCGGATCCGCCGGGTCATGCGCCGTCAGGGCCTCAGCGAAGAAGAGGCCGTCAAGGCGATCAAGACCGTGGACGCAGGCCGCGAGAACTTCGTCCGCCATTACGCCGGTACCAGCCGGTATGATGCCCGCAATTACGACCTGATCCTCAATGTCGGCGGAATGGATGAAGATGCCGTGGTCGACCTGATCCTGCAGTATATTGCAACATTCTGATGAAATTCCTATTTTTGTAAAAAGATATTCCTATGGCAAAAGTAATTACATCCCTGAATATTGACGAGATCCTGGGCGCGACTCCGGTGGCCGTCGTAGATTTCTGGGCGACCTGGTGCGGCCCGTGCCGCATCCTGTCCCCGACCGTGGACGAAATCGCCTCCGAGCTCGAGGGCGAAGTCACCGTCGCCAAGTGCAATGTGGATGACTGTGAGGAGATTGCCGCTTCTTACGGCATCCGCAGCATCCCGACCCTTCTCTTCTTCAAGGACGGCGAACTCCGGGACCGCCTCGTCGGCGTCGTTCCCAAGGAACTGATTCTCGAGAAGATAGACGCTCTTAAATAGATTCCGGCCATGAAGCATTTGTATGCTGTCGTTGCGGCGGCCGCGATGTTGTTTGCCATCGACGCCTCCGCACAGCTCTCCCACGGTATCCGGTTCGGTGTCGTGGGTGGGTTCACATCGACCAATACCCATCTCAAAGAGTTCGACTACAGGAACGTTTCCCTATTCCATGTCGGTGCGACGGTCAAGTTCAATCTCGGCGCCGGTTTCGCCCTTCAGCCTGCCCTTACTTATCAGGTCAAAGGTACGGAGCTTAATGCGCAAGACCCCGAAACCGCGAGCTTAGAAGAGATTTGGACGAATATGGACGCGCGGGTGGGATATCTGGAACTCCCGCTCCAGATCCAGTGGGGGCCGGACCTGATGGCCCTTCGTCCCTATGCATTCGTCGAACCGTTCTTCGGGTACGGCGTCAACTTCCATGCGGAGGCTGAGAACTCCGATGGTGCCGTCATCGACAACCTCAAGAACAAGTGGAAAGAAGCTGCCCTCAGCCATCTGGAGTATGGTATGGGCTTCGGCGGCGGTATCGAGGTCAACCATTTCCAGATCAGCGCGCAGTGGTTTATGAACTTCGGCGGGCTGGCTGACGAGAACGGCAAGGTCGACGGCCACGTCATCGGCGAGACAATCATGGATCACCTCAAGAAGAAGAATTTCCAGGGTTTCAAGATTTCTCTGGCCGTTCTCTTCTGAAACAGCGGGCGCAAGGATGGACGCAGCCTCGTTACAAGCCTGTGCCGGAAGGCAGATGGAAAGGGTCTTTCACCGGATGGAGGAGGCCCTTTCCTCCGATATCATGCTGCTCAGCCAGACCAACGCCTCGATTCTGGACGGAGGCGGGAAGCGCATCCGTCCCCTGCTGACGCTGCTCTCCGCGGGCGCTTCCGGCGTCGCGTGTGAGGATACGGAACGCCTGGCCGCCGCGGCCGAACTGCTGCACAATGCCACCTTGCTGCACGACGACGTTGTGGACGGAGCGGCTACCCGGCGCGGGAGGCCGACGGTTATGTCGATCCTGAATGCGCCGGCGTCGGTGCTTGTGGGGGATTTCTGGCTGGCCCGGGCCGTGGAGCTGATCCTTGATACGACGGCACACACGTTCCAGTATATCCGCATTTTCTCCAAGACGCTGGACGACCTCGCCGTCGGCGAGATGCTTCAGCTGGAGAAGACCGATGCCTGCGATACGACTTTTGACGATTATATCCGCATCATTTATTGCAAGACGGCTTCGCTCTTCGAAGCGGCCGCCCGTTGCGGGGCGCTCTCGGCAGGGGCGCCGGAAGACTGGGTCGAGGCGGTTGCGGCCTATGCGCGCAATGTCGGCATCGCCTTCCAGATCAAGGATGACATCCTGGATTACGAAGGCGGCGACATCGGGAAACCTGCCGGCCAGGACCTGGCCGAACGCAAGGTGACCCTTCCGCTGCTGGCGGCGCTTGAAACGGCCGATGAGGATGGCCGGAAAGCCATCCGCGCAAAGCTTGCCGCGGGTGGGGCGGAGGACGAAATCATCGCATTCGTCCGTTCCCGGGACGGCATCACCAGGGCCCAGAAGACGCTGGAGGACTACATCGAGAAGGCCTGCGCGGCCCTCAAAACCCTGCCCGACAGCCCGGACAGGCAGCATTTGTGCGAACTTGCACAGTATTTAACGATCCGTAAGCAATGAGATTCGCCGACATACAGGGCAATGCCCCCGTGGTATCGACGCTCCGGTCCATGGTGGAGACGGGGCGGATTCCCCACGCCATCCTCTTCCACGAGGATGACGGCGGAGGGGCTTTCCCCGTTGTGCTGGCGTTTCTGCAATATCTTTACTGTACGGCCCGTACGCCCGACTCCGACAGCTGCGGGCAGTGCCCTTCCTGCAACAAGGTGGGCAAGCTGATTCATCCCGACATCCACTTTGTCTATCCGGTAACGACACCCAAGGCTTCCGCAGACTCCGCGGTGTCGCCATCGCTTCCTTATATCCAGAAGTGGAGGGAACTTCTCCTGTCGAACCCTTCCTTCCATGAGGAAGAATTCAATGAAGCGCTCGGGATGGAGCAGAAGTCGACGGTCATCACGGTGGCGGAAGCGTCGTCCATCCTCAGCCGGCTCTCACTGTCGGCGATGGAGGGCGGCTACCGCACGGTCGTGATGTATCTTCCCGAGAAGATGAATCTCCCGACGGCCAACAAACTCCTGAAGATGATAGAGGAGCCGCCAGAGAAGACCCTCTTCCTACTGGTGACGCACAGCCCGGAGAAGGTGCTGACGACGATTTTCTCCCGCTGCCTCTTCATCCGGGTCATCCCGGACGGCCGTCGGGCCTATGTCGATTCCCAGTTCAAGGAGATTTTCTTCGACCTGATGAATGCGCTCACGGCCCGCGACCTGGCGGCTTCGCTGGAGGCCGTAGAGTCGATCGTCGCCCTTCCTTCGCGGGAGAAACAGAAATCTTTCCTTAAATATACGGCAGAGGGATTGCGGAACATCTTCCTCTGCCAGCAGCATCTTCTCGCGGTAGCGAGTTTCCCGCCCGAAGATGAAGAGTTTTATCGCCACCTCGCGGCCGGGTGCAAGCGGACATTTGTCCGCAGTGCGCTCGCTGTCCTGGACCGGAGTCTCCTGCTGCTGGAGCGTAATGTCAGCCAGAAGATCCTCTTTACCGACGCGGTGTGCAAGTTATACCGAATCATATGATCAGGCAAGAATCAGAAAATATACAGTTCGACTGCTTCCGCGGATGCTCCGTGACCCGCTCCGAGGCGGGGGAGATCCAGTGCAGCTACCGGCAGGGATGCTGCAAGCTGGAGGTGTACGACACCTTCAAGGGCATCAATCAGGAAGCCTACAGCAATTATTTCGAGGTCCGTTTCAAAAACACCCGCAAGGGAATTTACAGTAACGGCTCCGGCCAGAGCGTCAAGACGGGCGATCTCGTCATTGTCGAGGCGACGACCGGGCATGACCTCGGTATCGTGACACTGGAAGGCCCTGCCGTGGCCCGGCAGATGAGATGCCGGGGCATCGATCCCGAAAAGACCCAGATCCGCCGTATTTACCGGAAAGCCAAGCAGTTCGACATCGCCAAGTGGCAGGAAGCGATTGCCCGTGAGGAAGAGACGATGATCCGTGCCCGCGAGATTGCCGCCGGACTCGGGCTCGAGATGAAGATCGGCGACGTGGAATTCCAGGGGGACGGTACCAAGGCCATCTTCTATTATATCGCCGACGGGCGTGTGGATTTCCGCCAGCTCATCAAGGACTTCGCCGAAGAGTTCCATATCAGGATCGAAATGAAGCAGATCGGCGCCCGCCAGGAGGCCGGCCTGATCGGCGGTCTCGGCGTCTGCGGACGGGAACTCTGCTGCGCCAATTATATCACGGAATTCAAGTCCATCACGACGGCCGCGGCGCGCGTACAGGACCTGTCGCTCAATCCGCAGAAACTCGCGGGCCAGTGCGGCAAGCTCAAATGCTGCCTCAATTACGAAGTGGCCGCCTATCAGGATGCCCAGTCGAGGATCCCCCGGGTCGTAGAGCCGCTCGAGTTCGAGGACGGCCAGGCCTGGCTCGTCAAGACCGACATCCTGAAGGAACTGATGTATTTCTCCTACGAGAAGGGCTCGCTCGCGGATATCTATCCGCTGCCTGCCTCGGAGGTCCGTGAGATCATCATGATGAACCGCAACGGCCAGAAGCCCGAATCACTCAAGGGAGAGCCGGAAATCATTGCGCCCGAGTTCGTTACGGCGGTCGGGGACGACAGCATCAGCCGTTTCGACGAGAAACGGAAGAAAGGCCGCAGGAACCGGGGCCGTCGCCAGAAGTCGAAGAAATGAGCCGCCGCATCCTTCATCTTCTTTTCGCGGTACTCCTTGTCGCCGCCTGCCGGGAACCTTCCGCCCGGGAGGAATTCGTGGCCGGGGGCGGGCCGTTCCTCTTCCAGGTCGACATGACCGATACGACGCGGACGTACGACTTTACTTTTTACACGCGCCTGGACGGACGCCCGCATCTGCTGGAGAAGATTGTGGACATGCCGCTGGATATCCAGTGGATTTCTCCTTCCGAGGAAGTCTTTCAGGAGACGGTCTGGCTGCCGCTGACCGACCCTGATGCGACATATTACTCCCGGCAGATCCGGCATCTGTACCGTTCGGGAGTCGTGCCGTCGGAGCCGGGTATCTGGACGTTGAACGTATCGGTGCCCGATACCCTGCAGATTCCCGGCCTGCGCGGACTGGGCTTGATTCAGCGTTACAATGGGACACGATAAACTGCGTAAATTCGCGGAGAACAAGACGTTTTCCTGCCTGCTCCAGCCCGCGGCGGAGGACGTGCTCGACCGCAGCGGGGAGGATGCCGGCCTGCATCTGCGGCCGCACGCCATCCGCGGGCATTGGAACGAAAAGATGTTCGATGCGGCCCGTCCGGTCGTGCTGGAGCTCGGCTGCGGCAAGGGCGACTATACGATTGCCCTGGCGGAGCGGCATCCGGAGTGTAATTACATCGGGGTCGATATCAAGGGCGCCCGGCTCTGGAAGGGCGCAAAATATGCCACGGAGCGTGCCCTGGGCAATGTGGCCTTCCTGCGGACGCGGATCGAATTCATCGGGGCTTTCTTTGCGCCCGGCGAGATTTCGGAAATCTGGCTGACGTTCTCGGATCCGCAGATGAAGAGCGAGAACAGCCGGCTTACCTCACCGCTTTTCCTGGAGCGCTACCGCGGATTCCTCGCCCCGGGCGGCCGGGTGCATCTCAAGACCGACAGCCGGTTCCTGTACGAGTATTCCCTCGCCACGGCCCTTGCCAACGGTCTGACCATCCTCTGCGCCGATACGGATATTTATGGTCATTCCGGGCTTGTCCCGGAATCCTTCCCTCCGGACCTCCTGACCGTGCAGACCTTCTATGAGAAGATGTTTCTGGAAATGGGCCTGCCGATCACGTACCTGTCGTTCCTGCTGGACCACGACGGCCCCTTCGTCCATCCTGACTTCGACGACGGCTACTGGCGCAGCGTCGAAGGCCCCCGCCGCACGTTCTCCCACCAGCCCGCCCCGAAGAAATAGGTCATTCCGGGCTTGTACCGGAATCTAATTTTATTATCTTTGCAAAAAATAACACGCTATGAAACTCAAAGCTATTCTTATCGTGGCCCTCGGTGCGGCCCTTATGCTCTGCACCGCATCCTGCCAGAAAGGGCAGAAAGGATTCAGCGGCAACCCCGTCGATCTTGGTGTCAGCATGCGTTGGGCGGATATGAATGTCGGTGCGATCACCAAGGACGATGCCGGTTCGTCCGTCACGTATGACGAAGCGGTCGATTATGCCGCACAGAGCCGGAAATGGTCCATTCCGACCAAAAAACAGTGGGAAGAACTGCTGAATGCAGAAGGTGTTACCGTAACGCGCAATGTCAGTCCTGCCGGTTTTTATATCATCGGTAAAGACGGTGCGAGCATATTCTTCCCGGGAGGCGCTTATCTGTGCGCCGATAAAGCCGGAGAGGAAATACAGTATGTCGATATGACATTTGCCCTCCTGAAACCGGTCTTCCGCTCGACCGATATCGAAACGGGGCAGTATTGCATCCGGATGGTCAGGAAATAGGATCCGTCCAGTGGATGACGATTCCTTTTGACTCCATTCCGCGGAAGAAGGTCATCTGGCGCTTGGCAAACTGGTGGATGGCGGTTGCGAGCAGCGTCCGCATGCCGTCGTAGTCCACGAGCCCCAGAATATATTCCGTGACAAATTTGTATTCCAGGCCGTAACGCAGCAGCGTTTCGGCCGGAATTCCTTTTTGGAGGAGCCCCTTCACCTCATCGACCATCCCTTCCTGCAGGCGTTCGTCCAGGCGGCGGTCAATGCGGGCGTTGCGATCCTCACGGGATACGACGGTCCCGATGAAGAAGGTCTTCTTGGGCTGGAAGCCGGTTTTTTCGAGGGGGTGATCCTGCTTGTAGAATTCGATTTCGAGGGCGCGGATCAGGCGGCGCTTGGATTCCATGACGGCCGGGTCGGGCTCGCAGCGTTCGCAGTAAGCCTCACGGAGTTCTTCGATGTCGGCTTCTTCCAGCTCGGCCCTGAGCGCCGGATCGGGCGGCACCTGGGGTAAGTTATAAGCGCTCGTGACGGCCTGGATGTAGAGGCCCGTACCGCCGCAGAGAAGCGGCAGGTGGCCGCGGGAACGGATTCCGGCATAGACCTTTTCGAAGTCCTGCTGGTAGTTGTAGAGGTCGTAGGGCTCCCCGGCATCGACGATGTCGATCAGGTGATAGGGGACATCTCCGTACTCGTCCAGATCCTTTCCGGTCCCGATGTCCATCCCCCTGTATACCTGCCGGCTGTCGGCCGAAATGATTTCGACCGTCATTTCCGTTGCTGAGGTCCCCGCTCCCGTCGGTTCTTTAGCAGCCAGACCGTTCAGGGTCCTCGCCAGGTTGACGGCATACCGGGTCTTGCCCGAAGCCGTCGGCCCCAGGACGCATACGAGATCCAGTCTCCCATCTTTCCAGTCCCTGTAGATCGCCTCTGTGTCAATTCTTTCCGGCTTCGGAAGCTCCGCCGGCGGCGGCACGCCCGGACGATCCGTCTGTCGATGCATTTTCATATTGTCTTCTTTAACTCCGAGATCCCGCTGTCGCTTCACATGAATGCTTTTTCTTGTGCCAATTGTGTCCCGCCACGCTTTCTCCATCCACGTCACGATGACTTCATCCTGTCGCAACAATGCGGGTTTCTTCTGCAAATATCGAAAATAATCTTTACGCCCGCAAATTCCCGCGTCCGGATGGACTCTATTTTTGGTGCGCGATGCGTAACATGTTCAGTTAGAGCCTGTTATGCGAAACCCTCTGGTGCATTTCGGGTAGAGGGTTTTCTGTAAAACGCTGTATATCATTAAGTTGCGCATCGCACGCCTCGTGCGTTCCGGAGGTTTTATGACTCGGTCCCGGTTCAGGAGAAGGGAACTGGCGTAGCAGAAGAAATCGATAATGAAATTCACGGATCCAACGTGAATGGACGTCAGGGCGATGTGAGGCGGGTGGCCCGGCGCTGCGGGGCGATTTGGCTTCGCAGCGCCAGGTGATAGCGCTTGTAGCATGTTTTGAGGGCATTTGTCCGGCGCAGCGAATGGCAGAACGGCCGGATTGGCAAGAAGAAAAAACGGAACCAGCCGTATCGACCGCTTCTGCGTCGAAAACACCACCGGAAGCTATTATAGCTGTCGAAGCGGTTGAGGGTAAACCAAGATAACCAAAGGGAAAAGGG
>CAMUZW010000086.1 GCA_947165305.1 uncultured Bacteroidales bacterium
GGCAAGGTCGACAACCTCATCATCGGCGGCGGTATGGGCTACACCTTCATCAAGGCCGAAGGCGGCAAGATCGGAAGCTCCCTCCACGAGGACGAGCTGATCCCCGACGCCCAGAAGATCATGGCGATCGCCAAGGAGCGTGGCGTCAATCTCTCGCTCAGCGTCGAGACCCGCGTCGCCAACGACTTCAGCAATGATGCCGAGACGAAACTGGTCCCGTCCCATGAGATTCCCGACGGGTGGGAGGGTATGGATGCCGGCCCCAAGTCGCTCGAGAAATGGCGCGAGATCATTCTCTCTTCCAAGACCATCCTCTGGAACGGACCGGTCGGCGTATTTGAAATGCCGAACTTCGCAAAGGGTACCCTCCAGATCGCCGAGGATCTCGCAGAGGCCACCAGGAACGGCGCCTACACCCTCGTGGGCGGCGGCGACTCCGTCGCTGCGGTCACCCAGATGGGCTATGCCGACAAGGTGAGCTACGTCTCCACCGGCGGCGGCGCGATGCTCGAGGCCATCGAAGGCAAGGAACTCCCGGGCGTTGCGGCCATCCGCGGATAATCCCGGCTTTCCGGACAAAAAAATGGCGGTGCTGTAAAGCATCGCCATTTTTAATGTATCGGACAGAATCAGAACTTATACGCCAGGCCGAGGAGGATATTGGCACTGTCGAAGTCGAAACCGATGCGGTTGGCATGATAGGTGGTCTTGACCTTGACGATGTCCTCTCCGTCCTCCACTTCTTCTGTTCCCGTGATGGCGCCGAACTGCCAGCCGAGGGAACCGAACTTGGCGGTAATCTGGAATTTGTCACCCAGGTTGACGGCAAGACCGGGACGGGCCAGCAGGTCTACCAGATGACCGGTATACGTTTCGCCTTTCTTCGTATTTTTGAGCAGCAGGAGATTGTAGCCGAACCCGCCTTCCGCAAAGATATCGACCCACTTGGAATGAAGCAGGGTATACCGGACATACGGGGCAAAACGAAATCCGTTGACATCCGTGTTCAGCAGTCTCACACCCTCTTTCTTTCCGTTGAGCGCAAGGTCCGAAGCAGTACCCAGCACCAAGTTGGCCGTGCTCTTGAAATCACTCAGGTCAAAAGCGCCGAGCGCAGCGTATCCGCGCATATAGCCTAACGTACCTCCGACGGTCAGCTGTTTATTGAGCCTGTAGCCAACCTCGGGGAGGAATTTGAAGGATGCGCCTGACGACACTTTGCTGGACATTTTTTCTCCTTCAGCCCGTTCAACCTTCCCGGCCGAAGAGAATGTGAAGCCGATGGAACCGCCGACGGTGATGCCCACCTGGGCATAAGCGGATGCGCCCACAAAGGCGGCAGCGATGAGAACAAAAATCTTTTTCATATCAATAAATGGTTAACAATGATTTGCTTGTCACTGGCTGCAAATATACATATAATTTCCCAATCAGCAAATTACCCCAGCTCTCCCAACTCCGCCTTGACAGCATCCAGCAAAGCATGGAATGATGCCTCTACCTTGTCGGCCGTCTCCTTGTCACCGCATTCATCCAGCGTCTGGATCAGATGTCCCAGATACTGGGTAACGGTCTCAAAGTCATCTTTTGCATAATCGTAGAAATCCAGGTAGAACGCGGCCGTGGAAAGGAGCTGGTCCGCCATCCGGAGCGCCATGTCGCGTCCTTTGTCTCCGGCCCCGAGCAGATAATAGTCCTCTATGATCTGTATCACCATGTAATCGTTGGTCGTAAAGCCGAGGCAGATGGTCTCGAGCGGAAAATTCGCTTCCGGGACATTCTCCTGGCAGAGGTCGAGCATCTCCAGCGCCTTCTCATTCTCGCCGGCCTTCATCAGGGCTCCGGCCACATTGGCAAACACGGCCCGCTGCGAAAGGACGCCGAGGAAGGTGTAATTATTCTGGTAATCGACAAACCAGTCGGTCCGCTTCAGGGCATCCCAGGTATAGGCATTCTTCATCATATCATACAGATGCAGGGCGTTGACCTTGCCCACATCCGTGGATTTGACGCTGTTGCGGATCGGGGTGAATTTATACGAAAAGCCTTCGTACATCAGATAGTTGCGGAGCCCCACGTCGAGGTCGCCGCCCATGTTGAGCATCTGAAGCGGACGGTCCCACTGGTAATTCGACAGGAGGTCGAGGACAAACAGCTCGGGCTTCGAGAGATAGTTCTTGCCCGGGGAAATCTCCAGCGTGATGCTTTCGGGAATCTCATCCGCGAAGACAGGATCCACGATGCCGTACTTGAGGCAGTTCTCCTTGTTGACCGGGATGACGAGTTTCCGCGCGCATATGAAGTCTACCTTGCGGCCGCTCTGGAGATCGACCTTGGTCTGCGGCCGCTGGTCCTTGAAGATATCCATCACGTCGCTGAGCAGCATCGGCGTGCCGTCGTCGCCATAGATGAAGATGTATTCGTTGGTTCCGTAGAGATACTGGACGGGAGGCACGGTCAACGGCAGCGGAGCGCTCTCATTGACGGCGTATTTCATCTGGTCGATATGCCAGTCGGTCCCCAGCAGCGAAGTATTGACGATCCGGACATCCGTACGGATGCCTTCGACCTCCTGGGCGTACCAGAGCGGGAAGGTATCGTTGTCTCCGTGGGTGATGAGGATACCGTTTTCGCCGACCGAATTAAGGTAATTCTTCGCCATCTCGACCGCCGTATAGCGGTGCGAACGGTCGTGATCGTCCCAGTTCTCCTCCGCCATCAGGACAGGGACGCCCAGCAGCAGCGCCGTGACGCCGACCGCCGCGGCCCTGGCATATTTGCCTTTGGTCGCCTCCGTAATCCAGGTATAGAGCGCCGCCACGGCCATGCCGATCCAGACGCTGAACATATAGAACGAGCCCGCATAGGCATAGTCGCGTTCGCGCACCTGGTACGGGGGCTGATTCAGGTAGATGACGATGGCGATGCCGGTCATGAAGAACATCAGGAATACAATCCAGGATCCCCGTTTATCCTTGTCGAACTGGAAGACGAGGCCCAGGATGCCGAGCAGCAGCGGCAGGAGGAAATAGTGGTTCTTGCCCTTGTTTTCCTTCAGGACGGCGGGAGCGCCGCTCTGGTCACCGAGCCGCCAACGGTCAAGGAAGCCGATGCCGCTCTCCCAGTTGCCGTAGAACAATTCTCCGGGAACCGGGCTGTGGACTTCATTCTGCCTTCCGGCAAAATTCCACATAAAATAGCGCCAGTACATCCAGTTGAGCTGGTAGTCGAAGAAGTAGCGGAGGTTGGCGCCCATCGTGGGTTTCTTGTGTGTCGCGCCTGCAATCCTCCGGCCCTTTCCCTGGGTGTAGAACTGATAAAAATCGATGTAACGCGGGTCTGCCGACGACCACATCCGCGGGAAGAGCATTTTGCCCGAGGACTTGTAGGTAGCATCCACGGGGCCGTCCGCCTTGATATATTTCCCGTTCAGGGGTGCCCAGTATTTGCTTTCGCCCAGATCATAGGGGGCGTCGAAATACTGGCCGTACAGCAGCGGCGTCGAGCCGTACTGCTCCCGGCTCAGGTAACGGACAAGGGTATACGGGTTGTCGGGCTGGTACTCGTTTGTCGGCGTCTTGACGGCGGAGCGGATGATGACGATACCGAAGAGCGAGAAGCCGATGATGACCATCGTGATGCAGAGCGTGATGGTATTGACAAGGACCTTTCCCTTCTTCAGTGACCAGAACAGCAGCCAGAAACAGAGCGCGATGAGCGACACCATGAAGAACACTGCGCCGGTATTGTACGGCAGGCCGAATCCGTTGACGAAAACACGGTCGAACCCGGCTGCCACCTTCGGAAGGTAAGGGATGAAGAGGAACACCAGGAAGCCGAGGATCACGACCCCGATGACGCCGATGCCGACCCATTGCCAGAAGGTGTAGCGTCCGCCCTCCTTCTTGCGGTAATAATACATGTAGACCAGGGCGGGGATCGCCAGGAGGTTCAGCAGGTGGATACCGATCGAGAGGCCCATCAGGAGGGCGATCAGGACGATCCAGCGGTTGGCATGCGGCTCGTCGGCCTGCTCATACCACTTGGTCATCGCCCAGAGGACGAGGGCCGTCACCAGGGAGGACATCGCATACACCTCGCCTTCGACGGCGGAGAACCAGAACGTGTCCGAGAAACAGTAGGCCAGGGCGCCCACGGCGCCGCTGCCGAAGATGGTAATGGCTTCTGCAAGGGAATAGGTGCCGTCCTTGCCGGGCCGGATGAGCCGCTTGACAAAGAAAACGATCGTCAGATAGAGGAAAAAGATCGTCAGCGCCGAGCAGATGCCGCTCATCGCATTGACGGCGACGGCCGCATGGGAGGCGTCCGTAAACATCGTAAACACGCGGGCAAACAACTGGAAGACAGGGTTTCCCGGGGGATGACCCACTTCGAGTTTATACGATGAAGCAATGAATTCGCCGCAATCCCAGAACGAGGCCGTCGGCTCTATTGTGAGGAGATAGGTCACCGCCGAAATCAAAAACACGACGCCGGCGACGACCCGGTTCCACAAGGTGAATTTTTTATTCTCCATAAAATCCAGAATCTTCTAATCTTACAAAGATAATAAAGATTTTTGTATCTTCGCAGTATGGTAAAACGAATCCTTCTTCTGGGCTTCCTGCTCGCAGCCGGAGCGGGCGCCCTCGCCCAAAACTCCGTACAGGAGCCGGAGCAGCCGTACGCCGTCGTCAACCTGAGTGTCTGCAACATGCGCAGGACCCCGGATTTCGATGCCGAGATGATCTCCCAGGCACTCCTCGGAACGCCGGTCCACGTGCTGGCCTTCAACAAATGGTACCAGATCCAGTCGCCGGACACGTACACCGGCTGGGTCCATCCCGAGGGCATCCACCTGATGACAAAGGCCGAATACCACGACTGGAATGCCGCCGAAAAGGTGGTCGTAACCGCCCTGCAGGGCATCGCCTACAGCAAGCCCTCGCTCTCCGCCGAGCCGGTCAGCGACCTTGCGGGCGGCGACAGGGTCAGATTCAAAGGGCTCGTCAACTGGTTCTATGAAGTGGAATTCCCCGACGGCCGCATCGGATACATTCCCCGCAATATCGCCTCCAAAGAGAGCGTCTGGCGGGAAAATCTCCGGACCGACGTCCCCGCCATCCTCGCCACGGCCCGTTCCATGACCGGATTCCCGTACATCTGGGCGGGAATGTCACCGAAGGGAATGGACTGCAGCGGCTATGTCCGCACGGTACTGTTCCTGCACGACATCATCATTCCGCGGGACGCGGGTCCGCAGTCGAGGGTGGGTCAAAGGATCGAACATCCGGACGACTTCCAGCCCGGCGATCTGGTTTTCTTCGGCCGGCGGGATCCCGCCGGCGTCAAGGACCGCGTCTCGCACGTAGCCATTTATCTGGGCGACAAGACGTTCATCCACTCGATCGGAATCGTCAAGGTCGGGAGTTTCGACCCTGAGAGCCCGCTCTACGATGCATTCAACACCGGCCGGATGCTCTACGCATCCCGCATCCTTCCATACATCGACCGGGAAGAAGGGCTCAACACGACCCTTACCAACCCGTATTATCTGGAATAATTGAAAGAAGCCGTGGTGGCGATAGCGCCGGCGCTGGTCCCGATGCGGGCCGTGAAAGTGCCCGGCTCGGCCACCCATTCGTGCTTGTCGGCATCGAAGAACTGCAGGTCTTCCTCTTTTACGTCGAAGGTAACCGTCCTGGTCTCCCCCGGCTGCAGGCAGACTTTCTCGAAGCCCTTGAGCTCTTTCTCGGGACGCAGCACCGAAGCTTCATCATCAGAAATATACAGCTGAATGACTTCGGCGCCGGCCCGGTCTCCGGTATTTGTTACCGGGACGCTGACCTTGAGCGAGCCGCCTTTCCGGATGGCGGAAGCACTGGTCCGGGCCTCGCCAAGCGCAAAGGTCGTATAACTCAGGCCATGGCCGAAGGGAAAGAGCGGAGCGATACCCTTGGTATCGAACCAACGGTAGCCCACGAGGATTCCTTCGGAATAGAAGGTCTTGCCGTCGTTCGGGAAGGTCATCCCGTCCTGATGGGCAGGGCAGTCGGCAAGGGTTGCGGGCCACGTGAACGGCAGGTGACCGGAGGGATTCACATCGCCCCAGAGTACGTCCGCCAGGGCATGGCCGGCTTCACTGCCGCCATGCCAGGCCTCAATGACGGCCGGTGCATCACTGATCCACGGCATCGCGACGGGGTTGCCGCTGATGAGGATTACGGCGGTGTTGGGATTGGCCCCCAGCAATTCTTCAATGAGGTTATCCTGGCCGTACGGGAGTTCCAGACCTTCACGGTCCGTCCCTTCGCAATCCTGGTGGTTGGACTTGTTGAGTCCGCCGACGAAAAGTACCAGGTCCGCCTTTTCGGCCTCCCCAATGGCCTCGGCGACCAGTTCGGCCGTACTGCGGCTGTCGTTCAGGTCCTGTCCGGACTTGACGCCATTGTAGGAATTCTGCGTACTGCCGACATAACCGCGGACCCATTTGACGGTGGCGCCGGCTGCTTCGGCACGCTCCGTGATGCCGGTCAGGGGATAAATCTCATGCTGCGCCTTGAGCGACGAACTGCCGCCGCCGACAATCATGCTCTTGACCGCATTCTCACCCACGACAAGAATCTTCTTCACGTCGGCCTTGACGGGCAGCAGATCGCCTTCATTCTTCAGAAGAACGATCCCCTCGCCGCCGATCTTGCGGGCGGCCGCATAGTGCTCGGGAGAGCGCATGCTGCCGGTGGGCTTGGCCGGATTCATCGCGGTGCGGTGAATCAGGCGCAGCACGCGGCGGACTTTGTCGTCAAGTTCCTCCGTACCCACTTCGCCGCTACGGATCTTCTCGAGATACGGATCGGCCAGGTAGTAACTGTCGTAGGAATTGGTCTTGCCCATCGTGAGGCCGTCGGTCCAGGTGCCGAATTCGATGTCCATCCCGTTTTGGATGGCTTCATCGGTATCGTGGACGCCGCCCCAGTCGCTGATGACGGCACCGTCAAACCCCCACTCGCCTTTGAGGATATCCACTAGCAAACGCTTGTTGTGGCATACATGCTGGCCGCGGTAGAGGTTGTAACTCGACATAATGGACCAGGAACCGCCCTCCTGCACCGCCTTCTTGAAGGCCGGCAGGTAAATCTCGTACAGTGCCCTGTCGTCGAGGTCGATATCAACCGTATGGCGATGCGTTTCTTCGTTGTTGAGGCAATAGTGCTTGACGCAGGTTGCCACGCCGTTGGCCTGGACCCCCTTGATGTAGGGGACGGCCATCTCCCCGGCCAGATACGGGTCTTCACCCATATATTCGAAATTGCGGCCGCCTAGCGGGGTACGGAGGATGTTGACGCCCGGGCCGAGAAGGACATCCTTCTCGCGGTAACGGGCTTCTTCTCCGATGGATTTGCCATAGAGTGCGGACATCTCACGGTTCCAGGTCGCCGCCAGGCAGGTCAGCGCGGGGAACGCGACGCAGGAGTCGCTGGTCCATCCCGCCTGAACCCATTCATCCCAAAGCACTTCGGGACGGATTCCGTGCGGGCCGTCGGTGCACCATAGCTCGGGGATGCCGAGTTCGGGCACGCCGGCACTGGAGAACTTGCTCTGTGCGTGAATCATTTTCACTTTCTGCTCCACGCTCATCTTCGCGAGCGTCTGCTCGATCCAATCCTCCTCGGAAACAGTTGTCTGAGAGGAATTAACGCAGGCTACAAAGGTTACCGCGGCCGCAAGGGCCAGGCTCAGGAAGGGGATGTGTTTCATTCTATGCAAAGGGTTGGGTTATTATCTTGTACATCAGAAGTAAGCAATCGGCAGAACGTATGCCGTGTTCTTGGATTTATCGACCAGTTTTACGCTGATTTTACCGCTGCTGCCGACGGTGGAGATAGTGACACGCGGAGCCGTACGGTCCTGATTGCCGCTCTGGGATATCCAGTAATCGTATGAGTAGGAGGGTGTTGTTCCACTGAAAAACTTGCCGCAGGAGCGGAAAGCATTGATTTTCTCTACAATCGTTTGATCATAAATATTCACCGTATTTTCTACTGTGATCAAACTGGAAAGGCTGATCCCGCTGTTCCGGAAGATATATCCGATGTCATTCGCAGCCGGCCATAGCCAGGCAGAGCGGAAGAACGCATTGTCCGAAGAGTAATTATACGACGCATTGAAGGGATCGTCTTTATAATTGCCCGATCCGAAGTTCCCATAAAAGTCACTCTCCCAACTGAAATCACTTATTTTTATCTCTTTGTCGTTTTTGCTGGGAGTGAACAGTTCCAATGCCACGAAGAAATTGGCCGGCTTCACGTCATGGGAGGTTCCGCACAGACGGTTACGGAATACCATCGCGCACGTATTGGCATAGGCATGGGCATTCTCATTTTGATGGGTAATCCAACTCGGGGTAAACCAGCTCTTCGGCCAGGAGTCCGAATTGGGAAGGGTATCATAGTCCTTCTGGAAGATCTCGCCGCTCGTCTGCGAAGACCGGTACAGGCGTCCTGTGTTGACTGGAATCACAATGCCGTGATATACGTTCGTTCCCTCCCCGGGGATCCCGCCTTTGCAATAATTCTTATAGATCGGGTCGGAATTGTAGGGCCCATTCCCCAAGTAGGCAATCATTGCATTGACTTTCAATAAGTCACTGCTATAGGGCGGTTCCTCGAAGATGCCATTCCCCCGATAGCCTCCATCAAGATAATACTCTTTTGAACTAGAAAGGCCGTCACCGATCTTGGGATAAAGCGGGTCGAACTCGCACACCCGGAACGGGATGGTCCGTTCGTACCCGTTGACCCGGATAGTCACCTCGGCCGTCACCTGGTTGTCAACAGAAGATACCAGGGTCGAAGTTTTTACAGCAGCCTTGATCTTACTGCCGTCCTTCACAAATGTTACAGGACCGCTGGATGAAACAATCGAAAAGTCAAAGCCGCTTGATTGATATGCAAAAGACCCAGTGGAGAGATCTTTTTTCTCGATACTGACCGAGAAATATCGAGTAGCTCCCATACCAATATATTCTGAATAACGAAGAGCCAGGACAACCTCACCCTGTATAGACGGATGAAGAAAACTGGAAGGGTAGTTAGCATCTCTGATGACGGCACGTTCGGCGTTCATCCCAACAATCTGTACAAACACTCTGCGGGCGACCTTGGGGTTCTTTTTGGAGCGGACAATGAAGTACTCCGCGGAGGCGTCGTTGATAAATTGTCCGCCATACTTCATCCCGCATCCGGCTACCGCTTTGAAATGGCCGTCACTGGTGATATTGAAAGCAAGCGCATTGGACCCGTAAACATATTCCAACTCGTCGGCAGCATCCTCCGGGAAACCCTGCGCTTTGAACTGATACGACTCGCCGGCATCAAAGCGAACGAGAATATCACCGTTCTGAAACCAGTTGCGACGATGACTGTCCGTGGAGGAGGGGTCGATAAAACTGATGCTTGTAAATGCTTCAGACTGGGGCTTGTAGACGGTAATGAGCTTGGTGGCGGTCACGCCGCCGTCCTTCGCGACGGCAGATATCCTGGCCTCGCCGACAGCGACAGCCTTTACCAAACCCTTGTCATCCACCGTTGCGAACTCCGTGTGATCGCTCTTCCAGGTAAAACTCTTGTCAGTAGCATCTTCCGGCAAGACCGTGCAGGTAAGTTGCCGGGTCTGGCCGACCTCCAGGACGATATCCTCTTCCGGACCGATGATAAGATCCGA
>CAMUZW010000087.1 GCA_947165305.1 uncultured Bacteroidales bacterium
GAGCTCATCACCGACGTGAAGGGCCGCAACCTGGGAATGGAGGGCTTCCTGATGCACGGCACGGCCGACCACGTCGAGATTTTTGAGAAGAGCGGCATCCTGATCGACCACGTCGAGGGCCATACGGTCGTCGGCAAAGGGAAGACATATATCGGCGACATTCATATCCGGGATGCGAACAGCGACATCGACGTTCCCCGCCTGAAATTCATCTACGGCGACCAGGCACACTTCAACGACTTCGTCCACGGGGTGCGGATCGTCGCGGATGTCAACCCGTCCAGGGTGGATCTCGGCCGTACCATCGGTTATTTCGCGCCCGCCCTGCTGGGCAATCCCACCGTCCTCGACGTGGCAAGGGGCGGCGTCGACGGTCCCGTCTGCGCACTCGGTCTCCGCGACATCCAGTTCAAAGACCTGACGAGCGGCGTGAGCGGCGCCGTGAGCGGAACCCTGAGCGGCCTGCCCGATAACGAACTCAACCTGGACGCCGATATCAGCCCCTTCCGTTTCACGACCGCCTCCCTCGGCACTTTCATCAAGAGCTGGGCGCCGCGCGCCAAAATAGATCTCCGCAAATTCGCCCCGGGCGAGACCTTTACCGTCGACGTAAAAGGGAAGGGTCCCCTGAGCCGCCTCGTCCTCAACGGAAAAGTCACGTCAAACGCTTCAGGGTCGGCGAACTTCCGGAATCTCCTGCTGGAGAACCTGACCGACAAAAAAAGGGACATCGCCATCGGCGGCGCCCTTTCCACCGACCGGCTGAACATCGGCAAAATCGCCGGCATCGACAAGATCGGAACCCTGACGATGGAGTCCTCCGTCAAGGCCGTCCTCGGCAAGAAGCCGCTCGTGACCATCGACTCCCTCCTGATCCGGAAACTGCAGGCGATGGGCTACGACTACAGCGACATCCGGGCGCAGGGCGTCTACTCCGGCGACGAATTCGACGGCCGCATCGTCAGCCACGACCCCAACCTCGACCTGATGGCCCAGGGCATCTTCACCACGTCCAGGAAGAGCGGCAACGCCGGCTACGAATTCTTCGTCAACCTGGGCTACGCCGACCTCGGAGCCCTGGGGTTCGACCCGAAAGGAAAGCTGAAAGTAGCCCTCAACGCGGACGCATCCTTCATCAAGGCCGTCTCGGGCGACCTGGTGGGAGATGTAACCGTCAGCGACGTCACGCTCACCAACGACAGCGGGACCTTCGACATCGGCGACATCACCGTCCAGTCGCACATCAACGACGAGGTCAACCGCATGAAATTCATCTCAAAGTTCTTCGACGGGACCTATGTCAGCACGGAGCCCATCACCTCCTTCATCAAGCAGATGACTTATCTGACGGCCCAGGAACTTCCGTCGCTGTTTTCCGACAAACGCACGCCGGAGGAGTATCCCGCCGACTACGACCTCTCCTTCAAGTTCTTCGATACCGGAAAGCTGCTCGAATTCGTCCTGCCGTCGGCCTACATCGAAAATGGCAGCAGCCTGGACGTCAGGCTGACCCGTGACAATGACCTCACCGCCAAACTGCGCTCAGGACGCCTCGCCATCGGAAATAAATACCTCAAGGGCGTTTCCATCGACCTCGACAACAGGGAGAAAAGCCTCAATGCCACGCTCTCGAGCAGCGAACTCAGCCTCGGCGGCATCAAGCTGCTGGGCGCCAACGCCGTCCTCTACGCCGACGACGAAATCATCGGCGCCGACATCCGCTACGACAACAAGACTGAAAAAGAAAACAAGGCCGACGTATCGCTTGCCGCGGAATTCCGCCGGGATGCGGCGGGCAAGCTGGAGATCGGCGCGCACGTCCTGCCGTCGAGCATCCATTACGACGGCGACCTGTGGCGCCTCACCTCCGACGAGATTCTCGTCAAGGACAGCGGCGTATCGATAGACCGGTTCCAGGCAGCCAGCACCGAGCAGTTCATCCTGGTCGACGGCGGCATCTCCCCGACGAAGACCGACACCCTCTCCGTCCGGCTCGAGAAGTTCGACATCTCCCTGCTGGACAACATCGTACGGGGCGGGTTCACCTTCAAAGGAAAGGCCACAGGCCACGCGCTGATCACGTCGCCGGTCAAGGACAAGCCCGGCCTCCTGGCCTCGCTCCAGTGCCACGGGACGGAAGTCGCCGGATATCAGGTGGGAACGCTCTTCCTCGACAGCAGCTGGAACGACCCGCTCAAGCGCTTCGACATCGACGTCCGCAGCGACCTCGACGGAAAGGCCGGCATCGATGCCGAAGGATGGATTTCGGACAAGGGCAAACTGGATGTCACCGCCCAGCTCAACCAGTTCAACCTCGGATATATCCAGCCGATCCTGGCCTCCGTCTTCTCCACCTTCGACGGCGGCGTTTCCGGCAAGGTCCGGGCGAGCGGCGAATTCAAGGACCTGCACATTTCCAGCGAGGATACCCGGGTCGACGACGCCCACCTGACGCTCGCCTACACGAAGGTTCCATACACGGTCAACGGCCCCGTCTCCATCAGTGAGAAGGGCATCATCTTCCTGGATACGGACATCACCGACACGACGGGCGGCACCGGCAAGGCCCGGGGCGGCGTCTACTTCAACACCCTCAAGAACATTTCGCTGGGCCTTGACCTGTCCGTCAACGACATGCTCGTCCTCAACACATCCGAAGGGGACGACCCGTCCTTCTATGGCAAACTGAAAGCCAACGGAACCGTGTCCGTCACCGGTCCGGTCAGCAATATCGGCATCGACGTCAACGCCCGGACGGCAGGCCCCGGCGAGATCCACATCCCGCTCGGCAACGCCTCCGGTGAGAAGCGCAACTTCCTGACCTTCTACGAAGCGGACGAAGAAGAGGAGACAGACCCTTACGAGGTCATGATGTCGAAGAAGAAGAAAGCCGAGACGCAGAAGAGCGACCTCAATGTGCATCTCCACGTCAACGCCATGCCCGAAGTCACCGCTTACATCGAAGTCGACAAGGTCACGGGTAACATCCTGTCCGCCAACGGAAACGGCGACCTCGATATTGTCTACACCTCCAAGAACAACTACTTCGGCATCAACGGCAATTACAACATCACGGGCGGCAAGTACGTACTCAATGCCCTGAATGTCATCAACAAGGAATTCACCGTCCGGGACGGCAGCACGGTCCGCTTCAACGGGGATATCATGGATACCGACCTCGACATCGACGGCCTGTACGTCACCAAGGCTTCCCTGTCGCAGCTCCTCTCCGATGCCATTACGATTGACATGCGCCGCACGGTTGAATGCGGCATCAAGATTACCGACAAACTCCGGAATCCTGAGATCGGCCTGAGCATCAACGTCCCCGACCTCGACCCTACCGTCCAGAGCATGGTCGAGAGCGCCCTCAACACCGAGGACAAGGTCCAGAAGCAGTTCATCTACCTGCTGCTGACCGGCTCGTTCATGCCCAACGACCTCAGCGGTATCGTCAACAACTCCAGCAACATGCTGTACTCGAACGTGACCAGCATCATGACCAATCAGCTCAACAATATCTTTGCCCAGCTCGACATCCCGCTCGACCTCGGTCTCAACTACAAGAGCACCGAGAGCGGCAATGATATCTTCGACGTCGCCGTCTCGACGGAGCTGTTCAACAACCGCGTCATCGTCAACGGCACCATCGGCAACCGCGAATACAGCACCACCGGCAAGACCTCCGTGGTCGGCAATGTCGATATCGAAATCAAGCTGGACCGCCAGGGCAACATCCGGCTCAACCTCTTCTCGCACGCCGCCGACGACTACAGCAACTTCCTCGACACCTCCCAGCGGAACGGCGGCGGTATCGCCTATCAGCGGGAATTCAACACGTTCCGGCAGTTCTTCCGCACGCTGTTCATGTCGCGCAAGAAGCGTCAGGAAGAGTATATCCGCGAATCCCGCAAGAGCAAGACAGTCACCGTCGAAATCGACGAAAACGGAAAAGCGAAGCCATGAGTTACGGCAAATTGTACCTGATTCCTTCTCCCCTCGGGGAATATGACCCGGCCGAAGTGATTCCCGCCCCGGTCCTGGAGCGGCTGCGGACCCTGCACACCTTTGTCGTGGAGGAAGTGCGGACGGCCCGCCGCTATCTCTCCGCCGCCGGCCTCAAAGGCCATATCCAGGAGCTGGAATTCCATACCCTGAATGAGCACACGGCCCCTTCCGAAGTCGAAGCGATGGTTACGCTGTTTACGGACGGACAGGATGTCGGCCTGATTACCGAAGCGGGGCTTCCGGCCGTCGCCGACCCCGGGGCGCAGCTCGTCGCGCTGTGCCACCGCCGGGGCATCGAGGTCGTTCCCTTCGTCGGGCCTTCCTCCCTGATGCTCGCCCTGATGGCCTCCGGGCTGGACGGCCAGCGTTTCGCCTTCCGGGGATATCTCCCCGCCAAGACCGATGAACGCCGCGCCGCCATCCGGAGCGTAGAGAAAGATTCCGCCGCCCGGCATGAGACACAGATCATGATTGAGACGCCATACCGCAACGATGCGTTCCTCGCCGACCTGGTGAGCATCTGCCGGCCCGGCACACGCATCACGGTCGCCGCCGACATCACGCTCCCGGATGCCTTCATCCGCACCCGTACCGCCGCGGAGTGGAAGAAAGAACTTCCGGTCATCGGGAAGAAGCCGTGCGTATTTCTCCTGCTTGCCATATGAAAATCGCGTTTACCACCCTGGGCTGCAAACTGAATTTTGCGGAGACATCGACCTACCGGCGGCTCCTCGTGGAAGCCGGTGCCGGGACGACCGGGTGGAATTTGCCTGCCGACGCCTACCTCATCAATACCTGCGCCGTCACGGAGCACGCCGAGAAGAAATCCCGCAACCTCATCCAGCGGGCCCACAGGCTCGCCCCGGAAGCCCCGATTTATGTCACGGGATGCTATGCCCAGCTGCGCGGAGACGACATCCGCGCGATCCCGGGCGTGCGCCGCGTTTTCGGCGAGGGCGAGAAAGGACAGATTGTCAGCGTCCTGTGCCGGGACCTCGGGCTGAACGGGGATCAGACAGCCGGATCCGGAGACTTCCTGCCCGCCTATTCGTCCGGCGAACGGACACGGGCTTTCCTCAAAGTCCAGGACGGCTGCGACAACTTCTGCGCCTACTGCACCGTGCCCTTCGCCCGCGGCCGGAGCCGCAACCTGCCCGTCTGCACCCTTGTGCGGCAGGCGGAGGAGATCGCCTCGACCGGCATCCGGGAAATCGTCCTCACGGGTGTCAACACAGGGGATTTCGGCCGGACGACCGGCGAATCTTTCCTCGACCTGCTGAAGGCCCTGAATGCCGTGGAGGGCATCGAGCGTTACCGCATCTCCTCCATCGAACCCAATCTCCTGACCGACGATATCATCGACTGGATCGCATCCGGCACCAAGGTGCTTCCCCATTTCCACATTCCGCTCCAGAGCGGGAGCGACACCCTGCTCCGCCGGGTGGGACGGCGCTACGACACCGCGCTGTTCGCCTCGCGGATCGACAAGGTACGGGCCGCCATGGAGCACCCGGGCGGCCGGAAGGTCTTTTTCGGCATCGACGTCATCGTCGGGCTGCCGGGCGAAACGGAGGCGTTGTTCGAGGAGACGTACCGCTTCCTCTCGGAACGGATCCGTCCGGCCTTCCTGCATGTGTTCCCCTACTCCCGCCGTCCCGGGACGCGTGCGGCGGACTGGCCCGACCAGGTCCAGGACCGCATCAAGACGGAGCGGGTGGCCCGGCTGGAGGCCCTTTCCGGGCAGCTTCACGCGGAATTCGTCGCCGCCCATAAGGGGCTCCGCGCACCGGTCCTCTGGGAATCCACCCTCAAAGACGGCCGGATGGCGGGCTTCACCGACAATTACATCCGGGTCGAAAGACCCTATGACCGTACCCTCGCCGGTACCATAACGGAGGAGACGATATGAGCGTCAGGCTGACTTTCTTCGGGACGGGCACTTCGCAGGGCATACCCATCATCGGCTGCCGCTGCCCGGTCTGTTCTTCACCCGATCCGCGGGACAAGCGCTTCCGGTCCAGCGCCCTCGTGCAGTGCGAGGGAATGAACATCCTCATCGACGCAGGCCCCGATTTCCGGAGCCAGATGCTCCGCGCCGGCGTCGGACACCTCGACGCCATCCTCCTGACGCACAACCACAAGGACCATACGGGCGGCCTGGACGATGTCCGCTCGCTCAACTATATCGACCGCAAGGCCGTCGAAATCTACTGCGAGCCCAAGGTTGAGGACACCATCCGCCGCGAATATGCCTACGCCTTTGCCGAGCCCAAATATCCCGGCTCGCCGGAGTGGCATCTCCACACCATCGGCGACGCCCCCTTCGAAGTTGCCTCTAACGACGGCTACGAACTGGAATGGGTCCATGATGTGGGGTATTTTTACAGGCCGCTGGAAGGCCCCGTTCCCCCGCCCCGCCGGACAACGGTCATCCCGATCCGCGGCTATCACGACAAAATGCCCGTGCTGGGATTCCGCTTCGGCGACATCGCTTATCTGACGGATATGAGTGCCATCCCGGAGCCGGAATTCGCCAAACTTCAGGGGCTGGAGCACGTGACGCTCAATACGGTGGGTTACAAAAAACATCATTCCCACTTCAGCCTCGACGAGGCCCTGGAGCTGGCCGGGAAGATCGGCGCCCGCCATACCTGGCTCACCCATCTCAGCCATACTTTTCCCGTCCACGAAACCTTCAGCGGCGACCTGCGCCGCCTCTGTGCAGAACGTGGCATCGCTTCAGAAGTTCTTCCGGCTTACGACGGCCTTACCATTGAAGACTAACCCTCCGGCGGGGGGACGGCGCCGCGGTCGATGAGGTCGCGGAGAAGGGTGATGTAGTCTCCTTCCGTTCCGGAAGGGTTTTCAAAGGCGTCGCGGATATCCTTGATATGATAGTGCCCGTTCCGGGCATGGATAAAGTCACGAAGGGCCGAAGCCGTTCCGACGGGTTTGGCGCGGCGGGCCCGGCAGACGTCACACCGTCCGCAGGGCGCGGCGTCCTGCTCTCCGAAATAATCCAGCAGGAAGCCCTGGCGGCAGGTTTCCTCCTCCTGCACATACGCCTTCATCGCCGCCATGCGCCGTTCGAAGTGCTCCTTGAGCATCTTGTAACGGGCGGGCTGCAGATCCAGGTTTCCCGGCCGGATGCGGTCGTGGTGCAGCGTGATGACATCACTGTGGTCGGAAGGGATGTATTTGATGACATGCTCCAGCGCCAGGCCGTAGAGCAGCTGGCGGAGCTGGGGCACCGTGCAGTCCACCTTCCCGGCCAAGAACGCCTCGTTGATGGCATGCGGGAACGAGAAAATCCCGTCATATCCCCTCATCAGGGCCTCCAGGATAGCATACATCTTATAGTCCGGGAGCTCGATGTCGTTCAGGACCCGGCGGTCGGCGACGATCTGCACCCGGGTCTGGATGTCCAGATCTTCCGTCAGCGTCCAGTGTCCGGCCCTTTCCAGGTAACGCACGGCATAGTAGGCGCTGCTCCGGGAAAGGGAATACCGCGATGCGAATTCCTGAAGATTGAATTTGAGCTGGCGCCCCTCCCCCGCCTCGTAGGGAACCTGGTAGAAGACATGCACCTTCTGGTAGATGTCCGCAATGTAATCCAGCGAGGGGAATGACGTCGCGGCGATCTGACCGAGGCGCCTCAGGTCGGATGCATTCCACAGCAGGACGGCATAGGAGGGTTTCCCGTCCCTGCCGGCCCGTCCGGCCTCCTGGAAATAAGCCTCCGGACTGTCCGGGAGGTCGTTGTGCACGACAAAGCGGACGTCGCTCTTGTCGATGCCCATTCCGAAGGCATTGGTCGAGACCATTACACGGATCTCCCCCTTCTTCCAGGCGTCCTGGCGCTCCGAGCGTGCGGCCGTACCGAGGCCGGCATGGTAGAAGGATGCGCTGATCCCGCTGCCGCGGAGGAACGCCGCAATCTCTTCGCACCCCTTCCGGGATCGAACGTAGACGATACCGGAGCCGTCGACCCCCTTGCAGATGCCGGCAAGCTGTCCGGCCTTGTCCTCGCACTTGCGCACGATATAAGAAAGGTTCTCGCGGCGGAAACTGCCTTTCAGGAGGTGTTTCTCCCGGAAGCACAGCTTTTCCATGATGTCGTCGGCAACTTCGGGCGTCGCCGTCGCGGTCAGCGCGATGACGGGTGCGTCAATCTGCTCGCGGAGTGTTCCGATCTCCAGGTAGTCGGGCCGGAAATCGTATCCCCACTGGGAGATGCAATGGGCTTCGTCGACGACGATATAACTGATGTCCAGGATCGGGAGATAGGAGCGGAACAACTGGGTGGAAAGCCTTTCCGGAGAGAGATATAGGAATTTGAAATCGCCGTAGGCGGCATTGTTGAGCGCCGTATCCACCTCCCGCCGCGTCATGCCCGCGTGGATCGAAAGGGCGCGGATACCCCGGCTGCGGAGCGTCTGCACCTGGTCCTTCATCAGGGCGATGAGCGGCGTCACCACGATGGCGAGTCCGTTTTTCATCAGCGCAGGCACCTGGAAACACACGCTTTTGCCGCCGCCCGTCGGCAGCAGCGCAAGGGTGTCCTTCCCCGACAGCGCGGATGCTACGATCTCCCGCTGCATCGGACGGAAGCCGTCATAACCCCAGTATTTCTTCAGTACCTCTTCCGGTTGCATAGTTCACAAAATTACAAAAAATATTCAAGAAAAACCGGAGAAACGGTCGGCCTGATTTTCAAAATAAAAAATTAAAGATTTTTAAAAATATACGGAGAAAATTTTGTAAATTTGCAACGCTTTGAAACCAACAACTACTAAATAAGTTTTATTATGGCACATATTGATTTGACCAAGTACGGTATCACCGGCGTGCAGGAGATCCTTTACAATCCCACGCACGAAGTCCTCTACAACGAAGAGACCAAACCCGGCCTCGAAGGTTTCGACAAGGGCCAGGTGACCGAACTCGGTGCGATTAACGTCATGACCGGTGTCTACACCGGCCGCTCCCCCAAGGACAAATACATCGTGATGGACGAGAACTCCAGGGACACCGTCTGGTGGAACACCCCGGAGTACCCGAACGACAACCACGAGATGTCCGAGGCTGTCTGGGCCGAGGTCCGCAAGAAAGCGGTCCACCAGCTCAGCGGCAAGCGCCTCTTCGTCGTGGACGGCTTCTGCGGCACCCACAAGGACACCCGTATGAAGGTCCGCTTCATTATGGAAGTCGCCTGGCAGGCCCACTTCGTGACCAACATGTTCATCCGCCCGCAGAACCAGGCCGAATTCGACCAGGAGCCCGACTTCGTCGTCTTCTGCGCCGCCAAGGCCAAGGTGGACAACTATCAGGAGCTCGGCCTCCGCAGCGAAACCTGCGTCGCCTTCAACGTCACTTCCAAAGAGCAGGTCATCCTCAACACCTGGTACGGCGGTGAGATGAAGAAGGGTATGTTCTCGATGATGAACTATTACCTCCCGCTCAAGGGCATCGCCGCGATGCACTGCTCCGCCAACACCGACATGAACGGCGAGAACACCGCCATCTTCTTCGGCCTGTCCGGCACCGGCAAGACCACCCT
>CAMUZW010000088.1 GCA_947165305.1 uncultured Bacteroidales bacterium
CGCCAAGGCCGCGAAGAAGTAAGCTTCCGGCACCTTAACGAAAAGGCTGGTCGTTTGACCAGCCTTTTTTATTTCACCTGGGCTTTGTACTTCTCGACGCCGATGGCGGCGAGGTCCTTGATGAGTTCGGATGAGACGGATACCGGGAACTTCTTGGAGTAGAACTGGATCCGGTAGCGGGTCTCGGGATCGAAGAGGATGATCGTGAACGGGGTCTGGCCCTTGTGACGCCGGAGGACCTTGGCGAGGCGCTCCCGGAACGCAGCATTGAGCATCGGGGTCGTGAGGTCGATCTGGAAGCCGCTCAGGCGCTCCGCCGAGAGATTTCCAAGCAGGTTCATCTTCTTGACGTTCAGCACATAAGGAACCTTCTCCGGGATGGCCCCGCGGTCGTCCTTCTTCGGGTAGAATCGTCCGCGGATCTCACATTCGACCAGCACCATCTCGTGCTCCTTGCAATAAGGAAGAAAGGCCTCGTAATCCTTGCCGAACAGGGAGAATTCGTAGCTTCCGCTGAAATCTTCCACCTTGATCCGTGCATAGGGCTTTCCGGTCCGGCCGACCTGCGAGGTAACGCTCGTGACAATGCCGGCGACGACCAGCGTCCTGGGCTTGTCCTGCCGGTCTTCGCACTCCGTAATCAGCGAAGGAAGCTCCGATATCTCCGTATCCGCGAACGTATCCATCTCGAACCGGTACTTGTCCAGGGGATGGGATGAAATAAACATGCCGACCAGTTCCTTCTCGTCCTGGAGGATCATCATCTGGTCCTCTTCTCCCGCGAAGAACGGTATCTCCGGCCGCTCCGGAATCATCTCCTCCATATCCCCGAAAAGGGAGGTCGCGGCATCCAGGGTATCCTTGCGGAAATTGTCGCCGTACGTATACAGGTCATCCAGGAAGACGCGCCCGTTCTTGCCGATCATGAAGTACTGCGTGCGCTTGAAACCGAAGCTGTCGAAGGCCCCGGCCTTGACCAGCGTCTCCAGGCTCTTCCGGTTGACGACGTCTCCCATCCTTTCGACGAAGTCCCAGACATCCTTGAAAGGGCCTTTCTCCTTCCTGTCGGCCACGATGGCATCGACGACATTGGATCCGAACCCCTTGATGCTGCCCAGGCCGAAACGCACGTCGCCATGCTGGTTGACCGTGAACTTGGCGGCACTCTCATTGACATCCGGGCTCAATACCTTGACCGAATGTCCCTTGCTGTCGTCCATGATCTTCCGGATTTCATCCATGCTCTTGGCCCAGTTGAGGCAGGCGGCAAAAAATTCGGAAGGATAGTGACATTTGAGCCATCCCGTCTGGTAACTGACCCACGCATAGCAGGTCGCGTGAGACTTATTGAAGGCATACTGGGCGAATTTCTCCCAGTCCTTCCAGATCTTGTCCAGCACCTTCTCCGGATGGCCGTTCGCGATACCGCCGGACATGAACTTGTCCTTGAGCGACATCAGGATGTCGAGCTGCTTCTTGCCCATTGCCTTGCGGAGCTTGTCCGCCTCGCCTTTGGTAAATCCGGCGAGTTTCTGGGAAAGAAGCATCACCTGCTCCTGATACACCGTGACGCCGTAGGTCTCCTCCAGGTATTCTTCCATCGCGGGCAGGTCGTACTCGATCTTCTTGACGCCCAGTTTGCGGTCGACGAAGTCGGGGATATAATCCATCGGGCCCGGACGGTAGAGGGCGTTCATAGCGATAAGGTCCTCGAACCGCTCGGGATGCAGCTTCTGCAGCCAGGCCCGCATCCCCTCGGATTCGAACTGGAACACGCTCGTCGTGTCGCCGCGGCCGTAGAGCTCGTAGGTCGGCTTGTCGTCGATCGGGATGGCCTCGATGTCGATATCCTTCCCGTAGCGCTCCTTGATCATGTCCAGGCAGGTATGGATGATCGAGAGCGTGATGAGGCCCAGGAAGTCCATCTTGAGCATGCCGACGTCCTCGATGTAATGACCGTCATACTGCGACGTGCGGACATCCAGCCCGGTCTCCTTATCCTTGCTGAGACAGATCGGGAGGAAATCCGTCAGGTCGCCGCGGCCGATGATCGTCGCGCACGCGTGTACGCCGACCTGCCGCACGCATCCTTCCAGCGCCTGGGCGTATTTCAACACTTCTTTGTTGAGATCGGACCCTTCCGAAAGCTCTTTTTTAAACTCCGGGACCAGCCGGTAGCAGTTGGCCAGCGTAATCTTGACATCGGTGTCCTCCAGGCCCCGCTGGAAGAGCCGCTTCTCGCCGTCCACCTCCTTCTCGACCGTCTTGAAACCCGGTTTGAGCTGGTCCAGCTTGGGATTGAAAGGATACTCTTTCTCCTTCTTCTCGCTGAGCCGGTCGGGGACCATCTTGGTCAGGCGGTTGGACTCGTCGATGGAGACGTGGCTGATACGGGCGACGTCCTTGATGGCACTCTTCGCAGCCATCGTACCGAAGGTGATGACGCGTGACACGTGGTCGGCCCCGTACTTCTTCTCCACGTACTCGTGCGCCTTCGTCAGATCTTCGAAGTCAACGTCGATATCCGGCATCGAAATACGGTCAGGATTGAGGAAACGCTCGAACAGGAGATGGTACTTGATCGGGTCCAGGTTGGTAATCTTGAGACAGTAGGCGACGACGGAGCCTGCGGCGGAACCACGGCCGGGGCCCACCATCGAACCCATCGCGCGCGAGGCCGCGATGTAATCCTGCACGATGAGGAAGTAGTCCGGGAAACCCATCCGGCAGATAGTCTTGAGCTCGAAGTCAATGCGCTCCTTCTGCTCTTCCGTGAGCGTCTCGCCATACCGCCCGTGCGCGCCCTGATAGGTAAGATAGCACAGGTAGGCCACCGACTGGCAGAAGCCGTCGCCGCGATAGACGCCGTTTTTGTCGTTACGCCCCGCGTCGATGACATCCTTGTATTGCTCCAGATACTTGTCAATCTCCTTCATGAAGGCCGGATCCAGGTCAAATACGGGAAGGATCGGATCCTTGTCTATGCTGTAGCTTTCGATCTTGTCGCAGATCTCAAGGGTGTTCGAGAGCACTTCCGGGTTGTCCGGGAAGAGCGCGGCCATCTCCTCTTCGCTCTTGAGGTACTCCTGCTGCGTATAGCGCAGGCGGTCCGGGTCGTCCACGTAGGAGTTGGTCGTCAGGCAGATCAGGCGGTCATGCACGGGGCCGTCCTCCTTCCGGACGAAGTGTGCGTCGTTGGTCGCGATGACCTTGACGCCGTGCTTCCGGGCCAGTTCGAAGATAGCCTTGTTGACGACGAGCTGGGTATGATAGACGCTGATGACCTTCTCATAGGCTTCCGCCGGAAGATCCTTCACCTCCGTCTTGTGGAGCATCACCTCCAGATAGTAATCGTCTCCGAATACCTTCTTGTGCCACTCGATGACCTCGTCGGCCTTCTTCATATCTCCGGCCGCGATGGCGCGGGGCAGCTCGCCGGCGATGCAGGCCGAGCTGCAGATGAGTCCTTCGTGATACTTCTCGATGACCTCGTGGCTCACACGGGGCCGGTAGTACATTCCTTCGACATGCGCCGTAGAGACAATCTTTACGAGGTTCTTGTAGCCCTCGTAGTTCTTGGCCAGCAGGATCAGGTGGTAATACCCCGGCTCCCGGAGGCGGTGGTCTCCCTTCGAAACGTAGATCTCACAGCCGATGATCGGCTTGACCGACGGGTTCTTTTTGGCGTATTTGAAGAATTCCTTCACCCCGTACATATTACCGTGGTCGGTAATGGCAAGCCCGGGCATTCCGAGCTCCCGGGCACGGGAGAAAAGATTCTCGATGGAGGACTGTCCATCGAGAATGGAATACTGTGTATGTACGTGAAGGTGTACGAAGGACATACGGATGTTTTACTGTTTGGCGAGTTTGAATCCGAGTTTGAGGTTGTCGTAGCCGTCAGCGAGGGACGTGATGGTGCCGATGGTCGAAGAATAGTTTCCGGCGACGGAGGCGACCTTCTTGAGGAAGGCCAGCATCTTGTTGGCGGGGAAGACCATCTCGGCGCCGGTCAGCGTGGAATTGAGCGTACCGGTCATCGAGAGGAACTTCATCACCTTTCCGAACTGCAGCGTAACCGTCTTTTCGGCCTGTCCGACGGTGTAGGTGCCATTCAGGGGAAGGCCGCCGATCGAGCACACGAACGTACCCTGCGAATTATCCTCTCCCGGGGTAAATACAAAGGCGAACGTGCCGGGCTTGATGCCGAACTGGGCGAGGCGCTCGTCGATCTTGGCCTCGATGCCGCTGGTCACGGCCGTGCCGGCGAGATTCGACAGGACGCCGCCCTCCGACTTGGAGACATTCACGGCGATGCCGTTATAGAGATAGGTCCCGTTAAGGGAGATCGGAGCCGAATAGACGGTGCCGGCCAGGGAGTTGACAAGGTTGCCGATGGTATTGCCGGCGGTAGAGGAAGAACCTCCGAGGAGGCTCTGCAGCAACTGGGCGTCAGCGTTGGTACTTACAAAGAGCAGTGCGACGGACGCAAGGATGACGGTTAACTTTTTCATATGGCTGATTTTTTGGTTTTATCCGGTGGTAAAGTTAAAAAAATAAGGGGAAACGCGCAACTATTCTTCATTCCTCCATCCGTGCGCGCGTACGGGCAGTTCGACCCCTTCAGGGGTTACCAGGACGGCTCCCACGTCCTCCTGCGCCAGATGGCCGATGATGTCGAAAGTCTGGAATTCGCGGCGGAAGGTCTCCAGTTTGATGATCGGGACGGTAAACAGCAGGCGGCAGTCGTCGCCGCCGCCGAAGGCCGCCGAGACCGGGTCTATGTCGAGACGTTTTCCAAGCTCGAAGGAATTGCCCTCGAAGGGGATCTTGTCAGCATAGACCTTGACGCCGAGCCCCGTGTCGCGGGAAAGCCGCTTCAGGGTGTCTGCCAGCGAACGGCGGATAAAGTAGCCGGCAGAGGGATAGATATCTTCCTTTTCCAGATGGGAAACGATGCCGGGCGAAAGATCCGGTTTGAGGTAGTCGCCGATAATCATCCGGTATTTTTCCAGGTCCTGGAACTGGCGCTCCAGGGCCTGCATGCCGAGATAAGCGGCACCTAGGGATCCTGAGACGCATATGAGGTCCTTGGTTTTCGGTTTCGGACGCCGGCCGGCCGTAATTTTAGGCGTCTCGCCGGTCGCGCCGAGGCTGATGGCGAGGCCGTTGACGGAGGGTCCGAGATCGAGGCTGACGTCCGAGTAACCGTGCTCGTCCGCGGCGGTGACGATACCGGTCCAGAGGTCCCGGACCTGCTCGAAATCGAGCTTGGATGATACGCCGAGCCGCACGCTGAGGGTTTTGGGTCGGGCCAGGGAGGCATAGAGTTCGCCTGTCACGATGGTCGTGCACTTGTATCCGAGGTGTTTCAGCGGGAAGTACACCAGATTGAAGTCGATGCCTTCGAGGAAAAGCGCAGATGCCGTATAGATGCTTCCTCCGCTGCCCTCAAAGCGGAAATCTGTCTTTCTCTTGTATCGTGATACGGCATAGAGCGCATCAATCGCCTCTACGACCCCGAGGTCCGCAAATCGTTTTTCTTCCATCTTTTTTATTTTCTACAAAATTACTAATTTTGCCCTAACATATTGTCGTAACATGAAAAAAATATTGTTCTCTCTTTTTGCAGTTCTGATGGCATTCCCTTGCTTCGAGGCTGCGGCTAAAAAATCTCAGGAACCGGCCTCGGTCAAAGTTATTTCCTACAATATCCGGCACGGCAAGGCCAAGGACGGAACCAACTCCTGGAACCTCCGCTACGCCTGCTCCGCAATGATGATCAACGACCAGAAGCCCGACGTGATGGGCGTTCAGGAAGCGCTTGACTTCCAGGTCAAATACCTCCTGGAATACACAAAGGGTTATAACTACATCGGCGTGGGCCGCGATGACGGCAAAAAGAGCGGCGAGCAGATGGGCATCTTCTACAACAAAAAGAAAGTCTCGCTCGTCAAATGGGGCACCTACTGGCTTTCGGAGACGCCGGATAAGCCTTCCTTCGGCTGGGATGCCAAATGCCGCCGGACAGCGACCTGGGCCCTGTTCAAGGATAAGAAAAGCGGGAAGAAATTCTTCTATGTCAACACGCACCTCGACCACGTCGGCGTAGAGGCACGCTCAAAGGGTCTCCAGCTGGTACAGGACCGGATTGCCGCCATGAATCCCAAAGGATGGCCGCTGATCCTTACCGGTGACTTCAACATCCAGCCCGACAACGCCGCCATCGCCGAACTCGAGAAGACAATGAAGAGTGCCCGCGACGTGGCCGCCAGGACCGACCGTCACGGCTCCTTCAACGGCTGGGGCAAGAGCAACCCCGAGCCGATTATCGATTACATCTATTTTACGGGCTTCCGCCGCTGCGACTCCTTCGAGACCATCACAAAGGAATATGATGGCCGGAAATTCATTTCCGACCATTATCCCATCAAGGCCGTGCTGGAGTTCTAGAGTCCGCGGAGCAGATTGGACATGCTGACCTTCGCGCCGATGATGGCGGGGAGGTCTTCTATTTTTACGCGGGTCTGCTCCATTGAGTCGCGGTCGCGGAGGGTGACGGTGCCGTCGGCGAGGGTGTCATGGTCGACAGTGACGCAGAACGGCGTGCCCACGGCATCCTGACGGCGATAGCGCTTGCCGATGGAGTCCTTTTCGTCGTATTGATAGGCGAAATCGTACTTCAGCAGGTCCACGACTTCCTGGGCCTTCTCGGGAAGACCGTCCTTCTTGACGAGCGGCAGGATGGCGACCTTCACCGGGGCGAGCGGGGCGGGGATGGAAAGCACAACGCGGGTCTCACCGTTTTCGAGCTGCTCCTGCTTGTATGAATGGCTCAGCACCGCGAGGAACATACGGTCCACGCCGATGGAAGTCTCCACGCAGTACGGAACATAGCTCTCGCCGGTCTCGGGATCGTAGTACTGGATCTTCTTGCCGGAGAGTTTCTGATGGTTGCCCAGGTCGAAGTCGGTGCGGGAATGGATGCCTTCGAGTTCCTTGAATCCGAAGGGGAAATGGAACTCGATATCGGTCGCCGCGTTGGCATAATGAGCGAGTTTCTCGTGGTCGTGGAAGCGGTAATTCTCCGCGCCCATCCCGAGGTTGACGTGCCATTTCATCCGGTTCTCCTTCCAAGCCTTGAACCACTCCATTTCGGTGCCCGGGCGGACGAAGAATTCCATCTCCATCTGCTCGAATTCCTTCATCCGGAAGATGAACTGGCGGGCGACGATCTCGTTGCGGAACGCCTTGCCGATCTGCGCGATGCCGAACGGAATCTTCATACGGCCGGTCTTCTGGACGTTCAGGTAGTTCACGAAAATGCCCTGGGCGGTCTCCGGACGCAGGTAAATCGTATTGGCACCCTCGGCCGTAGAGCCCATGGAGGTCTGGAACATGTTGAACTGACGGACTTCCGTCCAGTTCTTGGTACCGGAAATAGGGCAGACGATGCCGCAGTCGAGGATGATCTGGCGATAAGCCTCCAGGTCGTTGGCGTCCTCGGCCGCCTTGTAACGGGCGTGAACCTCGTCGTAATGCGCCTTCTCGCGGAGGACGTTCGGGTTGGTTTCCTTGAATTTAGCCTCGTCGAAGGCGTCGCCGAAGCGCTTGCGGCCCTTCTCGACCTCCTTCTGGATCTTCTCCTCGATCTTGGAGAGATAGTCCTCGATCAGGACGTCGGCGCGATACCGCTTCTTGGAGTCCTTATTGTCGATGAGCGGGTCATTGAACGCCGCCACGTGGCCGGAAGCCACCCAGGTCTTGGGGTGCATAAAGACGCAGGAATCGATACCCACGACATTCTCGTTGAGGCGGGTCATCGCCTCCCACCAGTAGCGTTTGATATTGTTCTTGAGTTCGACGCCCATCTGGCCGTAGTCGTACACGGCGGCGAGCCCGTCATAAATTTCACTCGAAGGGAAAATGAATCCGTACTCCTTGCAATGGGCTACGAGAATCTTGAAAAGTTCATCCTGTGTCATATATCAAATCATTTTAGCTTACAAATATAACCATTTTTTCTATCTTTGCGGAATATGAAACGTACCCTCTGCTTTATTCTCGCCCTTTTTGCGCTGGGGACAGCCTACGGGCAAAGTTTTTTGGAAGACGTACGCCTCTCCCTCGACAAGGGGTTTGAAGGCGTGTATGCCAAAGGTGACACCGTCAAAGTCTATGCGGAAGTCGGCAAAGAAACGCCCGCAGTGGTCAAAATCTATCAGAACGGATACTTTAAGGAGGCGCGGGAGACCCTTCTTCCCGTCGGGAAAAGCCAAGTGTTCAGCGGGGCTTACGACGAGGCCGTCGCGCTGATGTTCCGCCTCGCGGATCCCGCCGACCCGAAGGATTCCACCACGGTGGGAGCCATCGTCTCGCCGGAAGATTTCCGGCCCGGATTCGACGAGCCGAAGGACTGGCGGAAATTCTGGCGGAAACAGTTGAAGCAGATGCGCCGTCAGAAGATGGAAGTCAATCTGACGCCTGTCGCCATCCCCGGGAAAGACAGTCTGGACTATGTCTGCTACGACCTGGAGGTGAATTGCATCACCGCACGGCCGGTCCGGGGCTACCTTGCCCTTCCGCGCAACGCTGCCGCCCGCAGCCTTCCCATTGCCATCAAGGCCCACAGCGCCGGCAAAATGACGGACCCCTGGACCAAGGCGACTGTCAAGGCCGCCGTCAAACTGGCCAAGTCCGGCAACGGCGCCATCGCCCTGGACATCAACGCCCACGGGATCCTCAACGGGCAGGACGACGCCTACTACCAGACCATGGGGAAGGAACTGAACGGCTACTCCGGATGGCCCGTCAAAGACCGGGAATCCTTCTATTTCAACGGGATGTTCCTGCGGCTGGTCCGCGCCCTGGATTATCTCTGTTCCCGCAAGGAATGGGACGGGAAGCGGGTGCTCATTACGGGAGGCAGCCAGGGAGGCGCCCAGAGCGCCGCGCTTGCCGGGCTTGATCCCCGTGTCAGTATGGTAGTCGTGGACGTCCCGGCAATGTGGGACACGGGCGGGATGCTCGTCGGCCGCCTCAGCGGCTGGAACAAGCCCTTGGAGCGCGCAGGCATGAATTCCCCCGAGGCGAAGGTCGCACCCTACTACGACGCCGCCAATTTTATGCGCCACTACACCGGGAAACTCGTCGTCAACGTCGGCCTCATCGACCTGACCTGCCCTCCCGCCGACGTCTGGGCCGTCTACAACATCTGCCCCGCCTCCTCCAAAGTCATGCACCCCTGCGCCTGGAAAGGCCATAGCGGCAAATACTCCGTGCCCAAGGCCGAGCGGAATGACATGCGAAAATTGATGGGCAAATACCTCGACGACGCCATCGACGCCTATTTGCGGTAGATTTCCTTCAGCGGAATCGTCACGAACTCCCGCTCCCGCATCAGAGGGTGGGGGATGGTGAGGGATTTCGTGCGCATCCGGAGGGTGCCGAAGAGGAGGATGTCGATGTCGATGATGCGGTCTTTGTATCCCTCGCCGGGGGCGCGCTGAATGCGGCCCATTTCGGTTTCGATTTCCTTGCAGAGGGCCAGGA
>CAMUZW010000089.1 GCA_947165305.1 uncultured Bacteroidales bacterium
CAACACACTATGACAAACTATGAAGACATCCGCGGAGCGCTTCCGTACAAGGAAAGCCCCGCGTACATCGAGGGACTGATCGACCGGTGCAAAAAAGGCGCTGTCGAGGCGACTGCGCCCGCACCGGTCATCCGGCCCTGGATGTACGGCATCGCCGCGGCCCTCGTCGCCGCCATCGTGACGCTGGCCGTCACGCTCTCCCCGCGCAAGGCCCCCATGGACCACTTCCTGGCCGGTCTCAGCGACGAGGAAGTATCCCAGATCATCAACTACGACATCGAAGAAATCTCTTTCACCAACATTAATGAATAAAACTATGAAAAGGTATTTTATCCTCTCCCTGCTGCTCCTTGCAGCTGCTTTCTCCGGCCAGGCGCAGGAGAAAGGCGAAGGCGTCAACGAAAAATTCTTTGAGGCCAAGATCCGCGAATTCGTCTATCAGCTCGAGCTGACCGACGCCCAGAAAACGGCCTTCGTGCCGGTCTACAAGAAATACGACGAGGCCATGAAAGCCGCGGTCGGCAAACACGAGCGTCAGGGCAAGCCCGAAACCAAAGAGGCCGCCGCTGCCATCGTCAAGGCCCGGATCGAACGCCAGCAGAAGGCACAGGCCGTCCGGCTCGACTACGTCGACGCCTTTGCCGAAGTGCTGGAACCCTGGCAGCTGCTGAAGCTCTTCAAGGTCGAAAGCCAGATCCAGGGCAAGCTGAACACGCGTCAGGGCGGGCCCAACGGCAAATTCGGTCCCGGCCGTCCCGGACAGGGAGGCCGTCCCGGCGGCAATCCCGGCCAGGGCCGCCAGAAATAATCTGAATCTCACTGCATTACGCAAATCGGGGCGCTCCGTATGGAGCGCCCCGATTTGTTCATTCAACTGACTGTCCGTCAGGTTCGTTTTGAAGACTCAGCCTTACGGGATTACCGTGACGGTGATTGTCTTGTGCATGTCGAATCCGTCGTGCATCAGCTTAAGCGACACGTCGGTCGAACCGGTGCTGATGCCGGTAAGGACGATGCATTCCTTGCCTTCGAAGTTGCCGGTCTGCGCACCGACGATGGAAGCGTCGTTGGTCGTGACGGAATACTCGCCGTCCAGATAGGCGCCCTTGCCGTTGTCCATCGCGGCGACGATCATCTTGGCCTGGCCGACGCTGAGGTTCATCTTGGTTCCGATAACGATGCCGGAGCCGGCATCGCGGAACTTGTTGTTGGTGTAGGAATACGCATGCTTCTCACATCCCGTGAAAAGCAACGAAGCAGCCAGAAGCACGGCCGCTACCGATAAAACTGAAAATAACTTTTTCATACACTCAAATTTTCTGATTTAAAAATGCTCCAAGCGCGGAAGCCAATCCTTTCGCATCCAACGCTCAAGCCCCTTCCGGGCTACAAAGTTACTATTATTCAAGAATTATTCCAAAAACGGCTATTCGATCTCAAAGATAGAGATGAAGCCGGTCAGGTTCAGCACGTCGAGGACGACGTCGTTCACGCCTTTCAAAACGACGCGGGAGCCTTGTTCCGTGGCATTCTTGCGGATACTCAGCAAGATGCGAAGGCCGCTGGAGGCGATGTACTCCAGCTCCGAGCAGTCGAAGATAATGTCCTTCCCGCCGCTTTCCATCAAGGGCTGAAGAGCGAGTTCGGTGTCGTGCGCGGCCGCCGTATCGAGCTCTCCGTTGAGCTTGGCCACCAGTTTTCCGTCAATTTCCTGAACAGTGGTTGTCATAATATGGATTTCGTTAAAGTTAATACATTCTTGCCATGTTTCCTGGCATAGGAAACGGAGTCCATCATCCTGCGGGTGAGGAGGATCCCCAGGCCGCCGATAGGCCGCTCCTGCGCCTCGAGCGTGGTGTCGGCCGAAAGGACGGCGGTAGGATCGAAAGGAAAGCCGCTGTCGACAACGGTAAACCGGACTTCCTTCCGGTCGCTGTCGGCGTAGACCGCGACCTCCCCCGCTTCGCCGGGAGGATACGCATAGCTCATCACGTTGACGACGGCTTCCTCCAGAGCAAGCCTCAGGCCGCCGGCCGTCTTCCGGTCCACCTCCAACTTCGCGAGATAGTCCTTCACGAAGCCGCTCAGACGGGAGACATCCTTCGTGTCGCTCGTCAGCGTAATCCGGTCACGGACCAGGTCGCCGGGGGCAAAGCGGACCAGCAGCATCGTGAGGTCGTCACTCTGGGGCGCCTCGCCCGCAAAAAGATGTGCAGCCGCGCTGAGGGAGCGGACCGTATGCTCAGGCGTCATTCCGGCATCGGACAGGCAGGCTTGCAGCGCATCCTGCACGCGTTGCCGGCCGAACTGCCTGCGGTCCGGATCCTTGGCCTCGGTGAGGCCGTCCGTATACAGGAACAGGCCGTCTCCGGGCAAAAGCCTGCACGACTGCTCCTCAAACACCGTCCCCGGGAAGACACCCAGCGGTAAATTGGCCTTGGAAGGCAGCAGTTCGACGGAGTCAGACAGCAGGAACGGCTTGTCGTGCCCCGCATTGGCATAATGGAGACTGCCGGTATACAGATCCAGGCAGCCGGCAAAGAAAGTGACGAACATATTGCTGTCGTTGCCCCTGCAGATCTGCTCATTCAGCGCGCCCAGGATCCGGGCGGGACTCTCTTCCTTCATGGACACCATGCGGAAGAGCGAATGGATCACGGACATGAGCATCGCCGAGGGGATGCCCTTGCCGCTCACGTCACCGATACAGAAAAACAGCTTCCCATCCCGTTTGAGGAAATCGAAAAGGTCTCCACCGACCTCCAGGGCCGGCTCAACCGTCCCGAAGACCCCGTCCGGGAATGTCTTGGGAAGCATTTCCTGCTGGATTTTGCCAGCCACGGCGAGCTCCGTGTCGATGCGGGCCTTCTCTTCAGAAGCCTTCCGCAATTTGATTTCATTGCGGGCAAAGCGCTCGATCATAAAGAACAGGATGAGCAGGCCCAGCAGGATCAGGCCCAGCTGCTGCAGGCGGATCCTGCGCATATCGGCAAACACTTCGTCGGTCTTGTACACCTAGGCGATCTGCCAGTAAGGATCGTAGTCCATCCGGATGCTGCGGATCGACAGCTTCTTGTCGGGCGATACCTCCACGCTGTCACGCAGGTAGCGCACAGCCTCATTCACGAGGTCCTCCGAAGCCCGGCTGGGCGGCGGTCCCGCGACCAGCTTGCCGTCCTCCGTCAGAATCACGCCGAAGGAAGACGGGAAATGCTGGTTGGCATTCAGCATCTCACCCATCCAGGACAGGTCGATATCGAGCCCGCATACCGCGATGACCTTGCCGCTGCCGTCGTCGATCGGATAAGAGAACGTGGCCAGACTCCGGCTGGAATCTTCCCCATAGAGATAAGGATCCGACCAGTCGGCGACGCCGGTCTCGACGGCCCGCCGGAAGAATTCATTCTGCGTATAATCGTGGTCGGGGCCGGCAATCTGCTGCGTGTGGATGACGCCATCCTCCTTGTAAGCATAAGGTTCGAAAAGACGCCCCCTGGAAGGATAATAGTCAGGGATAAAGGCGATACAGCCGCCCACGACGAGCGGATTGTCGTCGATCAGGTATTCCATGGCCCGGATCACGGAGTCCGGATTATGCAGGCTGCGTTTGAGATACAGGAGATTCTCCTGCATAGACGCCTCCGTAAGGTCGAGAACGCGGTCAATCCGGTCCGACATCGACCTCAGGACCATCCGGGAGCGGATACTCATGTCCTTCTCCATGATGGAGCGGAGGCGCTGGTACTGCACAATGGAAATGGCCTCCACCAGCAGCGCGGCGATAACGACGATCCCCAGACGGGAAAGCCAGCTGTTCCGGGCGATTTTCATGCCGTAAAGTTACGTATTTCAAATGAATTTTTCTAAATTTGTGAATGACATTCTTTAGAATATGATCGGGCCATGGCAGAGAGCAACTTCATCGACTATGTGAAAATCTTCTGTGCGAGCGGGCACGGAGGGCCGGGATCAACCCACCTGCACAGGGCGAAATACGTCCCCAAAGGCGGTCCGGACGGGGGTGACGGCGGCCGTGGCGGCCACATCATCCTGCGTGCGAACCCACAGCTGTGGACACTGATCCACCTGCGCTACCGCAAGGTCGTCCGGGCGGAAAACGGCGCGAGCGGCTCCTTCGGCCTCCGCAAAGGCAAGAACGGCCAGGACATCGTCCTCGAGGTTCCCGTCGGTACGGTCATCAAGGACGCCGAGACCGAGGAAATCCTATTCGAGATGGTGGAAGCCGGCGAGGAACGGATCCTCTGCAAGGGCGGCCGCGGCGGCTACGGCAACAACCACTTCAAGACAGCCACCCAGCAGACCCCCCGCTATGCCCAGCCGGGAGAGGAAGGCGTCGAAGGATGGTTCGTCATGGAACTGAAAGTCCTGGCGGACGTAGGACTCGTGGGCTTCCCCAACGCGGGCAAATCCACCCTGCTCGCCAGCATCACCTCCGCCAAGCCGAAGATCGCCAACTATGCCTTCACCACCCTGGAGCCCAACCTCGGCATCGTCTCCTACCGTGACGACCGTTCCTTCGTGATGGCCGACATTCCGGGCATCATCGAGGGCGCGCATGAGGGAAAAGGTATCGGCATCCGCTTCCTCCGGCACATCGAGCGCAATTCCGTCCTGCTCTTCATGGTCTCCTGCGAAGAGAAGGACATCGCCAGGAGCTACGGCATCCTGCTGGAGGAGCTCCGCCAGTACAACCCTGAGCTCCTCGTCAAGGACCGCGTCCTCGCCATCACCAAGTGCGACCTCATCGACGCGAAGAAGCAGGCGCGCCTCGCCGCCAAACTGCCTGGGGGAATCCCCGCCGTCTTCATCTCCGCCGTGGCCGGAACGGGACTCGAACAGCTCAAGGACTTACTCTGGGACGCACTCGGGCAATGACCGCTGAGGGCATCATACAGCTCGACCAGAAGGCCACACTGGCCCTCAACAGCCTGCACACCGTGGCCGGAGACCATTTCTGGCTGATGATGTCGGACCGTTTTGTCTGGATTCCGCTGTACCTTGCCCTGGTGTATATTATTTTCCGGCGGCTAGGCTGGAAACGCGCGCTGGTCCTGCTGGCCGCGGTCGGCCTGGCCCTTGTCGTAAGCGACCGCATTTCGACCCTCGTCAAAGATACCGTGGAGCGGCTCAGGCCCTGCTACACGACCTCGCTGCTGGAGAGCGGCCTCCATACGCCCGAAGGGCGGGGCGGCTTCTACGGCTTCTTCTCTTCCCACGCCAGCAACGCCTTCATGCTCTTTGCCTGCATCCTGACCGGCCTCAGGGCCGACAAAACCCGCCGGCATACCGACATCGCCCTTCTGTGCGGCATCTGGGCCACCCTCGTCGCCATCAGCCGCGTCATGATGGGACGCCACTTCCTCGGCGATGTCCTCGTCGGAACCGCCTTCGGACTCCTGACCGGATTCCTCTTGGGAATGGCCGCCAGGTGGGTTATGAAGTGGATTACAAAGCGGGAATCACCTTCTCCATCCGGATCCCCCGCGACCCCTTGACAAGGATGACGCAGCCCTCCAGCGGATGCTCCGCCAGACTGGCGGCCAGCTCATCGGAGGAAGGGAACCAGCTGAAATTCAGCCCGGTATCATCCAGTGCCTTACGGAATTCCTCGCCGACGAGACAGACCTTGTAAAGTCCCAGCCTCTCCAGGCGCCGCAGCACGTTGATATGCTCCGCGACGGAATCCTCTCCTAATTCCCGCATATCGCCCAGCAGGGCCACCTTGCGCTCATCCGCCATATTGGCGAAATTGTCCAGCGCCGCCGCCATGCTGGAAGGATTGGCGTTATAGGCATCCTCGATCAGGGTATTCCGCGCGGTGCGCGAAAGCTGCGAACGGTTGTTGGTCGGATGGTAAGCGGCTATCGCTTCGGCCGCCCGTCCGGTCGGAATGCCGAAATAACGTCCGACGGCCATGGCCGCCAGGATATTCGTCGCATTGTACACGCCAACGAGATTGGAGCAGACGAGCGTCTCCCCTACCCGGATCCGGACAAACGGCACCTCGGCCGAAGAAGGGAGGATTTCGGCCCCGTCCTGTGCAAAGCCGTACGGAATCTCCTTCAGGCCGCGGGCCGACGCCATCTCCGTGAGGTCCGGGTCATCGCCGTTGACGAAGACGGCCTTCCCGTGATCGCGGATCCAGTCGTACAGGCGTCCCTTGGCGCGCTTGACGCCCTCGAAGTTGCCGAAGCCCAGCAAGTGGGCCTTGCCCACATTGGTAATCAGGCCGTAGTCCGGCTGGCTGACGGGCGTAAGGGCCGTGATGTCCTCCGGATGGCTCGCACCCATCTCGATGACGGCGATCTCATGCTCCGGCCTGAGTTTGAGCACCGTGAGCGGAACGCCGATGTCGTTGTTGAGATTGCCCTCGGTCGCGAGGACATTGTATTTGACGGAGAGTACGGAGCGGATGAGTTCCTTTGTCGTCGTCTTGCCGTTGGTGCCGGTCAGGCCGAGCACAATGAGGTCCTCGCGCACATGACGGCGGTGCCAGGCGGCCAGCGCCTTCAGCGCGGCAAGGGTGTCCTCCACCGCGACGACACGGGCATCGCCCGAAGCGGCCGCCTCAGAGTCCGCATTCACCACGGCACATACAGCGCCCTTCTCCAGCGCCTGCAGCGCATACGCATTCCCGTCAAAACTCTCTCCCTTCAGCGCAAAGAACACCTGTCCCTGCGCCACGCTCCGGCTGTCGGTCGTAATGCCCGCAGACTCCCGGAAAACCTCGTATAAAGATTCAATGTCCATAATCATCTTCCAGTTGATCCGAAACCGCCGGCGCCGCGGCCGGTGGCGTCCAGCGTCTCGACCGGCTCCCACTCCACCTGCTCATGCCGCGCCACCACCATCTGCGCAATCCGCTCGCCCGGAACAATCTCGAACGGCTCCTCCGACAGATTCACCAGAATAACGCGGACCTCGCCGCGGTAATCGGCGTCAATCGTCCCCGGCGAATTCAGCACCGTAATCCCGTGCTTCGCCGCCAGGCCGCTGCGCGGACGGACCTGCGCCTCATAACCGGGCGGCAGCGCGATATAGAGCCCTGTGGGCACCATCGCCCGCTGCAGCGGTTTCAGCGTGATGGCCTCGGGAAGGTCGGCCTTCAGGTCGAGCCCGGCCGAGAGAGCCGTAGCGTATGCGGGCAGCGGATAAGGAGAATGATTGACAATCTTGACTTTCATGACTTACTTCGGAGCAATTTTGTACATGATGACGGCAATGATGGCGAAAATAAAGTTCGGGAGCCAGATCGCGATACCGGGCGGTAACGTGTCGGTATAGACGAACATTTCGCTGAACCGCATGAAGAGGATATACGAGAAACTGAGGGCGATGCCGATGGCGATATTCCATCCGATGCCGCCCCGCCGCTTCTTGGTCGACAGCGACACGCCGATGATCGTCAGGATAAACGCCGAGAACGGCAGCGACCAGCGGTTGTTCTTCTCGATCTTGGCAAACATCACATTCGCATCGCCGCGCTCGTTCTGGACCCGTATCAGCGCATCCAGATCCTTCCGCGATAGCTGCTCCACCGTCTTCTTGGTCCGGTAGAAATCCTCCACGGTCAAGCTGATTGCCGTGTCGAGCTGCTTCCCGGTGCGGATCCGGTCGCGCAGGCCCTCGCCATATTCGCGGATGAAATAATTCTTCAGACGCCAGATATGTTTCGTACTGTCCCACTGGGCGCTCTCGGCAGAGAGCTTGCTCACCAGATGGTCCTGGTCTTCCCCGATCTTCTCGAGCGTGAAGTTATAGGCCGTATTGTTCCAGGTACTGAACGACTCCACGTACACGAAGCAATTGTCTTCGAGCTTGTAATGGATGTCGCGGTCGGCCATGCTGCGCCGGTCCTTGACGTATTTCTTCTCGAAGGCGAGCCGCGTCACATTCGCCCGCGGGATCACCCAGAGGTTCAACGAAAGCGAGAACATGGCGATCAGGGCCGCCGAAAGCACATACGGCAGCATGATGCGGTGGTAGCTGACGCCGCAGGAGAGGATGGCGACGAATTCGGAATTCGCGGTCATCCGCGAAGTAAAGAAAATGACCGTGATGAATACGAACAGCGGACTGAACATATTCATGAAATACGGCACGAAGTTGAAGTAATAATCGAAGATAATCGCTTTCAGGGGTGCTTCCTTAGAGACAAAGTCGTCGATTTTCTCGCTGATGTCGAAGATGATGACGATGCCGATGATGAGCAGGATGGCGATGAAGAAGGTCAGGATGAACTTCTTCATGATATACCAGTCGAGTTTGCGTAGTCCCAGCATCTTACATCCGTTGCATGATCCGTTTGACCGTGACGTCCTTCCACGCGGCGAAGTCGCCGGCCTCGATATGCCTGCGCGCCTCGCGGACAAGGTCGAGGTAGAAGGCGAGGTTGTGCTCCGAGGCGATCATCGCGCCGAACATCTCGCCGGCGATGAAAAGGTGCCGCACATAGGCCCTGCTATAGTGGCTGTCGACGAACGAACTGCCGGCGGGATCCAGCGGAGAGAAGTCCTCGGCCCACTTGGCGTTGCGCATGTTCATGATGCCGTTCCAGGTGAAGAGCATGCCGTTGCGGCCGTTGCGGGTGGGCATCACGCAGTCGAACATGTCGACCCCGCGGGCAATCGCCTCGAGGATGTTCTCCGGCGTTCCGACGCCCATCAGGTAGCGCGGCTTGTCCTGCGGGAGGAGCGGATGGACCGTCTCGATCATCTCGTACATCTTCTCCTTGGGCTCCCCGACCGCCAGGCCGCCGATGGCGTAGCCGCCGCGGTTGTCGTTGTCGAGGGTGAGCGCGTGCTCCACGGCCCTTCTGCGGAGGTCGGGATACACGCAGCCCTGGATGATCGGGAACATCGTCTGGCCGTAGCCGTAGAGCGGTTCCGTCTCGTCGAAATGCTTCGCGAAGCGCTCCAGCCAGCCCTGGGTAAGTTTGAGGGATTTCTCCGCATAGGCGAAATCCGCGTCGCCGGGGCAGCACTCGTCGAGGGCCATCACGATGTCGGCGCCGATGATGCGCTGGGTCTCGACGTTGTTTTCCGGCGTGAAGGTGTGGCGGGAGCCGTCGATATGCGAAGAGAAGGTGCAGCCTTCCGGCGTCAGCTTGCGGATCGGGCTGAGGGAGAACACCTGGAAGCCGCCGCTGTCGGTGAGGATCGGACGGTCCCAGCCCTCGAAGCGGTGCAGTCCGCCGGCTTCCCGGAGGATGCCGAGCCCGGGGCGAAGATACAGATGATAGGTGTTGCCGAGAATGATCTCGGCGCCGATATCCTCCTTCAGATCCCTGTGGTACACACCCTTAACGCTGCCCACCGTGCCGACCGGCATGAAGATGGGCGTGCGGATCTCCCCGTGGTCGGTGGAGATGATGCCTGCGCGTGCCTGGCTCCCGGAATCCCGTGCTGTTACCTTGTATCGAAACATCTCAATAAATAATCCCTCAAAGATAACGAAAATATCAGAAAAAATCGTACATTTGC
>CAMUZW010000090.1 GCA_947165305.1 uncultured Bacteroidales bacterium
TCTGGAGCAAGGATTACAAGGGTATCAACCCCGAGTCCCGTTTCACTTCCGGCAACTACTCTTCTCCGATGATCTCCGGTTACCAGAGGGGCGGCTTCCCGCTCACTTCCACGGTCACCTTCGGATTTGACATTAAATTCTGACGGTTATGAAAAAGACAATCATACTCGCAGCCGCGGCCCTTGCAGCCGTCGCCTGTAATCTCAACCGCTATCCCGTTTCCGAAGTCGCGGCCGATGCTTATGTCAAAGATGCCAAAAGCGTCGAGAACCTTGTCGTAGGCGCCTACAATGCACTTTACGACGTGGCCTATAACGAATGGGCCGTGACGGAACTCCGCTCCGACAATGTCCGTATGAGGGTCAACGCCTCCACAGCACAGGACACCAAGGAGATCCAGCAGCTCGATAACGGCACCATCCTCTCCGGTAATTCCTTCGTCGGGAATTATTGGGACGGCGCCTACCGGGTTATCAACCGGGCCAATTCGGTGCTTCCTTACCTGGATGTGGTGGAGGATCCCGCCGCCCGTGCCAGCTTTGAAGGAGAAGCCCTCTTCCTGCGCGCGTGGATGTATTTTAATATCGTACGCCTCTGGGGCCCGACGTTCATTGTAACCCGCAAGACCGGAGCCGACGAAGCCCGTCATATGCAGCGTTCCCCTGTGGAAGATGTCTATGCCCAGATCGAGGAAGACCTGGAGAAGGTCGTCGACGAGGAACTGCTTCCGCTGGAACGCACCGGTGCCGAACTCGGCCGTGCTGACCTCCGGGCGGCCAAGGCGATGCTCGCGAAGGTCTATGTGACCCATTACAAGGTCAGCGACGAGCATTACGCCAAGGCGAAGACGCTGCTTTCCGAAGTGTTGACCGCCTGCGGCAACCCCGCTTCCGGAAGTCAGCTCGAGAAGTTCGACAAGGTGTTCGCCACCGACAACGAGATGAATAAGGAGATCATCTTCGCCATCCGTTATCGCAGCGGCAAGCTCGGCATCGGCTCTCCGTTCACCACCCTGTACGCCCCCATCAACAACGGCGGCAACGTAGCCATCGGCTCCCCGAAGCACTACAACTTCCCGTCCGACAACCTGATCGCTGCCTTCAACGAGAACGAAGGCGACCTCCGAAAGGATGTCACCCTGCAGGAAAACTACTTCAACAAGACGACCGGCCAGATCGTGAACGCCCGCTACTGCAACAAGTTCATCGATCCTTCGATGACAAGCGAATGGGATGCCGAGAATGACTTCCCGGTCATCCGTCTCGCCGACGTGATGCTCCTGCTTGCAGAGGTGTCCAATGAGCTTGCAGGCCCTTCTGCAGAGGCCCTGACCCTGTTGAACGCCATCCGCGAACGCGCGGGCATCCCGACCTATACGCTCGACGATGTCTCTTCCAAGTACGCATTCCGCGAGGCGGTCCGCAAAGAGCGCCGCGTAGAACTCGCTTTGGAAAACCAGTACTGGTTTGATCTTCTCCGCTGGGGAACGGCGGTCTCGCGGGTCAACGACTTCTTCCTGAGCGAGCCCTTCTTCGGCGCATACGACTTTACGGTGAATCCCATCGCCGAATGGCAGACGATGCTCCCGATTCCCCAATCTGTTAAAAATGTCAATTCCGAAGTTGCACAGAATCCCGGTTACTAATATGAAAAAGTATTTATTACTGCTTGCTGCCGCAGCCTTTCTGGCAGCTTCGTGTGACAGGGTATATGTGGACGAGGTCGTTCCGCACGAGCCCGTCATCACCGCTTTTACCCCTGCATCCGCACCGGTCGGCGCCGAGGTGACCGTAACCGGAGAATACCTCAGTGACGTGACTGCGGCCTATATCGGCGACGTCAAGGTCGATATCGCTACCAAAATTTCCAACACACGCCTTGTCATCAAAGTGGTCTCCGGCGTCACGTCCGGCGTCGTCAAACTGGTCAGCGCCCAGGGAACCGGTCTCTCGGAGGCGACTTTCCACTGTACGTTCGCCGTTCCCGAAATCGCGGCTTCGCTCCTGCAGGCCCAGGCGGATATGGGCGAAAGCATCATGCTGTCGGGAACGAATATGCTTTCCGTCAAGAAGGTGTTCTTCACGGCAGAAGGATATACGGAAGGCCACGAGGCGCAGATCCTCAGCGGCACCGACGACGAACTTATCGTCAAGGTCCCGTATGTGGAGGATGCCACCGCCCGCATTACGATGACCTATTTTAACGGAACGGCCGACGTGGAAACGCCGCAGGCGTCCGCCCCGAGCATCACCGTGATGCGTTATGTGCCTCATTTCAATGCCTATGAATTCGAGAAGACGGCCGTCGGCCGGAGCATCACCCTCACGGGCGAATACCTCAACAACATCGACCGCATCACGGTCGGTGAGGAGGAAGCCCAGGTTTACAAGAGCGAGGGCGAACTGACGTTTACCGTTCCGGCCGGGGACTTCCCGGACGGAGACACCGTCGTACCCCTGACCGCCTGGTATTTCGACAACAACGAGAGCATCGTGCTCACGGAGTCGTTTACCGTGTATGTCCCTTATATCAAATTCTGGGAGAATATCCAGGCCTGGGCCCAGGGCCGTGTCCCGGAGAATTCCTACGCATCCTTCTTCAGCCCGGAGAACGGTAAACTCTATGAGAATGCCAAGTGGAAAACGGATCTCGATCCTGTGGCAATGCGCCTGCACAACGCGCAGTGGGGTTCCGCCAATGTTCCCAAGCCGGGCGTGGTCAGTGACGAGGACTACAATTCCGTCGTACCGTACTTCTTCTTCTCGGCCGTCAGCGGAAACGTCCTCCAGGTCAACGGCCCCGCCAACAGCAACGGTCAGATCAAGAACTTCTTCGTGGATGCGACTTCTACACCGAGCAATGACTTCCGTGTTCCCGGAGGCAACGACAACCTGCCCGGCACGCCGATCATTGCGTTCCGCTATCTCGATCCCGGCAATGCGACCGAGAATGAGTTGATCCAGAAGGTACTGAACGATGAGATTGAGAAACTCGACGAGGAAACATTCCCGATCGATGTCACAAACTCTACCATTGCCGGGATCAGCGTAACTTCCCTCGCCGGCGGCGTCAAGAGCAGCAGTTGGTGCGATCATCAGACGACAACGCTCGCAGACGATTCCGGCTACAAACTGGACGCGGTGTTCATCGTGGCTTACTATCAGAATTACGGATACAACCCCGATCAGCGGGCCGCCGGCATCAAGCGTCTCGGCCTGCTCCATGTCAAGCAGATTGACTGGGGTGTTTATACGAATGGAAGCACCACCAACTATGGATCTACGGTCGTCACCTTCGACTGCTACTGGCAGAAGTATGATTATGATTATGATTATTCAAAGCTCTAGGATATGAAAAGCATGAAACTGGGCCTGGGCGTCCTGTTGATCGCCCTTCTGGGAGTCTCCTGCAAGCAGGAAGCGCCCGAGACCGTCAATACCCCGGCCATCAATATTACCAACAAGAAGCTTTCCCCGGATCCGAACGAGAGCGGAACGGTGCGCGCCTATATCGGCGATGAGGTGACGGCCGAGGGATTTAACCTCGACAAGGTCGGCGCCGTCCGTTTCGACGGCGTGGAGGCCGAAATCGTCTCGCAGACGATCAAGAAGATCGTCTTCAAGATTCCCGCCCTCGACCTTGCTCAGGCCGACGATCCTTACAAGGTACTCCTGGAGGTCTTCGATGCCGACAAGGAGACCGTCATCTTCAAATATGACTACTTCGTGACAGTTCCGGTCACCGATGCCCTCGTGAGCGGCTTCGCCCCGAAGGAAGGCACCGTGGGTACGGAAGTGACCATCTCCGGCCGCAACCTGTCGCAGGTTACCGCCGTCCGTTTCGGCACGACAGAGGCCACGCTGGGAGAAGTGACGGATGCTGCCGTCAAAGTGACGGTTCCGGCTGTCCCGGCTACGACGGCGACTTCCAACCTTGACATCACTGCGGTATGGTCAGGCGGCGATATCGACGTGACGGCAGATGAGCCGTTTGTGCTCAACATCCCTGTCTTCGCGGCCTACACGCAGACCGCTGACGCCCGTCTCGGCGACGAAATCGCCCTTACGGGTGAGAACCTCGACCTTGTGGACGGCATTCTCTGGGGTGATATCGCCCTGCTGATCAGCGATCAGAGCGCGACGGCCCTCACCGTCAAGATTCCTTCCGGTATCGAGACGATGGATCCGGCCGTCCAGGCGAAGAAACTCGCCGGTACTTACGGGACGCCCGTCCAGCAGGCTGTCATCGCGGAATCCTTCCGCATCGACACCACACCGGTCGGCCCTGCGGCTCCGGTCTATACGTCTGCAACCCCTGCCGATGAGGGCTACAATGCGCTCTATCTCGGCCGCGAGGTGGTTGTCAAGGGAGAGAATTTCGCTTCGGTCGAGAAGTTCAAGGTCGACGGCATCGAGGCTCCGCTCACCGCAGAAGCGACCGACATCGAGGCCCGCTTCATCATGCCGAAGACCATCTCCGGCACGGCGGCCAGGGAAGTCGATCTCATCGCGGTCTGGAACGGCGGCAATGAACTCGACTGCGGCAAGATCACCGTCCTTCCGTTCTACTACACGAAGGGACTCCGGATCGGCATCGGTTCGAGTTCAAAGAGTACTTATCCGGACTTTAACGCGGAGAATGCGTTCATCCTGCTGGACGAAGGCATCGTCATTTCTACTGATACCTGGTACAATACCCCCGTCGATCCTTTTGCCAAGAGCGGAAACAATACGGTGACCGCCGCCGGCGGAACGGTCAACGGAACGGAGGAACAGTATTACAGTGTCCCGCCTTACCTCTTTGCCGGCAGTAATTCATCCCATAAACTGACGTTCTACAATCCCGCCAATACGGCCAACCAGCTGAAGACGCACTGTATCAAGGTCGACGGGTCCTGGACGAATCTTCCTACGGCGGCGGGTACGCCGGTAATCTGGCTGGGCGTCATCGTCGATGCCGATATCAAAGCCTCCGTTGCAGGCGGAACGCTGTCCGATATTGCGACAACTGTTCCGAAGGCTTCCTCCGGAGCGCCGGCTTTCGGCAAGGCGGAAGACAACAAGACCTGGGTCAAGGGCAGTGTCCTGACGCTCCAATATACGGATTACAATACTGCTCATACTACCGGAGGCAAACCGGGAGACAATCTTGCCGGTGTCCGCAAGGCCGGATTCATCTATGTCAGTGACATTACTTGCGCGGATGCTGCGACCGGACTTGCCAACGCTGACAGGGAGGGCTATATCGAGGTTGATCTCTACTGGTCCAATGTTCTGACGAACCCGATTGGAAATGAGACCCATTAATTGTTTCAAAGGCATTCTGGCAGCCCTCCTGATGGCGGGCTGCCAGACGGCCTTTTCCATCCCGCCCGTCGTAACACCTCCCGTGAAGGACGGGAGTATCCTCGTCAGCAATGCGGAGGGGTTCAAAGCCGCGCTCACAACCGTGAAACCCGGCGAAGAAATCGTCTGGAAAAACGGCACCTATGAGAATGTCGCGCTTACGCTGAATGTCAGCGGGACGGAGACGGCTCCCGTTACGCTCCGTGCCGAAACGCCCGGCGGTGTCATCTTCACCGGCCTGTCCTCCATCAAGCTGCAGGGGTCTTACCTTGCGGCGGAGGGCTTCGCCTTCAAGAAACTCGACACCTCGGTGAAGAACCAGATCCTCACCTGCGCCAAGGGCAGCTCCTATTGCCGCCTGAGTGACATCCTCATCGACGGCACCGGCAGCAAGGTCTCGGATATCGACACCAAGTGGGTCAATCTTTACGGCCACCACAACGAGGTTTCCCATTGCACGTTTATCGACAAGCGCAATATGGGCTGCCTGCTGGTGGTCTGGATGGAGGCCGGCATCGTGCCCGCCCATACCATCAAGGACAATTATTTTACCCGGCCCTATACCCATTACGACGACAACGGCAAGGCTCGGAACAGCCAGGAATCCATCCGGATCGGCACCAGCGATTTCTCGATGAACGACGCTTCCTGCATCGTGACGGGAAACCATTTCTACCGCTGCCACGGCGAGCGGGCCGAGATCATCTCCAACAAGAGCTGCTTCAACCTTTACGAGGGCAATCTCTTCGAGGAAGGGGACGGCACGCTCACGCTCCGGCACGGCAACGACTGCATCGTCCGCGGCAATTATTTCCTGAGCGGCGGCAAGGATGCGGTCGGCGGCGTCCGGATCATCGGAGAGCGCCATCTGGTAGAGAAGAATGTGTTTCTCCAGCTCACCGGAACGGGTTACAAGAGCGCGCTCTGCGTGGTTCGGGGCGAGAGCAATGCGGCCCTCAACGGCTACTGGACGGTCAAGGATGCGGTGGTGAAGGATAATTTCTTCGTCGACTGCCGCTGCGGCATTACGGTCAATTATACCGGCCGCTCCTCGCAGGATACGCCTCCGCAGGGTGTCCGGTTCGAAGGGAATACGATCGTATCCTCCAAGACGTATATGATCCCCGTGCAGGTGATCGATACGCCGGAGGAGAATCTGACCTGGACGGACAATGTGATCTACGGCGGCACCCTGAAGGATGTCACCCTTGAAACGACAAAAGAGAAACCCGAAATCCCGGATGTGACGGAAACGCTTTCCGCCATCCGTAAAAATGCCGGAAAAAAATGGTAAGAATGCGATTGGCGGGGCTGCTGGCGGCCCTCTCCGTGCTGGGAGCCTGCGGCGGTCCGATGGACCTCTGCAAAGTGGCGGACGCCCTTTCGGGGGCGCAGCCCGGCGACACGCTTGTCGTCCGGGACGGCACCTACACGGATGTGGTGCTGAAGTGGGAAGGGCACGCCTCGGCGGAGACTCCCGTCGTCGTGCGTCCCGAGACGCCGGGCGGCGTCCGGATTACGGGCGCTTCCCAGCTCAAGATCTATGGTGAAGGCCTCACGGTCAGCGGTTTCCTCTTTGAGAAATGCACGGCCGAGAAGGGGACGGTCATCGAATTCCGCAACGGGGATTCTCTCGCGAACGGCTGTCGGCTGACGGAAACGGTCCTCAGCGACTGCAATCCCGCCCGCCGCGACGTTTCTTACAGCTATGTGCACCTGTACGGCCGCGGGAACCGCGTCGACCATTGCTCCTTCCTCGGGAAGAAGAATCTCGGCGTCACGCTCATCGTGATGCTGAGTCACGACAACTGCGACGACAACCACCACAGCATCGACCACAACTGGTTCGGTCCGCGTCCGGTGTACGGCTCCAACGGGGCCGAAACCATCCGTGTCGGTACGTCGCAGCAGTGCATGCAGAATTCCCGCACGCTCATAACGGAGAACCTCTTCGAACGCTGCAACGGCGAGGTGGAGGTTATATCCATCAAGTCCTGCGAGAATGTTATTTCAGAGAATGTCCTGTATGAGTGCGAAGGTGTCCTGGCCCTCCGCCACGGCGACCGCAACATCGCCGAGGGCAATCTCTTCATCGGCAACGGCCGCCGCAATACCGGCGGTGTCCGCATCGTCGGCGAGGATCAGGTGGTCCGGGGGAATACCTTCTCGGGCCTTGCCGGCAGCCGTTTCTTCTCGGCCCTGGCGCTGATGTACGGCGTTCCGAATTCGCTCCCGAACCGGTATATGCAGGTCAAGCGCACGCAGATTACGGGCAATGTCTTCGAGGGCTGCAAGAGCATCGAATTCGATACCGGAAAGGACTTCGAGCGCACCCTGCCGCCGGTGGAGACCGTGTGGGAGGACAATGTCGAACGCGAGGCCGTGTCAACGGACCTTCCCTCGCTGGAGTCGCTCCGGGAGGGCAGGGGAGCGGCGTGGTATGCCGCGCCGGAAACTGTAGTGCCTGCCGTTGAAGAAATGGTCCTTGCAGACAGCTTGTATGTCCTGGACAAGAGCATCCGTGTCACCGGTCCGATGGTCATCCGCGCGGCGGAAGGCGCCCGTCCCGAGGTTATCTTTGCCGGGAACAAGTCCGAGAGCATGATAACCCTCTGCGACGGTGCTTCCCTGACGGTAAAGGGCATCCGCTTCAGCGGCCGCCTCACACCGGGCAAGAGCCTTGCGAACGGGATCATTTCCACGGACAAAGATATGATCGAGCCGTATAAACTGACGGTGGAAGACTGCATTTTCGAGGAATGCGGGGAGAGCGGCTTCGTGCCGGTCCGCGGCCTCAAGGGGACTTTTGCCGACAGTGTGACCATCCGCCGCTGCACCTTCCGGGCCCTCTCCGGCGATGCGATCAACTTTGCGGCCGAGACTGAAGACAAGGGCAGGTACGATGCGGACGACATCCTCATCGAGGACTGCACCTTCGAGCGCATCTTGGGTATCCCGGTCCACATCGCCCGCAACGGCAGCGACGAGAGTACGGCCGGGCCTTACGTGACCGTCCGCGGCTGCCGCTTCGACGACTGCTGCAACAAGGTCCGCGGCTCCGTCATCCGGATCATCGGCGCGCAGATACTCGCGATCGAGAACAATACGTTCACCGGCAGCGGCCGAGGCGGCTACAGCATCCGCCTCGACGACGCCCCGTGGGAACAGGTCACGTATAAGGGAAATACTTTCGCCGATAGTGGTAAAGTATTGTCTAATAGAAAATTATGATGAAAAATTCTAATATGTTGGTTTCCGAAACTTCCGGAGCTTCGCTCCTCCATCCCTCCCACAAGTCTGAGACTTGCGGGCCCCTCCCGTTCACGTGGCCACGGGCGGCCACGGTTTCTTAAACCAACACATTAGAATTTTTAAAACTTATAAGATGAAAAGACTGTTAATTTTATTGGTGGCACTCTCTCTGGGCGGCATGCTTGCGGCGGCGGAGCACCCGATGCTGCTGCTGACGCGCGGGGGCGTGAAGGAGATGAAGGCGGCGCGGGGCAGCGTCCCGGCTTTTGACAAGTCGCTTGACCTTCTGATCGCCGATGCCGACAAGGCCGTGGAGCGCGAAATCTGCCTGCCCGTCCCGAAGGACGGCGGCGGCGGATACAGCCACGAGATGCACAAACTCAATTATTACGATATGTATAATTGCGGCATCGCATGGCAACTCACCGGAGACAAGAAGTACGCCTGCAAGGTCAGGGATATCCTGATGGCCTATGTCGACTTCTACCCCACGCTGGACTTCCATCCGCTGGGCCTCTCCGCCCACCCGGGCCGTATCTTCTGGCAGACGCTCAACGAAAGCGTTTTCCTCGTGCATACGTCCGTGGCCTACGACTGCATCTATGACTTCCTCTCTAAGAAAGACCGCAAGACCTTGGAAGAGAAGTTCTTCCGCCCGTATGCCGACTTTATCATGACCGGTCTCCCGCACAACCGCGCCAACATCAAGATGTTCGCCACGCTCAACAACTGGGCGA
>CAMUZW010000091.1 GCA_947165305.1 uncultured Bacteroidales bacterium
AGCGGCGCCTCGTCCGTGACGATGCTCTCGCTCGAGACCGAAGATATCATGCCCGCCTCCCTCGAGGAACGCCGCGAGGCCCGCGAGGACGGCGTGGAGATCAAACCCGGCTGGGGCCCGAAGGAGGTCCTCGGCAGCGAGGGCGTCAGCGGCATCGTCTTCAAGAAGTGCACCTCCGTCTTCGACGAGAACCATCGTTTCGCCCCGAAATACGATGAGAATGAACTGATTACCCTCGACGCCGACCTGGTCGTCTTCGCCATCGGCCAGACGGTCCTCCTGGGCGACCTGCTCAAAGATACGAAGGTCGAATTCTTCCGCGGCGTCTATCCTGTCGCCGACAAACTGACCTACCAGACCGCCGAGCCCGACATCTTCGTGGGCGGCGACTGCTACTCGGGTCCGAAGTTCGCCATCGACGCCATCGCCGCCGGCAAAGAGGCCGCCGAGTCGCTCCACCGCTTCGTCCAGCACGGCCACATGACCATCGGCCGCAACCGCCGCGACTTCATCGAACTCAACAAGCAGGACATCGTCGTCGAGTCGTATGACAATTCGTCCCGCCAGGAGCCCGGGGAGACGCCGGTCAAGAGCCGCTTCGAGGAGTATCACGGCACGCTGACCGAGGAGCAGGTGCGGAAGGAAACCGCGCGCTGCCTGGGTTGCGGCGCTTCGGTGGTGGATCCCAACAAGTGTATCGGCTGCGGCGTCTGCACCACCAAGTGCGGCTTCGACGCCATCCACCTTCACCGGGAGCATCCCGAGGCCAGCCATATGGTCACTTCAGAGGACAAGTTCAGCGGCATCCTGCCGTACATGCTGAAGCGGACCGGGAAGATTCTGTTTAAAAAGAAGTAGATTCCGGAACAAGTCCGGAATGACGGAACAAGTCCGGAATGACGCGCCCGTTATGCATGAATTAGGAATCGTTTTCTACATCATCCGCGATGTAAAGAAGGCGGCGGAGGAGAACGGCGTGAAGCACGTCTCCACGGTCGTGATGAACATCGGTGAGGTCTCGACGGTCATCCCGTCATACCTGACCGACTGCTGGCGGTGGGCTGCGGACAAGGAAGAATTGCTGAAAGGCTGCGAACTCCGGTGCAATATCATTCCGGCCGTCACCCGCTGCGAAGACTGTTCCAACGAGTACGAAACCGTCCGTCACGGCAAAAAATGCCCGCACTGCGGCAGTGAAAACACGTTCCTTCTGCGGGGCAACGAAGTCGAGATCAAAGAAATCATTGTTCAATCTTAATTATTAACCATTATGTTCTTTCAAGTTTATGGGGCCAATGCCCTGTCGAAGTGGGGAATGCTGCTGGTCGTTCTGGCCGGCCTGATCCTCCTGAATGAATTTGCCCGCCGTACCAAACTCGGCGGCATCATCACTTTCCTGGCGGTTCCGCTCGGCCTGACCGCTTATTTCCTTGCCATCTGGATCGGTGTGAAGACCGGTGCCCAGTGGGCGCTGGAGAACACCACCCACGTCTATATGGCCGGATGGTTCCACTATGCCAAGCTATATGCGGCGACAGCCGGGTGTATCGGCTTCATGATGATCAAGTACAAATGGGGGATCGGCGCCAAAGAGTGGTTCAAACCTTTCCCGTTCGTGATCGTCGGTATCAACATCCTCATCGCCTGCGTCTCTGACTTCGAGAGCGCCATCAACGGCTGGAACAAGTGGTGGCTCACCGCGGAAGGCGTCTGGCAGTACGGCGGCTGGCACAATGTCATGAACGGCGTGGCCGGTCTGATCAACATCTTCTGTATGACCGCATGGTGGAAGGTCTATCCTTCGAAGGACAAGAAAGATATGATCTGGGCTGATATGACCTGGGTTTACATCGTGATCTACGACATCTGGAACTTCGCCTACACGTACAACTGCCTGCCTACGCACAGCTGGTACTGCGGTATCGCACTGCTCCTCGCCCCGACCGTGGCGGCCCTCCTCTGGAACCGCGGCGGCTGGATCCAGAACCGTGCCAACACCCTTGCCATCTGGTGCATGTTCGCCCAGGTGTTCCCGCTCTTCCAGGAGACCTTCAAGAACGGACAGCAGTGGTTCTCCTGGGCTACGCTTCCCGTCCTCTATCCGGAAGGCGTCGGCACCATCGAGATGCTCTATGAGGCCGCCGGCGGAGAAGCCGCAGCCATCGGTACGACCGTCGATCCTTCTGTCGTGGCAGCCAATCCTACGATGATGGTCGTGATCAGCGCGCTGGCCCTTGTCACCAACCTCATCGCCATCTGCTACATCATCGCCGTTGCCAAGAAGCGTCACATCAATCCTTACAAGGAGGATGTCTTCATCAACCAGAAGTACTACAAGGATGCCATGGCCCGCGCCGACCTTTCCTAATCCTCTCCTTTTAAACGGATCTTTTTGATCCATAGGAGTTTATGTAAAACAGGGTGCTCCGGACGGAGCACCCTGTTTTGTGTATTGGGCGCTTGCGTTTACTGCTGGACCTTGCGGATCTTCTTGACGGGGTCGCAGGTGAGCCCGATGCCCAGTTTGTTGAAGGTCTTGCGGTCGACTTCGCTCAGCATGACCGTTGAATGAACCTGGGCGCCCTTGAGATTCGGGAGCTGCTCCAGGGCCAGTTTGCAGTTCTCGTCGATCAGGCTCATCATGGAGATGGCAACGAGCACCTCATCGGTATGCAGACGTGGATTGCGGCCGTGCAGATAGGTAACTTTGGTTGTCTGGATCGGGGCGATCATCGTCTGCGGAATGAGCTTGACATTGTGGGCGATTCCGGCCAGGTGTTTGAGGGCATTCAACAGGAGGGCGGCGCTGGGGCCGAGCAGCGAACTGGTCGCCGCCGTGAGGATGGTCCCGTCGGTCAGTTCGATGGCTGCCGTGGCGACGCCGGATTCGTCCAGGCGCTGCTTGGCGGCCACCGTCGACTTCCGGTCGGCCGTGGAGATCCGGGCCTTTTTCATCAGCAGGGCGATTTTGTTGACCTCGTTCTCGGAGGCCTTGCCGTCCGCCAGGTTGCAGAGTGCGGTATAGTAACGGCGGATGATTTCCTGCCGGGAGGCCTCCCGGCATACTTCGTCATCGCAGATACAGTTGCCGACCATGTTGACGCCCATGTCGGTCGGGGACTTATAGGGGGATTCGCCGTAAATGTCCTCGAACAAGGCGTTCATCACGGGGAAGATCTCGATGTCCCGGTTGTAATTGACGGCCGTCTTGCCATAGGCGTCCAGATGGAAGGGGTCGATCATGTTGACGTCTTCCAGGTCGGCCGTGGCGGCTTCGTAAGCGATGTTGACGGGGTGGGAAAGCGGCAGGTTCCAGATCGGGAATGTCTCGAACTTGGCATAGCCGGCCTTGATGCCCCGTTTGTTCTCCTGATAGAGCTGGCTCAGGCAGACGGCCATCTTGCCACTGCCCGGTCCGGGGGCCGTCACCACCACCAGGGGCTTTGTCGTGACGATGTAGTCGTTCCTCCCGAAGCCCTCCTCGGAGTCGATGAGCGCCACGTTGTCGGGATAACCGTCGATCAGCTGCAGATAATAGACCGTAATGCCCATTTTTTCGAGCCTTTTCCGGTAGGCATCGGCGCTGGCCTGGCCGTTATAATGGGTAATGACGACGCTGTTGACGCTGAGGCCGCGGTCGAGGAACTCATCCCGCAGGCGCAGGACATCCACGTCGTACGTGATGCCGAGGTCATTACGGACTTTGTTTTTCTCGATGTCGATGGCGCTGATGACGATGAGAATCTCTGCATCGTCCTTCATCTTCATGAGCATCTTGAGTTTGCTGTCCGGCTCAAAGCCCGGAAGGACGCGGCTGGCGTGATAGTCGTCGAACAGTTTGCCGCCGAACTCCATGTAAAGTTTGTCGCCGAACTCGGCGATCCGTTCACGGATGTGCTCGGACTGGATCTTGATGTATTTGTCGTTGTCGAACCCGTATTGCATGACGAAAGTAGATTTGAATACGGGTTACAAATCTAATAAAAATCCGATGATTCGCCAAAAAAATCGTTACAGGGCCGGTGCCGGCTCCGTCTTCTTCGGCCATTGAGCCGTGAAAATCCTGGGTGAAACAGAGAACGAGATCCAGGCCCAGTGGAGCTGACGCTTGCCGGCGGTCCGCTTCAGGAGCTCCATCGTCTCAGTCCCATACATGAAGGTGTATCCGAGGCTGATCCTGGCATCTTTGTAGATCTTGCAGGAGGCTGACATTTCAAGTTCGTGCCCCAGCGGCATCTTGGCGTTCCTGAGTTTGGTGGCCGTAGCCAGGAAATGGTAGGAACCTTCGATCGTAAAGCGTTTGCCGGGCATCCATTTCCCGCCGACATAGGCATTCTGCAGGCCGGGAGTAAAACCGCCGTAATACGTGGTCAGGTAGAAGAAATCCATGGCGCCGTAGAACTTGTGGTGCGAGCCGTACAGCGAACTGAATCCGCGGATGACCTTGTGCTGCTGCATTCCGATCTGTCCCTGCGCCGGAACGGAGAACTGCGGATCGCCGCTCAGCCACTCGTAGCCCAGATACGCGCCTCCGTGCGTATCGGTATAGGCCCCCTTGAAACTGGCCATCCACGCATTGACCGGCAGACCGTGCTCCTCCCGTCCCAGCTGATGATAGTAGGCGGCCTCGGCAGACCATTTTTCCGGTTTAAAGGAGATGTATGTGCCCAGCAACTGCTGCTGCCTGGTCTTCTCGGGATTGTTTTCGTCGCCGCCCTGCATCCCGACATTCATAAACAGAACGGAGAAGCCCAGATGGGTCTTGGGAATATCGTAATGGTACCACAGCGCCTCCAGCGCCTTGTAGGGCTGCGTTCCTCCGGAAAAGAAGGTGCCGCCGTTGATATTGACGGGGTTCTGGTTCCAGGAGCCGATCAGGTGCAGTTTGTGCCCGTGCCCCTCGTATCCGAGCCTGAGCGCATCGTGCGACTTGGCCGTCATGGCCCAGTCGTCTACGCCGAAGATACGCTGGTCGTCATATGAAAGGTTCTGCCGGCCGATCTGGCCGAAGAATCCGTTTTGGGACTGAAGCCTGACCCAGGCCTCGTGCAGGTTGATTCCGCCGCCGCCTGCGCCGCCCCAAGTCCCGCTGTGCTGGATGTTTACCCGGGTGGAGAGCCCCGCCCTGTCGTACTGGATGCCGAGCAGGGTCCTTTCCAGTATGAAGGCCGCAAAGTCCGGGACCATGTCGTCTCCGGCCGTCAGACCGCCGGAGCGGATTTCGCCGCGGGTCAGGAAGTCCGCATCCATGGTAAGTGTGTTCTCTTGTGCGTGCAACCCTGCCGCGAAAGTGATCAGGATGAGAGAGCAGAGGAATTTTCTCATATTTGCCAGTTCTGTTTCAGCCGCTAAGATAGCATTTTCCCTCAGAAAAGGCAAAAAAAAAGCGCAGCCCCCGGAGGAGCTGCAACTTCAGTCATTGGAATTTTCCGGACCTTATTGGATTTCGATTGTCTTGACGGTTTCCGGTTTTTCGATCTTCTCTTTCTTGGGAAGATGGACATTCAGGACGCCGTTCTCGACCTTTGCGACAATCTTCTCTGCATCCACATCGTCCGGCAGCAGAAGCGTCTGCTGGAATTTCTCATAGGAGAATTCGCGGCGCAGGTAACGGCCGTGCTTCTTGCCTTCTTTGGTCTCGTTCTTCTTTTCCATCTGGATCTGGAGGTTGCCTTCATTGTCTACATGGACATTGAAGTCCTCTTTCGTGAGCCCCGGAGCGGCGAGTTCCACGTCATATTCGTGCTCATTTTCCATAACGTTGATGGCAGGTGCCGTATAAGTGGGCCTTTCCATCCAGCTGTTGTCGAAAAAGTCATTGAAAATGTCCGGCAGCCAGCTTTCATGTGTTCTTCTGTTCATCGGTAACATAGCTCAAAAACTTTAATCGTTCCGGTTTCGGACCCTTCCGGGGCCTTATTCCCGGGACTCCTTCGCGGAGTCACCTGACGATATTGCAAAGCCGGGACCAGAGGGGAGAAATGGACTTTTTGGCATCCTTTCCTGCCAAAAAGTCCATTCCCTGTCACTTTATTTCAGCAGCTGCGCGTGTAATTCCTCCACGGAATGGACAATCGTACTGCCGGCGAGTTCTTCGGGGCTCCGGTAGCCCCAGCTCACGGCAATGGCATCGATTCCGCCGTTTGCGGCGGTGCGCATGTCGGTGGGGGAGTCTCCCACGAGGATGGCTTCCTCCCGGCTGATGCCGGCCTTGTCGAGAACCTCCTGTACGATTTCAGGAGAAGGCTTCAACGGGAAACCGGGCCGGTTGCCGAGAATGGCGACAAACCGGATATCGGGGAAGAATTCCCTGATCAGGTGCTCGGTCCCTTCCTGGAATTTGTTGGACGTGACGGCCATCTGTATGCCGTTCGCCTGCAACCCGGTCAGCAGGTCCTGCATTCCGGGATAAGGGCGTGTATGCACGTCAATATGGGCCGAGTAATAGGCTTTGAAATCAGCCAGGGCTTCGTCAACGACGTCATCCCCGACCGGTTTATATCTCTCCAGCGCCTGCTTCACGAGGTTCCTGACGCCGTGCCCCACCATTTTCCGGTAGGCGGAGAGCGGATGCGGCGGCATACCGCGCAGCGAGAGCGCGTGGTTGACCGCTTCCGCGAGATCTTCCAGCGTATCAATCAGGGTCCCGTCGAGATCCCAGAGAATCAATTTCCTGGGCTGGAACAGCCTGCGGTAGGCGTCGGCTTTCTTCTCCAGGGGCATGGGATAGGCCCTGGATGTCGAAGGCATCCGCCAGAAACGGATCTTCCGGGGTTGACCGGAGTCTTTCAGGCTGACGTCGATCCGGCTGCCGACCGGAGGCACGCCACACCCCAGCGTCTCCGCAATCACTTCCGTGGCTTTCTGTCCGGTCGTGACGAGCGTGTCACAGGCCGGAATCTTCGCCAGCAGCGCCGTGACGTCGGTTGGCGTCACAACCTCCAGGAAAGCGTCTGAAGCGTTGTCTTTCAAGCGTCTTACCTCGCAGGCCGTATCGTAGAAAGCAAGGCCTTTCTCTTCGCAGAAAGCGCGGATGGACGCTTCGTCAAAGCGTTTTTCCCCGGGGATACAGAAGTGTTCTTTGTCGGCAAAGAAGATAAGTCCGAGGATGCGCCAGAAGTCGTTGATCCAGTTTGGGTAGTAAAACGGCATGCACCAGCGGTGCGGCTGGGGAGGAAAACTTCCCAGGAAAAGGATGCGGGCCCCTTCGGGCAGAAACGGTTGAAACGGGTGCTTTTCTACAGTCATCACTCAGCGTGTACTAAGTTTTGCAATGATGTCATCGAGCATCCGGTACAGCTGCGGAGCGGTTGCCGGGGTGACGCTGTCACAGACGATGGCCCCTCCGACGGCAGAAGGGACTCCGGAGAGTTCTTTCCGGAGGTTTTTCCCTTTTGAAGTCAGGGCGACGATCATCTGCCGGGCATCCTTTTCTCCTTTGTTACGGGTCAGGATGCCCTCCTTCTCCATACGCTGGAGCAGGGGAGTGACCGTATTCGTCTCCAGATACAGGCGCCGGGCGATGTCGTTGACCGGCTGCGCGTCCTTCTCCCACAGGACCAGCAGCACCAGGTACTGCGGATAGGTGAGTCCGTGCTCCGAGAGCAGCGGATGATAGGCCTGCGAGAGAAGGCGCGAAGCGGTGTAAAGCCTGAAGCAGAGCTGGTTGTCCAGTTTGAATGTCTCGGGAATCATAGCATTCCTTCGATGTCTTTCTCGATCTCGGCAGGGGTCGTGACAGGCGCGTAACGCTTGACGACGGTCCCGTCGCGGTTGATGAGGAATTTGGTGAAATTCCAGAGGATGTCGCTGTCTTTCTCCACGCTCTTGCTGAGCCCCTTGAGGAGGGTCCTCGTCGCCTTGGCCTTCAGGCTCTTGTACGCCTCCGTCGGTGCCTGTGTCTTCAAGTACTCAAAAACAGGCTCCGCATTGGCGCCGTTGACATCGGTCTTGGCCATCAGCGGGAAGGTGACGCCGTGATTGAGCCGGCAGAATTCCGCGATTTCGTCGTTGGATCCGGGCTCCTGGCCGGCGAACTGGTCGCAGGGGAAACCGAGGATGACGAATCCCTGTTCCTTGTATTTCTGATAGAGCGCCTCCAGACCGTCATACTGCGGGGTGAAGCCGCATTTGGAAGCGGTATTGACAATCATCAGGACTTTGCCCTCATACTGTGCGAGGTCTACTTCTGCGCCCTTGTTGCTGCGGGTCTTGTAATCATAAATCTTTGACATGGCTTTGTTGTTTTGCGTAGCGGCCGGCAGGATGAACGCCAGTGCCAGCACTGCAAGTATTAAATTCTTTTTCATGTTAGCTGCGACGAATTATGTCGTTCACGATGCAAATATACGACAAAATATTTTATATCGCAAGCGATATTTCAAAAAAAGTTATTTTTTCCCGAGGAAGCCGGATGGCGTCATCCCTGTCACCTTCTTGAACAGCCTGGTAAAATGGTGCGGGTAATCGAACCCCAGCAGATGGGCTGTTTCGTTGATGTTGTGCCCATTCATCAGGAGGTTTTTCCCCTGTTCTGTCACGAAGGTATGGATATAGCCGATCGCCGTGCCGCCGCTTGCGCTGTGAATGACGTCTCCGAGGTACCGGGGCGAATAGGCCAGCCGTCCAGCGCAGTAGCTGACGGACGGAACGCCCAGATCCAGCTGGCGGCCTTCCAGATAGTATTCCCGGAGCAGGTGGTGAAAACGCTTGAGGATGTCGGATGATGCTTTGTCCTCCCCGGACAGTTGCCGCTGATAGATCCGGTTGCAGTATTCCAGGATGAGGCGGATGTAACCGAGGACGACGGCGCGAAGGGCGGGGGAGTCGGCGTTTTCCTGCAGTTCGTGCCGCAGCTGGGTGACAAGTTGCGTGATCCGGCCCCATTCCGAGGGCTCCATCTTCAGCGTCTCGGTGGCAAAATAAGAAAAGAAAGGATAGTCTTTCATCCTGGGTTCCAGGTCTGTCCCGTGCAGGAGTTCCGGGGAGAATAGCAAGGCCCATCCGCTTATGCTGAGTTTCTCCCCGTCATCTTCCCTTCCGCCGATCTGGCCGGGTTCTACGGCGATGATGGATCCGTCCGGCGCATCGAACATCTTCATTCCGTAGGTGAGATTTTTCGGGAAATTCCGCTGGATG
>CAMUZW010000092.1 GCA_947165305.1 uncultured Bacteroidales bacterium
CGGAGAAGGTCCAGGACGACTTTGACCGGGTTGAAAGTCTCCACGGGGACCTCTACGAAGAGGGTGTTCCAGTCACTCATCGCGCCGTTCCAGAGGCCCGGCAGTTCCAGGGCCTTAAGCTCCCGGCCCTGATAACTCTTCGACGAAATGAATCCCGCTTCCTCATCGACATACTTCGGCAGATCGAACTTCCGGCCCTTGTAGTCGCGCAGGATACAGACGAGATCGACGGGGTTGAAGTGCGTCGCCCGCTTCAGGATATCCTTCGCCTCCGGCGCAATCTGCACGCTCTCCAGGATCTGCAGCGACGTGGCACCGTCGCGTCCGTGAATGATGAACGGACCGCCGCCGGGCTCGCCTTCGTTCCGGACCATTCCGCAGACGCGGATCGGCCGGTCGAGCTTGGCACGGAGAAGGTTCACGCGTTCCGTCGCATCGTGGGCGAGGGGAAGCTGCATGCAGAGCGTCCTGTCGAGGAAATCCTCCACTTCGTTGCAGAGGAGATGCGCCGCCTCGGTATCCGGGCCGTCCAGCGCGTCGAACCGCTCCAGATAGCCGAAGATCTTGTCACGCAGCTGCAGCGCACGGCCCATCAGGACCTTCTTGTAGCGGGCCGTAACGGGAAGGAGTTTCTCGTGCGAGACATTGTCAATATTCTTGATGGAGACCAGCTCGGCATCAACGGCATTGAGGTTGCGGATCAGGGCGCCGTGGCCCGCCGGGCGGAAGAGCAGGGTGCCGTCCTCCTTCCGGAAGGGCTTGTTCTTCTCGTCGACGGCCAGCGTGTCGGTCGCCTTGTCCTGGTAGGTGAACAGGACGTCATAGCGGACGCCGTAGCGCTGTTCGAAGACGGGTTTCACTTCGGCGAGCGCCTCCTCGAAGAGGGGCCTGTGCTCCGGTGAGATCGTGACCGTCAGATGGCAGGTGCCGTCCGCGTCGCGCATATATTCCTGCGCTTCGACGAGATGCTCCGCCAGGGCGGTCCGAACCTCTTCACCGTACCGGTGGAATTTAATCACGCCCTTGGGCTTGCTGCCGTAGCCGTAGCCTTTGTCGGTCAGGACTTTCTCCAGGACGTCCTTCCGGTAAGCGGGGGAGTCCTCCGGCTCTCCGAAGAGCGCCGGCGTATAGAAGGCGAAATCCTTGATGCGGGCGGCCAGCTTGCTGCCGGATGCATCGGCGGGAAGGTCTTCTCCGGCCTCCAGTTTCTCCAGCCCCGCGAAGATGTCCTTGAACATTCGGGAGGCCGCGCCGCTGGCGGGAACGAATTTGCATTTACCGGCGACGGCGGCCGTGTCGGCATAACGGACCGCCTCATCGGCTTCCGCTTCGGAAAGTACGGAAATGCCCCTTTCGGGCGTGGCCGGCCCTACGATTTTCATCCAAGGGAACCCTTTCTTGAAATAGCCGGTCTGTTTCTCGACAGTCTTGGGGTCGGAGCCGCGCTGCCGGATGGCTTGAAGGTCTTTTGCTGTAAACATATGTGGTCAGTTATCAGAAAGATCGGAATGAATTCCAGTTGGTGTTGCCCTCGGCCGCGCTCTGGAGCGAGGCCGGGAGGTTGGCGAAGAGGTTAACGCCGGTCCACTGCTCGATCTGGCTCACGCTCACGACGTATTTATCGTCGTCATAGGAATCCCCGTACAGGTCATCGTGCGGCAGCCAGAAGCCGATGGAGGAGGCGGCCGTTACCTCGTTGCCGCTCCACGTTACCTTGAGGAGGGCCTTCCAATAGTAGTTCGGCACCGGAAGCTCCTTCTGGTCATAGCGGGTGTTGGTCATGTAATTGATCGTTTCGCTGCCGCCCTTCTTGCGGAAGGCTGCGCCGGTCACCACGTACACCGTGTCGCAGGCTCTTGCCACATCGCGTACGGCAATCTCCAGATCGAGCCAGATGTTTGCGTTGAATCCGTCCTGGATCTGGGGCGTGATGTTGGTCATATAATAGGTCTGCGCCATCATCTCGTCGACCCCGTTGCGGTCGGCATTGGGAATCTGGTGGCCGCGGGCGTAGAAATTATCCGGGAAGTTCTCGGTCGGATGATTGGCCCCGTATCCGTAGGAACTCGGGAAGACCTCGGTCTGCTTGGATTCGGGCACTTCCGGGTCATAGCCCCAGCTTTCCGTGCGTCCGCTTCCCATGTGATCCGTGCACAGCGGATAGGCCACCCAGTAGGATGCATACATCTCGGGATCGTACAGGCAGGAATAGTTGCGCTGCCTCCTGCTGTTCATCGATGCAAAATGCTTCACCAGGTACAGGTCGGTCAGCGAGGAGGTCGAGGTCCCGCTCATATCCGAAGGCGCATACGCGGGCAGTTCGAGCCAGCCGAGTCTTACCACAGGGGTCGGCGGCACAGATTCCACACAACTGAAATTGCGGATTTCCCAGGTGCCGGCGCGGGTGGTTGTGGAGGTGTATTCGAATCTGATTTTCACCAATTCTCCCGCGTAGGCGGAGAGATCCTTCTCGACCGGGAGGTAGGCCGAATAGCCGCTGGACGGCTTTGTCGGGAACGGCACTTCGAGGAGCGTCCATCCGGTATCGGAATATCGTTTGATGTACACCTTGCCGTCCGGAACGCTGCCGCCGTAGAAATACGAGTTGGCCGCGTGCTCAAACGAAAGCGTCGCACCGTCTACCAAACGGAGGTCGATCCAGGGAGAGATCAGCGAGGTCACGACGTCGTGCCGGGTATTACTGCTGGCACCGGGATCCTTATAGTATCCGTTCGCAGTTGCGCCGTAAGTGGAGCGGAACTGCCATTCATAGCCGGTCCCGCCGTCAATCTCGAATTCTCCTTTCGTAGCGGTGAACGCTTCGCTGTAAGGCAGGCTCACGATGTTCTCGGTGACACCGGCCTCACGGTCTACGTCGGAGAGGTCCATGTTGTAGTGTTTGAGCTTGTTGCGGCCGAGCGACTTGTTGGAGAACGGGAAGGTATAGGTCGCCGCGTCGGTGGCGATGACAATGGTTCCCGAAATATAGGACCCGGGCGCCAGGACCATATATATCGGAGTGGCGTCCTCCTGGCTTGATGCGACCGGGGCGGTCTGGTTGACTTTGACTTGATCGTGGAAAGAAGATCCCCAGGTGAGTGCAAGATGCTCTTCGTCGAGCGATTCCGACAGGGCTGCCAGATTGATCGTGGCATCGCCGGCAAGCGGAACACCCTCGGATTTGAAAGTGATGTACTGCACCGTCTCGGAGGTAAGCGACTCCTCGGACGAGAAGATCCGGAAGTCGATGATGGCGCCGAGGTTGAAGAACTGGATGACGCCGTTGGTCTGGGCCGACGTACCGCTCAGCGGAACGGCTTCCTGCACCGCGAACGGGATACCGGCCATCGGCATCGCCGAGGCGGAACCGCCGTCCTGGACGTTGGGAATGGTGACGGTGACAGCGCTCTTGTCGTTGTTGCCCGCGTTGTAGGGGTAGTAAGCGTATGCATAAGAGCCTGCAGGAATCTCGCTGCGGCTGTAAAGGGTCACCGTCTTGGGTTGATTGCCGGCATTGATGTTCGCATAGCCGGTATATCCCTCCAGGAACATGCCGACCCGGTCGCCGGATTCCCAGAAGACGCCTTCATTGTCGAGCGTCGCACGGGTCTCTCCGTCTTCGAGGATGAAAGTGTAAGTGAATACCTCCGACGGTTTGCCGGCGGGGATTTCTTCACGGCCGCAGGATACGGCCACGGTCGCGATCAACGCGAGGGAAATGAGAATCTTTTTCATGGCGGTCCTGCGGTTAAAAGTTCTCATTGCCGTCGTCAATCGGCTTCTCGTTGTTGTCGGAATTCCCGGTGAACACGAAATTCTTTTCGGACCGGAGGCAGACAGCCCGGATGGCGGGTGCTGCATAATGCTGACGTACAATCATCAAAATAGTGCTAAATAGGATCAAACATACAAAATTAATGTTTTTTTTAGAATAATCTACTTACGCCAAACACGATACTGACAAAAAACCGGCTGCACCCGACGGGATGCAACCGGTTTCCATTCCAAAGGCCGTTCAGGCTAGAAATCCACCTGATAGTCCGGAGTCTCGTACTCAGGCACGATGATTACCTGGAAGACGCCGTCCACGGAGAAGATGTTGCCCATGATGTTGGTCTTGTAGTTGCGGCGGTAGGGGACATTGTTCACGCTGAGGTCCTCGTTGAGGAGGACGGCAGGGGAGTCTGTCCACACGGAGAAGTCGACCTTTGTCACTTCCGGGCTGGTCGCCGCGAGGATGTAATTCATCGCGATGTACTTGTAGCCGGCAAGCTTGGTCGTTTCGTCCACGTTGATGGCCGCGTGCGAGAATACATACTCGACAGGCGTCGAGACTTCGCCGGTGCGCAGGTTGAGGACGGACGGGGCCGTAACCTTCATGCCCGATTCGGTAAAGTTGATCTTGCTGTCGAGGGCGGCGGCGTAGTCGGCTTCGGTCGTAAATACGTTGATCTGGGCAAAGGGCCTCTTGAGCTCGATTGTCTCGTTGATGGGACCGGTCACCTTGCCGGTGTTGTAGAGACGGTAGAACGCGTCGCGGTTCTCGTCATTGGCATTCCCCGTACGGGTTACCGTCATCGTGGCCTCGGCCGGAGCGATGGTGTAGGGACCGTTTGCATTCTGGGCCCAGAAGACGATGTCGTAAGTCTTGCCCTTGACGAGCTTGAGGGTAACCGTGGTGCGCATGTTGATGGTCTCGGTGAGCTTGGAGATATTCGGAAGATATCCGTCGGTCGTCGAGTAGACCAGCACTTGCAGCGCCGTGGCGGAAGTACCGTCGCTGAAGACAGCCTTGGTAGCGGGCTGCTCAAGGTTGACGGAGAAGGTAGCCTCGAAGGTGTCTCCGGCCAGGCTGGCGGCGTCCTTCTTGCAGCCGGCGAGCAGGAGTGCTGCTGCTGCCGCGGTCAGATAGAGGAGTTTCTTCATATTGTTGATGCTTTTATAGTTTACTGTGCGACAAACGGATCCGCGAAGGCCGTCCCGTCCTCTTTCTGGAAGGTGTTCTCTCCGACGCCGTAGTATGACGCGTTCTTGTAGGTGAAGAGGAAATCCTGGGCGTTGCCGTCAAGGTCGGTATTGCCGTCGATCACGAAGGTGCAACCCGTGATCTTGGCGTTGCCGGAACCGATGGAGAAGAGGGTCGTAACCGGGTCACCGTCACCATTGGGGCACTCGATCTTGTTGTTGAGCGCGGTGTAGGTAAGGCCCGTTCCGGTACCGTAAAGCTGGACCACATAACGCGAAGGCTTGTAGAAGGAGCAGCCTTTTATCGTAAGGGGACCATAGGACATGATGGGACGGTGGTCGTCGGTCTTCTCATTGAAGAAGTTGCAGTTCTCGAACGTGGATACTTCCGGCGAAGTGTATACGAAGACGGCCGGATCTGCCGTCGTGGCGTAGAAGTCGCAATCCGTCGCGTGGAATTCACCCGTATAGGAGTTCAGCGAGCTGGCCCTCTGCTTGTGATTGGTCACATGGTTGGGAGAGCTCCCGGAAGGGTTGGTGTAGACCAGTTTCTTGGTGTCATTGCTGAAGACAAGGCCATTCAGGTTCAGAACCTTGCGGTTCTCGATCGTCACGACACCGTCGATGGTGGCGCCGCCCTTGTTCTCGGCCTCGATCGTCAGGTCCTTCGTAATCCGGGCCCACGGGGCATAGCCCTCATCGTCGTTGTAGAGGGGGCCGGAATAGGTCCCGTCGGCGAGGTAGACCGTCGCACCTTCTTCCACGGTCGCAAGGGCCGTCTGGAAGCCGGTGTTGTTGGTCACGTGGTAGGCACCGTTGTTGTCGACGCCCAGACCGTCCGAAATCGGAGTAATGGAGATGAGTTCCACATTATAATCCGGCTCGTTGTAGATCGGGTCGACCGTGATGTTGAAGATACCGGAAACGGAGAAGATGTTGCCAAGGATGTTGGTGCGGTAGTTGCGCTGGTAGGGCACATTCGCCACCTCGCGGTCGAGGACAAGCTCTTCGCCGTTCTGGGTCGTCAGGATATTGAACTTGACGCTCGGGAGAAGGTCTTTTTCGACATCGGCGAGGATGTAGGCCATGGCGACATAGCTGTATTCGGTGCCGTCTACGGTCAGGAACTCAGCCGGGCGGTTGGTGGCCGTGAATGCGACTTCGGCCGCGCCGCTCACGGTACCGTCCAGCAGGTTGAGCTTGTTGGGAACGGTCAGCGTGTAGGCGGTCTTCATCGCGGTTGCAAGCGTGTCGATGGCAGAGGAGGCTGCCGCCTTGAAGTCATCCTTCGGAGCACCGACGTTCAGCTGCGCAAACGGACGGTACAGCGTCACGTTCTCGTTGAAGGGAGCGGTGACGAGGTAGTCGTTGATGCGGGCGTAGAAGGCGTCGTAGGGCTCGCCGTTCATCATGTCGGCGGGCGTCACGGTAACGGTGCCGTCATCGGCCACGGTATACTTGCCGGGGGTCTGTGCCCAGAAGGTGAAATCATAGGTGACACCCTTCACCAGCTGCACGTTGATGGTAGCATGGTAACCGCTCACGGTGACCGTCTGGTTGAGGTCGGAGAGGAGGTTGTCGTTCTTGTCAAACACACGGAAAATGAGTTCCGTGGCCTGTGTACCGTCGCTGATGGCCTTGGAGACCACCTGCTCGGGAAGAGCGATGCGGAAGGAAGCGTTCACGGTATCACCGCTCCCGGTGATGCCGGCCTCCTTCTGGCAGCTGGCAAGCAATAGCATAGCGGCCGCAAAGGTGAGGAGAAGAATCCGTTTCATTGTTGTTACGTTTGTTTAACTAATTAATTCATTTTTAATTGGAACCCGGTGGGGCGGTCAGGCCCCGCCGGATTATAAGGGTTTATTTTTCGACTCCTACCCAGTCGCTTTTAGCGACGTCGCTGTCGTCGGACATGGTCGCGCCCTCGTCGAAGTTGATGCTGGGTTTGTTGAGGGTCCACGTATAGCGGAGACCGGCGGTGTTGCCCTTGATGGTGAAGAGCACCGGATGAGCGCTGTCAACCGCCGTAGATTTGCTGATGGAGATACCCACGGATGTTTCGCCGCCGGGCAGCGTTTTCTGAACGGTGTTGTTGGTAAATGTGCAATACCAGGTAGAGCCGCCTCCGGTGTAGTACTGCACGCAGTATCCGGGATCGTCGGTCAGGTTGTTGAAGGTGCAGCCCGTCACGGTGACGTGGCCGTAGGCTTTGATCGGACGATGTTCCGCCGCTGTCGAGGAGAATTCGCAATTCTCGACAAGGAGGTGATGATCCTCGCCGTTACCATAGTTGTCGATGGATGCATAGATCGTCTTGGATACGAATTTACAATTCTTGGCCTCGATGGAGCCTGCGTAAGCGCTGAGCTGGCTCGCACCAGTCTTGTTATGATACTGGTGAGTCGCCTTGGGAACCGTATAGTCATGGTCGTTCTGGAAGACGAGGCCCTCAACCTTCAGGGTCTTGCCGTTGTCGATAGTCAACTTGCCGTCGATGACAGCCTTGCCGGGCTTTTCGGCCTTGATGGTGAGGTCCTTGCTGACTCTGGTCCATGCACCGGCGTTGTAGCGGCCGCTCTGAAGCACAAGCACGCTTCCGGCTTCTGCAGCTTCGACAAGCGGGGCGAGCTCATACTCTGCCAATGTAACGTTATACCAGCCATCCTGGAGGGTGGTGGCAACACCGTCGTCAAGGAAGTTGGTGCCTGCACCCTCGGCAGCGTTGTTGCCGGGATTGAACATATAGAACGAACCACCGGAAACAATGGCGGATGCACTGCCGTCACGGCCTGCTGCGTCGAGGAGGTTGATCATATATCTGTACGGAGCCTCTCCGGTTCCGGAGGAAAGTTGCTTGAGGTCGAATTTGCCGCCACGGATGTCGGCGGTGCCTTCGTACACATAGACGGCGGTGATGTTGCCGATGATCTCGCCACCTTCGACGATCAGGCTGCCACCGTCGCGAATGTCAAGTGCATAGCAGTCGTTCTCCTTGGCGTCAAGCTTGCCTTCGCCCTTGATGGTGAGGGAGCCGCCCTGGACGGAAATCAGCGACCAGTTGTCACCTGCCCAGATGTCTTCGGTGTTGGAAATGGTGTATCCGTTGAGATTGAGGATAACATTGGACCCGGCAGGGACAACCAGCTGGTGTTCAATGACCTCATCCTTCTCAAGCGTAACCTCGCCGCCCTTGAAGAAGGCGAGCTGGAGCGTGTTGGTGTAGTCGTAGTCCGGGGTCTCGAAGATTTCGTCGATGATGATGATGAACTCGCCGGTGACGGAGAAGAGGTTGCCGATGATGTTGGTTCGGTGGTTGCGCTGGATCGGCACGTTGGCCACGCTGCGCTGGAGCGGGGTCATCGGGCCGTCGGCATTGGCGATTTCGGCGTCGAGGCTGACGTCGTTCAGGGCCTTGTCGGCGCCGGTGAGCACGTAGGACATGGCGACCCAATCATAAGCAGTGCCATTGACCGTCAGGGTCTCGGCCGGACGGACTTTTGCGGCGACGAGGACATCCTGGGCGGTGGCCGTCACTTCGCCGGTGAGGAAGTTCATTGCGGAACCGACCTCGGAGAAGGTCAGGGCGGTCTTCATGTCATCGGTGAGGATGCCGGAAGCCTTGGCGGCGTTGATGTCTTCCTCGGTGGTGCCGAAGTTGACCTGGGCCAGCGGACGGGTCAGCGTGATGGTCTGTGAGAAGGGACCGGTGACCTCGAAGTCGTTCAGGGCGGCCGTGAAGAGGTCGAACTGATCGTCATTGGCGGTCATCTTGCTGTAGTCCACCGTGATGGCCTTGGTGGCCGGGTCGAACGCATAGGCGGAAGAGGCGTTGCCATCCGCCACGGCGATGAAGCCGAAGCTGTACTTGAGGCCTTTCACCAGCTGGACGTTGATGGTCGTCTTCTTGTCGGTGAAGGTCTTGTCATCGATGGTAAGCTCGGGGAGGTACTTCCCGTTCTCGTCGTAGACGTAGAACAGGAGATTCTTGGCGGTAAGGCCGTCGCTGATGGCCTTGGTCGCCACCTGGTCGGGGAGTGCGATGGTGAAGGTCGCCGTCGCGGCGTCTCCCTTGGCAGCCGGGACGTTCTCCCGGGCGCAGGATGCGGTCACGATCATCGCCGTGATGCCTGCAAGGATGTAGAGAATCTTTTTCAT
>CAMUZW010000093.1 GCA_947165305.1 uncultured Bacteroidales bacterium
CAACAGCAGCAGGATCAGCAGGAACAGCCTCAGATCTCTCCCCAGCAGGCACAGCAGATGCTTCAGGCCATCCAGGCCCGGGAGAAGGAGACCCAGGATAAGGTAAACAAAGAAAAAGCCGCCGCCCTCCAGGCCCGGCAAAAAGATAAGAATTGGTAAGGATGCGGAAATTACTACTGACATTTACCCTGCTTGCCGCTACCCTGGCGGCGTTTGCACAGTCCTCCATCAAGGTGGAAGCCCCCAATCTCGTAAGCCTGGACGAACAGTTCCGGGTTGCTTTCGTCATAGAAGGGGAGAGCAAACCGAAGGATTTCCAGTGGTCGGAAGGGGAGGATTTCCAACTCGTCTGGGGCCCTCAGCGGGGGTCTTCGACCAGCATTTCGATGGTGAACGGGAAGACGACGAAAACCGTTCAGTATACATATACCTATATCCTGATGCCGAAGAAGGCCGGCTCGTTCCGGCTCCAGAGCGCCAGCGCGACCGTCGACGGCAATACCATCACCTCGCGGGCCGCTTCCATCGAAGTCGTCTCGGGCGGCGCGCAGCAGCTCCCGCAGACATCCCCTTCCCAGAGCGGCGGCCAGGGGCAGCCGCAGGCGCAGCAAAGTGCCGAACGTCCCCGTTCCGGCGCGGATATCTTCATGGGCTTCTCCCTCAGCAAGACGTCGGCCGTCATCGGCGAACCGATTACCGCCGTCCTCAAACTCTATAAGCAGCAGCGGACCAGTCTCGCTGGATTCGAGGGCGCCAAATTCCCTACCTTCAACGGCTTCTGGAGCCAGGAAGTGGAGGCCCCGGCCAATATCGAGTTCCACCGCGAGAAGGTGGGCGACAACATCTATGATGCCGCCGTCATCCGCACCTGGTCCATCATTCCGCAGAAGACGGGCCGGCTGACCATCGATCCTGCCGAGCTGGTCTGTCTCGTGAACGAGTACACGGGACGCGGCGTCAGCGGAAGTATTTTTGACAGTTTCTTCGAGGACCAGTATACGACGGTCCGCAAGCGGACGGTCTCCCGTTCCTATACCGTGGATGTGTCGCCGCTTCCCTCCGTGGCGCCGGCGGGGTTCGGCGGCGGTGTGGGTGAATTCCGCATTTCGACCCGGCTCAGCAAGGATTCCCTCAGGACCCACGACGCGGCATCGCTGCTCGTGACGGTGACCGGTAAGGGAAATGTGTCGCTGCTGGAAGCCCCGAAGGTAACTTTCCCGCCCGACTTCGAGTCTTATGACGTCAAGATGACGCAGTCCATTGACCGGACCGGAACCTCGGGCAGCAAGACGTTTGAATTCCCGTTCATTCCGCGGAGCCCGGGCGACTTCGTCATCCCGTCAATCCCGTATGCGTACTACAGTACCTCTTCCGGGAAATACGTTACCGCGCGGACGGATTCGCTCCGCGTGAAGGTGATTCCCGGGGAGGGCAGTTCCGCGACGCTGGAGAACGTCCCGTCCGGCCCTGCCGTCGACCGCAAGGGCGTGAAAGACCTCGGATCGGATATCCGGTTCATCAAGACCGGCCATCCGGCACTCGGGCGCGGGAAATCGTATTTTGTCGGCAGCCGGGCCTATGCGCTCATCCTGATTGCCATGGTGCTGCTGGCCGCGGCTGTCTGGCTGTCTCTCCGTTCGGCGGCCCGCCGCAGGGCGGATGTCCGCGGAACCCGCGACCGCCGGGCGACGAAGATGGCGCTCTCCCGCCTCAAAACGGCCGAAGGCTATCTCAAGAATGGACTTTCCACCGCATTCTATGAAGAATTGCACCGTTCGCTCCTCGGCTTCGTCGGCGACAAGCTCGCGATGGATATGGCCGACCAGAATAAGGAAAATATTGCCGCTGCCCTGCAGGAAAGGGGTATAGAATCTCCGCTTTCGACGGAATTCACGGACCTGCTGGACGAATGTGAGGCGGCAAGGTATTCGCCCTCCGCCGGCAGCGGAGAGGCGATGGAAGCGCTTTACGGCCGCGCGGTGAAGGTCGTCTCATCCATAGCATCCGGCATGAAGAACAAGAGAACGGTATCGGGCGGCGCTCTGACGGCCATCGTCCTGGCCCTGTTGCTTCCCGCGACCATCCCCGCCAGGGCGATGACGGACGCGGAACTCACGGGTCTTTGGAATTCCGGTATCGAAGCATACAACGCCGGTCATTACGACCTGGCGGCAGAAGCATGGCAGAAGGTCATCGACGACGGCGTCGTCGATGCGCAGGTGTATTACAATGCGGGCAATGCCTGGTTCAAGGACGGCAAGATCTCGCGCGCCATCCTTTGCTACGAGCGGGCTCTGAAACTGGATCCGTCCGACCGGGATATCCGTTATAACCTCGAATATGCATCCGGCTTCACGACCGACAAGATTGACGCCGTGCCGGAGTTCATCCTCAAGACCTGGGCCCGGAAAGTGGGAAGCCTTCTCTCTTCCAATGCCTGGGCATGGATGGCGCTGATCCTGTTCGCGCTGTTCCTCGGCCTGGTGCTGCTGTTCCTGCTGGGCGGGACGCCCGCGGCACGGCGGACAGGCTTTTTCTGCGGGATCGCCGCCCTGCTGCTGTCGCTTTCGGCCTTCGGGTATGCCCGTTGGATCTGCCACGACAGCCTGAGCCGTGACGCGGCCGTCGTGATGACGGGCGTCAGTTCTGTCCGCAGCGCGCCTTCCCAGGATACGTCGACCGAACTGTTCCTTCTGCATGAAGGCACACGCGTCAAGATCAAGGAAGAGATTTCCGGCTATTGCAACATCACCCTTGCCGACGGACGCGAGGGATGGATTGCCGCTAAAGATATAGAAATCATATAAATCCTGAAATATTTATGCTGACCACTTTGTTTGCTGCCGTCCTCGCCGTTGCGCCTGCCGTAACGCCGGACTGGCAGAATCCTGCCGTCGTGGAGCGGAACCGGCTCCCGATGCACGCCAGTTTCACCCCCGAGGAGCAGGAGACGATCGATCTGTCGGGTGACTGGAAGTTCTATTTCAACGAGACCGTTGACGGCCGTCTGCAGGGCTTCGAATCCGTCGGATATGATGATTCTTCCTGGGGGACGATTCCGGTTCCCGGCCATTGGGAGCTGAACGGCTTCTGCGATCCGATGTACCTCAACGTCGGCTATCCCTGGCGGGGACACAATGAGAACAATCCGCCCGCCGTGCCGACGGAACATAATTACGTAGGGGACTACCGTACCGCCTTTGCCGTTCCGGCGGCCTGGAAAGGGAAACAGATCGTGCTCTGCATCGGTTCCGCGACCTCCAATGTCCGCGTATGGGTCAATGGAAAGGAAGTGGGGTACAGCCAGGACAGCAAGCTCGAGGCCCGTTTCGACATCACGAAATATGTTAAACCCGGGACGGAGAACCTGCTGGCCCTGGAAATCTTCCGCTGGTGCGACGGCACCTGGCTGGAGGACCAGGATTTCTGGCGCCTGAGCGGCATCGCCCGCGGCGTCTGGCTGTTTGCCCGCGGCCAGCAGCGTATCGAGGACGTCCATGTCCGTGGCGGGATGGACGGCACGCTCGACCTGATGGCCGAGGTTACCAAAGGCATTTCCACCGTAGAATTTACTGTAGTGGACGCGAAGGGGACGGCGGTGGCCGGTTATTCGGCCTCCGTGCCGAAGAAGCCGGAACTCTCCGCATCGGGCAATCCCGTCGTACGGTTATCCGGGATGGTTTCATCCCCGCTTCTCTGGACGGCTGAAACGCCGAATCTCTATACGCTGAAGGTGGTCGCCCGGGATAAAAAAGGCGGCGTGGCCGAAAGCACATCCGTGCGCTTCGGCTTCCGTACGGTCGAGATCCGCTCTTCGCAGTTGCTGGTCAACGGCCAGCCGATCCTGATCAAGGGCGTCAACCGGCACGAACTCTCTCCCTGGTACGGCTACAACGTGACCCGCGAAGAGATGATCCGGGATATGAAAATCTTCAAGCAGCTGAATATCAATGCTGTGCGTACCTGTCATTATCCCAACAACCCCGTCTGGCTCGACCTCTGCGACGAGTATGGTTTCTATGTGGTGGACGAAGGGAATATCGAAAGCCACGGGATGGGCTACGGCGAGAAGACCCTTGCCGCCCGGGAGGATTTCCTTAAGGCGCATCTCGAACGCGACAAACGGATGGTCTACCGCGACTATAACCACCCCTCCGTCATCATCTGGAGCATGGGCAACGAGGCCGGCAACGGCTCCAATTTCCAGGCGTGTTACAAGTGGATCAAGGCTTATGACCCGTCCCGCCCCGTCCAGTACGAACGGGCCGAGAATGAATGGAATACGGATATTTTCTGCCCGATGTATGCTTCACCGGAACGCAGCGAACGCTATGTGACGCAGAATCCCGCCAAGCCGCTGATCCAGTGCGAATACAACCACGTGATGGGCAATTCGGGCGGCAATTTCAAGGAATACTGGGACCTTATCCGCAAGTACCCGAACTATCAGGGCGGCTTTATCTGGGATTTCGCCGACCAGGCGCTCCTGTGGCCTTCCGACAAGCCGGGTACCGATCACGTCTATGTGTTCGGCGGCGATTTCAACGATTATGATCCTTCGGACAATTCGTTCAACTGCAACGGCATCGTGGCGGCCGACAGGACCTGGCATCCGCATGCGTATGAGATCCGCTACCAGCACCGCAATATCCTCACGTCGCTCGTTCCCGGATCGGAACGTGCGCCGCGCCTGAAGGTCTATAATGAATTCTTCTTCAAGGACCTGTCGAATGTCCGGATGGAATGGACGGTGACCCGGAACGGGGAACCGGTCCGGACCGGCCTTGTTACCGACCTCCGGGTCGGCCCGCAGGAGACCGTCGAACTGCCGTCGCTGGAGACGCTGCCCGGAGAGTGGTTCTCTTCCGCTCAGGACCTTTACCTGACGGTCCGCTACTTCCTCAAGCATTCCGAACCGCTGCAGGCTGCGGGCGAATGTATCGCCTATGACCAGTTCCTGCTCGCCCGTCCGATGCCCGTGAAACAGGTCAAATCCGACCTTCTCCCCGATTTTGTGCAGGGGAAGGACGGTGTCCAGTTCTCCGGCAAAGGCTGGCGCGTTATCATCGGCGCCGCGACCGGTGCCCTGACGCACTATTTTCAGGACGGGAAGGACCTTCTTGCCGGACCGCTGATGCCGGGATTCGGCCGTGCTCCCGTGGAGAATGACCTGGGCGCCAAACTCGACAGGAAACAGGCGGTGTGGCAGGATCCGGCATTCAAGGTCGCGTCCTTTGACGTGCAGCCGGGCGGGGAAGGTTATCTGGTAACGACGGAATACCAGCCCGTCGGCGGCGCGGCCCGCGTCACGGTCGTGTATGATATCCGTCATGACGGCGTCATCAAGGTCACCGAGTCGATGACCGACGCCGGCGGACTTGCCGAGATGCCGGGCCTTTTCCGCTTCGGAATGACACTTCCGATGGGAGGATCGTTCTCCACTGTCAGATGGTATGGCGACGGCCCCTGGGAGACGGAACCCGACCGCCGGAGCGGTGCCCTTGTGGGCGAATACACGAAGAACGTCAATGAGATGTTCCAGTATGACTACGTCCGTCCGCAGGACTGCGGCACCCGGACCGCCCTGCGCTGGATCCGCGTGACGGATGTTGCCGGCAGAGGCCTTGAACTTTCGGCTCCGGATGCGTTCTCCGCTTCGGTGCTTCCTTTCAGCCAGGCCGAAATGGACGTGACGAAACTCGGACCGCAGTCCCATTCCCTGGAACTGAAGGCGAAAGCGCATGAGAGCGACCGCTCCCAAGGGTTTACGTATGTCCGGTTTGAGGGTGCCCTGATGGGGGTCGGCGGCATTAATTCATGGGGCCGGACACCGATGGATGCCTATCTGTTGCCGGCCGGGGAGCGGACCTTTGTATTTACGTTGAAACCGATACGATAATGAAGAAATTTTTGTTGCCTTTGTTGGGTTTGCTTGCCCTGGTTTCCTGTAACAGGGAGGGCCCGGGGGCATTCAAAGGGTATTATTCATTCAAAACGGGGGGATTCCTGACGGTCACGGGGACGGTGTCGGACGAGAAAGGGGAGCGCGACACGTCCTTTGTCCGGCATCTGGTGGCTGAGAGCGGTCAGATGCACGTCCTCCGTGAGGAAGGGGACAAAATGATTGTCACGATGAATATCACCGGCGGCGATCCGGCCGTCTTCCCCGCAAAAGTCAACGGCAGTGAAATCGTGCTCGAACCGGTCCTCCGCAATGTCCTGGTGCGCCCGGCTGTTGGAGACGATGCTGTCCGCCATGACTTTAAGGTCAGCGGTACAGGGCACAAATACGACAACATGATCCTGTTTGACCTCACCTACGAGGGAGATTTCCGGCATCTCAACCTGCAGGGAACGGTCACCGGATCGGAAGTTAAATGCATTGCGACGGAAAATGAATAGGAACTGTGCCTCCCTCCTCCTGCTGGCGCTTGCGCTCCTGCCCGGATGCAAGGGGCGCAGTGTCCTTTTGCCGGCCCGCCAGGCACCCGCTCCGGTCGTCGTGAAGGTGCAGCGCGCCAGCGCTTCCGGCGGGGACGGGGCTGCCGGCTACGTCGGGACGGTGGAATCCCGCCATACCGCCGCCATCGTCGCTCCTGCGGCCGGAACCCTCGTGTCCCTTCCTGTACGGGAGGGCATGCGGGTTGAGAAAGGACGCGTCCTGGCCCGCATCGAGTCACAGTCCGTAACGAGCGCCTGCGAGGCGGCCGCTTCCCGTCTTGCCCAGGCGGAGGATGCCTGGAAACGCATCCAGATCGTGCGGGAAAGCGGGACGGTGACGGAGGTCGAATACATCAAGGTCAAGACGCTTCTTGACGAGGCGCGTGCCGCGGATGCGGCGGCCCGGGACATGAAAGACCGCTGTACGGTCCGTGCCCCGTTCTCCGGGGTCGTGGACAAGGTTTCATTGAGCGAAGGGGTTTCGACGTTCCCGGCGGAGCAGATTCTCCGCCTGGTGGATGTCCGTTCGCTGGAAATCCGTTTCCCCCTGCCGGAAAATGAGTTTCCGGCCCATGTGACCGGAGAGGAACTGCGCATTGAGATCCCGGCTCTGGGGACTTCTGCCACAGGTGTCCTTTCCGTCAAAGGAAGCACCGCATCTCCGCTCTCACATAGTTATACTTGCAGCGTTTCGCTCAAAGGACAGGTGCCCGGCCTGATGCCCGGCATGGTCTGCAAACTGTATCTGCCGGAGCACGGTACGGAGAGGATCATCGTTCCTTCTTCGGCCGTGATGACCGACATGGACGGCCGTTATGTGTGGACGGCGACGGACGGCGTCGTGGACAAGCGCCGGGTTACCGTCGGAGGCTACAGCGGCAACGGCATCATTATCTCTGAAGGGCTGGACGCAGCCGACCTCGTCATCATAGAGGGCGGACGCAAGGTGTCCACCGGCATGCAGGTCCAAACCCAATACTGACATGGCGCTGAAAGATCTGAAAGGAATCGTTCCGGAAGGGGGGATCGCCTCCTGGGTGCGCTGGTCCATCCGTGAGAAGGGACTGGTGCTTGTGGCGGTGCTCGCTTTCGTGGGACTGGGACTTTTCGGGCTTTCCCGGATGAACAAGGACGAATTCCCGGTCTTCCAGCTGAAGCAGGGCCTGGTGGCCGGCATATACCCCGGGGCTACCGCCGCCGAGGTGGAGGCGCAGTTGACGGCCCCGCTGGAAGAATACCTCTTTACGTTCAAGGAGGTTGACCGGAAGACGGTCAAGTCGGTTACGCGGGACGGCATCTGTTATATTTATGTCGACCTCGGGAAGGATGTCCCGCAGGCCCGCAAGGACGAGATCTGGTCCAAGATCAAGCTCGGCCTGCAGGCCCGCAAGTTGACGCTTCCCGTCGGCGTGCTGGCGGTAGCCGTGCTGGATGATTTCGGCTCGACGAGTGCCATGCTCATCACCCTTGAATCTTCCGACAAGAGCTATCAGGAGTTGCAGGAGTATGCCGGGGAGCTGTGTGAGCGCCTGCGGCGTCTGCCCCAGCTGGCCAGCGCTTCCGTGGTGGGGGCGCAGCAGGAGGAAATTGCCGTGACCGTCGACCGCGGGAAACTCTCCGCCTATGGGATCGATCCGGCCCAGCTTTTCCTCGAATACAGGGCCGCCTCTTTTTCCGTACCGGCCGGTGCCGTGGAGACGGAATCGGACCGGGAAGCGATCCATGTGACCGGCACGGTCGGCAGTGAACGCGAGGTGGCGGAACGGATCGTCTATGCCGATCCGTCCGGCAATGTCGTCCGGCTCCGCGACATCGCAAAGATTACCCGCCGCTTCAAAGAACCCGAGCAGGAAGTCTCCTATAACGGGCATTCCTGCCTCATCATCAACGTCGAGATGCGTCCGGACAACGACATCGTCGGCTTTGGCGACAAGGTGGAAGAAGTGCTCTCCGCCTATCGTGAAACACTTCCGCCCAGCGTTACCCTGGGGCGGATCTGCGACCAGCCGCAGGTCGTCAGCCGGAGTGTCTGGTCATTCCTGCGCGACCTTCTGATCGCCATGCTGGTCGTCGTCGCCGTGATGTTGATGCTCTTCCCGATCCGCTCGGCCTTGATCGCCAGCTCCGGGGTGCCTGTCTGTACGGGCGTCGCCATTGCCGTGATGTATCTGACGGGCATGCCGCTCAATACCGTGACGCTGGCCGCCCTCATCGTCGTGCTCGGAATGATCGTGGATGACTCCATTATCACGATGGACGGCTATATGAATCAGCAGATGCAGGGCTACACCGGCATCAATGCCGCGGCACGGAGTGCGCAGGAACTGTTCATGCCCACGTTTATCGCCACGCTGGCCATCTGCCTGATGTTTTTCCCGATCAAGCTGATCATCACCGGCTATCTGGGCGATTTCGTGAGCCTGTTCCCCTGGGTCGTGCTCATCGCGCTGATGATGTCGATGTTCTATGCAGTGACCGTGGTGCCCTCCCTGGAAGTGAAGTATATCATCCTGCAGGAAGCGGGTGCCCGCAAGAACTTTGTGGCCCGGATCCAGGACCGCTTCTTCGATGGGTTGCAGCACATTTATGAAACCTGTCTCGCCTGGTGCTTCCGCCATCCTTACCTGACGCTGCTCGGCGGCGT
>CAMUZW010000094.1 GCA_947165305.1 uncultured Bacteroidales bacterium
TTCCTGTATTTTCCCATACTTACAAATCAAAATGCCGTCCTGAAGGCCTTCAGGACGGCATTTAGTGATAAAAAATTCAACTGAATCTATAAGGAACGAAGTCGTCCGGCATCCCGGTATGTGACCCAGCAAGCTCCATTGTTCCATCCCTGAACCGTAGTATAAACTGTAGGCTGGACATAGAACAAGCAAGTAGTGTTGCTGAACGGATCGGGCGTCTGAAGATTCGGCGGATAATTGGATGTCAGGAAAGTGGCTGTCTCAAGTGAGGTGCAATACGCAAATGCTTCCCCTCCGATTATCGGGTATCCATAAGGACCGGACGAACTCTCGTTGGCCGGGACCATAACGGATGTCAGGGAAGAACAGCCGTAAAAGCATGAAGCGCCGATATAGGACAAAGACTTAGGTAATGAAACAGACTGCAGAGCGGTACAACCATAAAATCCCCTGGAATTCAACGTTGTAATCGTATTCGGGAGGCGTATGGACTTAAGGTCCGTAACCCCTTCGAATGCATTTGCATCCTGAAGTTTCAACGGGCGGTCGAAAAGAAGGATTCCCTTCCCGTCTTCATACGTATTGGAAACAAGAACCGCCGCGGACGAGGAAGCGCCCTGCCAGAAATCCGTACGTCCATTAAAAGGAACAACGGGATCTCCACTGACGGTCTCATACCAAATCTCATTGTCCGGAACGGGAATCTGCTCCAATACCAACGTAAAATCATAACGCTGACCGGCACGGAGGCCGGTTGAGGGAGTTTCTTTCACCGTGCGGAAAACAAGGTTGCCATCTATGTCATACGCCGTGAATTCGAACGTTTCGTCAGCATTGTAATGATTCGCAAAAGAAGGGGCCATGCTGCTTCCAAATACAGGCAACACAACGGCGTAGAAATAGTCGGATACCGCGGTGGATGATACCTCGACCGGATCATCAAAGCGGACGACGACATTGTCGAACGTCTCGCCGTCCCAGCGGTCGGGAATAATCCAGACATTGTCCGCCCAGGTAGAAACCCAGGAATCTCCGGAGAGTTTGTTTCCGGTATTCCCGAGGGACTTGATTTCAATCCGGGAGATCTTCACCGGCGTTGCCGAGTCTGTCCTGATGTTGAACCGGAGCAGGCTGGTAGCCGGCTGGAAATGGTCAAAGACAACTTTCTTCTCGCCGGAGATAACCTTCTCAGCGGAGTAAAACCCGTTCTTGACGGCATCATCACTGCTGTCCCATCCTGCGTCCAGGCACACATGATATCGTCCGAAATCCTTTCCGTTCTGCTCATGCGCAATGTTTATCGGGAATGCAATCGCGGCCTGGTCGCCATCCATACAGATGAGACGGAACGGATTCGCACGGTCGGCCGGATACAGGGCGAGAAACTCATAATACGGATTGTGGAGTTCGCCCCGCTCGGGCATAATGGCAGTAGCCGTCGTATTGGCCACAAAAACCGCTTTGCTGGGGTCATCCTGAATCGTAGGAACAGCAACGGCACAATGGGCATATTTCGTAAATTCGGCGCCGATATAGCTGCCGTCATTCGTGCCGCCGTTCGCAGCAATCAAAGCTAATGATTCCTTATTGATAAGTTCAGAGCAATTTGCATCCTCCCCATCCAATTCATAATCCCCCATCTGAAGGGCGGCGATGACGACAACCCGGTCCTGTTCATCCCAATAAAGCGTGCCCTTTTTAGCAGGGTCCGCTTCATCTTCATCCATGAAATAGGACTTGCTCATCTGTCCGAGATTGGCCTCAAAGGTCAGATAACGCTCTCCGGCAGGGATCTGCGCATCACGGTCTGCCACTCCGGTACGACTGCAGGCGAAGACGGCCAGCAAGGCCGCGATATATAATACTCGTTTCATCTCCTTCATCATTACCAGGGATTCACGTTGTAAGATCCGGCGCTATTTGCACCGGCGATATCCGAGCTGACCTCCCGTACGGGAAGGACGGAGTACATCTGATTGTTGCTCGAATTATAAAGATTGATGTGAGAGCCGTCAGAATAATAATTAGCATATTGAGGGGAGCCGGCACCTCCGGCAACCCAGAAAGCATGATAGGTGCTGCCACCCACATAGGTTGTACCAATATAGGATTCCACCTCTCCGGAGATTGTTCCCGTTGCGCTTCCGATGCCTGTCTTAACGGTCGTTAAATATTCATTATAGGTATAATCATCGATAACGACATCAGAGAGAGACTGGACGGCCGCATTGTTCGAGTCCGTAAAATACGCAAGCTCACGTGCCGTCGGAATCCGGTACCCGACCGGGGACGGATCGAAGATGGTCTTGACGTCCGCATTCCACGGCTGATAGGTAAGCGCGTCACTGTACCAGACCGGATTCCCTTCCGCATAGAACCATTTATATGGAGCACGGATGCCTTCTGCAATCGTTCCGTAGCCGGCGCCATAGGTCAATTCCATACTTTGAGGATAATCATCATCCGTAAAGTAATCGTATCCGCAGCCGGAGAATCCGAAGGACGCCACACCGTGGATCAGCTTGGGAGCAAACGTCTTTTCATCAGCAAAACAATAGACATAACGGGGATCTTTCCGGCCCCACTGATAGCTGGTACCACTCTTGGAGTACCTGCGATAGATCGGAGCGGTATGCCCGCGCTGGGTGATCTTGAAGACGAAGATCCTGTCGGAATCTTGCCCGTTCTCATCGAGTTGTATCCATCTGGAGTAAAGCCTTCCGTCAATGGACGTTACTTTAGCCACGGCCGGAACCGTGCTGCCCAGTGCACGCTGCATAAAGTAATAAGGCGCAGCAGAGTCCTCCGTATTGAGCACAGGCATATCATCGGTGCCCATCTTGTAATCCGTAACCCAGATCTGCCAGCTCCACAGCGTATTGCCGGACGCATCTTTTACGCCGACGACGAGGTTCCCCTGGTCGATGCCGTCCTGCGGAAGATGGAAAATCAATTTGTTGCCCTTTATGCTGAGGGAAAGATCCGTCTCAATCGAGCGATATCCCTCCGTCCCGTAAGTCAGACATTCTTCGCGCGTCACGTCTTCATTAAACGGGATGTAAGCGTCCGTCCAGATCACATAAGCCTTGGAGGCGCCGGAGATGTACGGAGCAGTAATGCCGGTAGCGGCGGAATAGGGGCCGTAGGCGGCCGTATTGCTGGCACCCTCCTTGATGGCATTGCCATACACAAGCGGGATAGAATACCAGCCCGGGCCGTTTACGACATACGTGTTGGCCGTATTGTAGACCGCCGGATCGGAAGAGCCGGGCGTTTCGGCAGCCAGATTGACCGGAGCGGATTCGGAGCCGACCTCCGGCGTGGTGCGAAGCGCCGCCGTCACACCCATATAGTCTGAAGCAAGGACGATCTGCGCATTGTTGGTTTCATAAGGGACGAGGACATCGACGATACCATTTCCTTTGGGAGTAATAGTTATCTGCTGATCGTCTCCATTGACCTGATGCCCGATATAATAACGGATACGGGAATTTGTCAACGTACTCACCTTGAATGTGCATGCCTCATCGGCATAGGCGCCTTCGTACCTGAATCCGAGCGTCGTCCGTTCTCCGGTCGCCCGGTCGAGCTTGTAGCTGGCCACGGTCGTTGTGATGTTCCCGCCTTCGGCAGGAATCACCACGTCACCCGAAGGAACGTAGAAGAAGTACACAGGCGGCTCGGTCATTTCAAGCTCCACCGTGTGGCGGACACCGGGCTCGAAGCCATTCACAGGGACGGGTTTCTCGGCATAAAGCACCTCTTTCCCTTGCGTATCATAGCAGATAAAGGTGATTTTTCCCGAGGCCTTGCAGGGGATCACCACTGCGTGCAGCCAGTTGCCGAAAGCCTCCCCGACAGTGATGGGCTCGGTGAATTCCATGATTACGTCCGACGTATTCTGATCCGTCTGCGTAGGATAGAAATGGCTCCAGGCGTGTACTTCACCCTCATGGTCCGGCTGCAGACCGGCCTTCCCGGTCAGGGGCGCTCCGGACTCGGACTGGATCACAATCTTGCTGACAGCCGTCGCGGAGAGGTTCTCCCCTTCCTTCAGCCTCATTCTGAAGCGGATCATGGAAGTCGCCGGGACGAACTGGCCGAATTCCACCGGACGGGTTCCTTCCAGAATCTCATTCCGCGTAAAAATATGGTTATTCGGCTCATCCGCCGTCGGCAGATGAAGGTCAGAATCATACAGAATCTGATATTTACTGTAGAGCGCATCCGGCTGGGACTCGGGAACTTCGCATTCGGTATAAAAACCGTTTTCATCCCCCTGGGCGGCATTAAGATCAAATGCCGGCGTCCATGCCATGAAGGCATACAGGTCAGAATCGTTTCCACTCTCACCTCCGACCCAGTTATACCGCGCATCGCGGGTAAAGACCGTAGCTTTGGAAGGATTCTGGTCATCAACCGTTACCGTAAAATTCCCGAAGTGGATTTTAGAGAAATCCCCTCCCTGCACATCACTGTTATCCCAGATGTCCAGCATGGCGGCCGGGCAACTCAGTACCGTGATGGTCTCATCTCCAACCCACTGGAGCCGGGGGGATTCGTTGTTCACAAAGACAGATTTGGTCGAGGTCAGGTCCAGACCGAAGGACATTCCTTCCGCCGCCTCACGGGTCCAGTCCCCGGGCGTAAGCTGTTCACGCGCACAACTCATTGCAAGCATGCAAACGGCTAAAGCCGCAATATATCGTGTTGTTTTCATACTGCTCACCAAGTTTTATCGGTATATTCCCCTGCATTTCCCAAGTCGCCGTTCAGCGGGACCGGCGTGCTCCTTTCCTTGACCGGGCGGATGAAGCCGGAGGCATCATTGCAGCCCGAGCCAGTCGGGGTATCTGTATGAATCAAAGGGTAGTCGGGACCAAAAGTATAATTGTATTTGGTCTCACCGTCACTCTCATACTCTGAAACCGAGTAGGTAAAGTAATACATTCCGATGCCGCTGCCCCGGTTACCTTCCCGATTGTTGGTCAGGCCCATTCCGACCATATTAATAGGAGTATAATCATCCGGCCACTTGAGCATGACCGGAGAAATGGCGCCGGCGTTGCCGTGATACCGGCTGCCCGTGTAAGGGAAGAACGTCAGCGCACCGTAATCACTCGGATTGACCTGCCCGGTCCTGCCGTGTCCGAAAACGAACATTCCTTCATCCGACCAGCCGCGGACGACCATTTTGCTGAAATCCACATCCTCCGGCGTCGAGAAATGACAGAAATCCGAAGGCTGCGGGACCTGATAGCCGACCGGCGTCGGATCATAGACGGATTTCCGCTGGGAAACATCCGTTTCCACAAGATCACTGGCGTCGAACGCAGCCGTCAGATTCCAAAGGTTATTGAAGACGGCGTAAGTGTAGGAAACCCTGACGTGTGAGAGATCCGGTTCCTCATCGGCGATGATCATTGTCTCCGGATGACGGATCGAGAGGCTGAACGGAACGAGATCCGGCTGAGACGCAGTATTCGAGAAAGTACTTACCGCAAACGTGGCGGCAGTCCCATAAACCGTGAGATTGCTTCCCGTGGCCGGGTCACCGGGGATCAGGGGATCCTTGCGGCCGAACTGCCAGAGCGGAGAATAGCCCTTTGCGGGAATGTTCCCGGAAGGATAGTATTCCCCGCCCCCGGCGACAGACCGGACAAGGGCCGTCTTGCCGCTCTCGTCCTGTTTCAGGACCATATAAACAATTTCCGGTTTCTGGATAATGGATTCGAGGTATTCCTGCTCCACAAAACCGAGATTGACAGGGGCGAATTCCAACGATGCACCATAAGCCTTCAGGTCAACCGCAATATTATCATTGTAGTCTGCACCGAATCTGAAGGGCGTCACCCAGATGTGCCAGCTCCACATCACGATACCGTCCGCATCCTTGACGGCAATGACGGCATTGCCCTGGCTGATGTTTGCCGGATCGATATGGAACTTGATCCAATAGACACCGTTTTCATCCTGTGAAGGAGCGGCGAGCTGATAAGAAGTCGCATCAATCAAGCCGTCCACATCTTCCCAGATGATACAGGCGGAAGTCGGTACCGAAGTGACAAGCGCAGAAGAATTATGCACATACGGAGAAGTGATATCTCCATCCATATAGTCCTTCAGATTCGCGATATAGCCGGTACTTCCGCTTACATCCGTCGCATTCCACGCACCGCGGTTCGGAGCGCCGTCCTTGATGCCGTTGCCCAGGACGCACGGGAACATATAGTAACCCGGAGCATTGATGACATAACAGTTGGCCGTATTCTGGATATCCGTCCCACCATAGGAGTTGGAAAGGTTATAATAGGATTCACTATCTCCCAATGTACTGTTCCAGGACGGGAAATACGGTTTGGAGGTTACTACCCATTTGTTTTGGTTTCCCCGTCTTCCCAGCGAGAAAGCGACGGCCGCGGTCGGATGATTGACAACATCAAATTCTTTGGTATCAATGCCGACTTCACTTTCCTTGATATACTCATCCTTGACCAGCGGAACCGTACACGCCTGATCGGCATAAATGGCATCCACCGTCCAGTCGACATATGTCGCCGTACCGTTTACGACCTTATAGCTCCGCAGTAAACCCGAATCGTTGAACCTGTCCTCGTCGGAAACGCCGGGCGTACCGGGCTGCTGCACAATAAAGAAATGATAACCGTTTTCTTCCTCGAGATTGACCGTAAAGTCATACCGGATTCCCTGCTCGAACCCGGCGCTTCTTTCGTCTATATCATTGGGGAAGCCGCGCTCAGCTGAGGCCAGGACATTGTCTCGGCCATCAAGGGCCTCTACGCGGACATAAGCCTGGGCAAGATCAGTCTGGCCATAGGCACTTGTGATATTCATGTAGACATGCCCGATGGCCGCGTAATACTTACCTGAAGTCTCACCGGCAGCCAGCGTAAGCGGAGTATCCAGGTTGAGGTTGACATCATAATAGACATTCCTGGAAGGATCGGCGCCGCATTCAGCCTCGGGACCCTCTTCGGGATCATTGCCGCTATAGTCGATGAAGAGCGACTGGGCGCCGGTCAGCGGTTCCGGATAAGAAGTGCTCTCTCCGTTCTGGTTAATGATCTTGATCTTGGAGATCTCCAGCGAAGAGGACGTCGCATTCTTCACGTTGAAGGCCAGAACCGTCCCGCCCGGAGAGAAAGGACGGAAACTGGCTACCGTACCCGCAGCGATATCCGACGCCTCATACATCAGCGTCGTCGAACACATGATCTGGTAGTTTCCGAAGTGAACGCCATCCTGGTCCCTGGGAATCGTGACGAGGAAGTTGGTCTCATCACGTTCCTCGTCCCGGACAATCTGGGGGATCTCCGTTGCGGGATAAATGGCAAAGAACATCATCCGATTAACATTCCCGAGCCAGGCGTCAGCACTTTTGTGCGAATGGAAGATCGCTTTGGTCGGATCTGCGGCATTGACCTCGACAGTCGCGAGATCGGTCACCATATTGGTCCAGTCAAAGATATAATGGTCCCAGCCGCTGTCTTTGGTTCCGGTAATCGGAACGCCATAGATGGCCACCTTGTCCGTTTCCTCCCAGTAGAGCTGACCGGGACGGTCCGCATCGCCGAAATAAGACTTTGTCAACGAACCGAAATTACCCTGGAAGGTCATCCCGTCCGGATGAACCACTTTTACCTCCCCGGGAGCATCTGTCTCCGCGGTCTTGGAACAGGAAGCCAAAACAAGGAGTAATATGGCAAATAAATAATTGATTCTCTTCATTTTCATTTCCTCCTTATTTTAGAGATCCCAATCAATCTGGTCATATCCGCCGGCATCGGTCCCTTCAAACCAAAGGCTCCCGGGAGTTGCTTCGAGCGGAATCTGGAGGCCGTAGATGCGGTTCTTCCACCGCTGGTTGAAATAGATCCATGAATAGGTATCGCCTGACTTCTGCTGCAGTTTGAGCGACCGGTTTACGGCCACACCGTCCTTGACAATATTGAAAGAGATCGTCAATTGCGGCGACACCATATGTTCATCATACCCGGCAAACACGCCGAACACGATCGGGGTGCCTTTGGTAATCGTGACCGGAGACTTGTCCGCATGGAAATAGAACTTGACCGAGTTGGAAAGATCAGCCACCTTATTCCGGTAATCACGGCCTGTGAGCGGATCCATGATCAGCTCAAACTCTCCCGCAATCGGATTCGCGGCATCCGTCAATGTAAAGTAATTGACCACCAGTTCATCCGCATCCTGGCTGTCGGCAGAGAACTCGTAGAATGTAAACTCCGGCGAATCAAACAGCAGATTGACGTCCCCGCCGGCAGGGACGAAGCCGGACTCCATATTGTCGCCGCACATATAAGCGTACTTCATATCGGGGGCGAAACGGACACAATTGATCTGCGTTCCGTCCAGAAGGTTCAGCGTCGAGGTCTCATCCGAAGTGACGGGATACTGCTCGGCAGGGAAACGCAACGGAAGGCGGTAATTGACAACGCCATTCTCGATATTGAAAACAAAGCCGTCGTCCTGGGTCAGGTCAGGATAGCAAGAATAAAAGCCATGGTTATCCGCATCCTGCCAGACCAGGCCGTTGCCACCGGCCGGTGTCAGGGACGCCTGCGTACGGGCACCGGGATCGCTGCTCCGGTCCGGGGACGAAACCCCGCTGACGATATAACCATGGGAAAGGCCATGCAGTTCCCCTCCTCCGTTGTTAAAGAAGACGTAACCGATGGTCATGTCATCGCCTTCCACCCAGTCGATATGCTCAAAGGGGGTACTGTAAAGCGTGTAATACTGCCCGCTGTAGACGGTCTTGGTCGACTCGCCTTCGGCAGCCGGGGCGCTCACCGCCCGGAACGTGATCGGCGTACCCGGTTCGGGACGCCACTGGTGCTTCTTGCATCCTGCACTGAGGAGCGTAAGGG
>CAMUZW010000095.1 GCA_947165305.1 uncultured Bacteroidales bacterium
CAGCATTTCGAGAAACGGGTATCGCACAGCCTGCCGTCATAGGTCAGGACCTCGCCCCAGGTATCGTCGATGGCCTGGCGGACCTGCTCTCCGACGGCCATCGTGAGCCCCTGGTACCGTTGGCAGTGGTCATCCGCACAGACATCGAAACGCTTGTGGTCTTCGTGGTCGAACCACTTGATGAGCCGGGGAACATCTCCGGGCTTCTCCTGCGAGAGATTGAGCCAGGTCACGATGGATGGGAGGTCCTGCCGCTCCAGCGGCGGAACACCCCGCCGGGCGCTGCCGCGACGGCGGACGATGGACATCACCCACGAACGGGAAATGACCGCATGGGCCTTGAGGAATTCGAGGGAGGCGGAGGCGCGCATCTCGGAAGAGATCACGCTCAGGAGATAATCCTCGACACCGATGATATTGACAGCCGTGACCTTTCCGGCTTCGACAATAAACTTGAGCGTCCCGGCAAATACCTGTGTCTGACGCCGTTCCCAATGGAACTGCTTGCCGATGGTCACGTCAAAAAGGCGGAAGGAGGGCTCGGCGAAGAGGGTGGACATCGTGACCGCCTCGAAGGTCAGTTCGTCATACATGACGCCGTTGTAGTCGATCTTGCCCTCCCGGTATGCGACCTTCTGCGGACCGGCACCGTCCGAGATGATTTCGAAACGGATTTCAGCGCCGGACATGATGCCGACTTCGATCCGAGGCTGGGTGCGGGTCAGCCGCCAGATAATACGCTTTTCAATCTCTTCGGAGATGGAAACTTCCGACAGGATCTCCGATAGGACTTCCCCGTTCAGGCGTTTGTAATCGGTCTCCAGCGGTGCCACGAAGAAACCGGCCATGTCGGCGCAGCCGGGGCTGATGGTGAAACGGCGGGCCGGATCTTCCGCATAAAAGCAGTTGGGGCGGTGCTTGCCGCGCAGGGTGACGACCGCACGGTACTCCCCTTCCGTCCGCCAGGTCAGGAGATTGAAGCGGGGTTCGTTCTCCCCTTCCGGAACGGGCGTGCAGTCGAGCAGGCGGTAGAACATCTTGGCCATGGACTTGGGCGTCCGGGCCCGGAGTGCGAATACGCCGCGGCTGAAATGCCGGTAATGGAAAAGCCTCGCATCCTGTACGGAATCGATGTAATTCAGGGTCTCCGTCCCTTCGTCCGGCGTATGGGTGAGGAGGTTGTCGATCGCCCGCTCGAGCGGCATAAATCCCTTCGGACAGGCCTGGAAATGAAGATGTTCCGGGAAGGAGGCGCCGCTGCGCGGGCCGTTGTAGAAGACCGTGAAACCCTCCAGTTTGGTGGCTATGTCCAGCATGTCGACGAACCGGTGCCAGATGGTCTGCTTCTCATGGACGGAAGAGACGATGACCAGATGCCGCGGGAAGATCGGATAACGGTTGACGAGGATGTCATAGGTACGGCCCTTCCGGCCTTCCATCCTGAGGGCGATCTGGTCTTCGGGGCGGTTCTCCAGACAGGCGAAGCAGGCCCTCTCTTCGGGGGCGGGTGCAGCCGTGGAGACGAGCCGGCCGGGATTGTGCTGAATGGTACACCGCAGACCGCCGACTTCCGTCTGACGGGTAGCCGCGCTTTTGAGCGACCGGAAGGCCACGGCGACTTCATGCCATACGGACAACTGGTCGAGAATGAACTTGTCTATTTCAGATTTCATCAGAGCAGCGCTTCGAGGGAAGGACGCACCTTCCGGAATTCCTGCTCAAAGTTAGGAGTAAAAACGGATTTCCCCAAATTATCTTCGATTTCCGGCATTTTCCACCAGCGGCCTTCGCTGACTTCGGCATTGTCGGGAGAAAGATTGAAATTCCCGGCAGCCGCATAGACGATGACCCATTCCCGCTCATTCCTGAAAGAATAGACATAGGCTTCCAGCAGGACGGGGTTGTACTGCGTGAACCCGAGTTCCTCTTCCGATTCGCGGAACAGGGCTGCCTCAAGGCTTTCGCCGAAAGTGACGTGACCGCCGACTGCCGTATCCCACAGACCGGGATAAAGTTCTTTCGCGGGTCCGCGTTTCTGGAGGAACACCTCCCCGCTGCGGTTGATCAGGTGCAGATGCACGACGGGATGCAGGAGGGCATTCCTGTGGCACCAGGAGCGGGAAGCCTGGCCGATGACGATGCCGGTCTCCTCAACGACAGGCACCATTTCTCCGCCGGACGGGACGGCTTCCCTGGAAAGGGCCGTCGGACGCGGCAGGACCGGTACCGGAGCGGAAGGGTAGATCAGGGAAACCATCACGCAAAGGCGAAAAGGATCAGGAGCTGGGCGACCAGCACCCGAAGGAACATCGAAAGCGGATAGACCGTCGCATAGTTGATGGACGGATACTCCGTTCCATACATATTCTGTGCGAAGGCAAGAACGGGCGCGTTCGTCGTAGAACCGATCAGCATACCGACAATCTGGTAGAAGTTCACCTTGAACACGAGTCTGGCCACCAGTCCCGTGATGAATACCGGCAGGATGGTGATGGCGGCACCGTACAGGATCCACCAGTAACCGCCTGACGTCAGGGAACTTACAAAATTCTCTCCGGCGCCGATGCCGACGGCGGCAAGGAAGAGGGAGATACCGATGTCACGGATCATCAGGTTGGCGCTCTCCGTAGTGTAGGTGGTGATGTGCCACTTCGGGCCGAAGTGCCCGAGAAGAATGGCGATGATAAGCGGACCGCCGGCAAGGCCCAGTTTTACAGCCTGGGGTATGCCCGGGAAATGGAACGGGATAGACCCGAAGATGACTCCGATGACGATTCCGATGAAGATGGGGATCAGATTCGGCTTGTTGAGTTCGGAGCCCGTATTGCCGAGCAGGGCCGCCACTTCCTTCAGCGCACTCTCGCGGCCGACCACCATCAGCGCATCTCCCATCTGAAGATACATGTTCGGCGTGGCGACAATCTCGACGCCGGCCCGGATGATGCGGGTCACATTGACATTATAGACGGCCCGCAGATTGAGGTCGCGGAGTTTCTTGCCGGTAAGGGAAGACTTGGTAACGGTAATCCGGCGATAGACGTAGACATGGTCGATCCGGTCCCAGTCAGCCTGATGCATCGGGACTTCCTCCCCGAAAAGGATGCGGAGCTTGTCCACCTCGTCTTCGTTCGTGACGATCAGAAGCCGGTCGCCCTTTTCCAGAACGGTATCGGGGGTCGAAACGGAGACCTCGTCCCCTTTCATGATCCTGGACACGACGAATTTGCCGTCAATGCTGGAAAGCACCTCTGAGAGTTTCCGGCCGAAAATGGCGGGATTCTCCACCTCGCAGTGCATCCGGCGGGCATGATTTCCGCTTTCCTCCTCCTCTTCCAGCGCAGCGCGCTCTTTATTGAGATTAATCTTGAAAAGCGGTTTCAGAAGAAGCAGGACAAGGATGACGCCGAGGACGCCGATGGGATAGGCGACGGCATAGCCCGAAGTCATTGCAGCGGAGGTCGCGGTGTCGCCGGCCACGTCGATGACGGTCTGCTGGGCGGCACCGAGCCCGGGCGTATTGGTTACGGCGCCGGACATGACACCGACCATTGTCGGCAAGCTTTCTCCGGTACACAGGGAAAGCAGCCAGGTAACGAGAACGGCCAGCAGGACATTGCCGACGGAGAGCAGGTTGAGTTTAAGTCCGTCGCTCTTGAATGAGTGGAAGAATCCCGGACCGACCTGCATACCGATGGAAAAGACGAACAGGATCAGGCCGAACTCTTTGACAAAATTGAGGATATCCGGGTCGGACCGGAAGCCGAAATGGCTCACGAAGATGCCCACGAACAGAATCCAGGTCACACCGAGGGTTATGCCCTTGATCTTGAGTTTTCCCAGCATCAGCCCCATGCCGATGACAAAGGCGAAGAGCATGATGGAATGGGCGATGCCCGTACCAAAAAATAATTCTTGCATATCAATAATCCACCTTCACAATGAAGGACTGACGGCCGTCGACAAGTCCTTCGACATAACACGAATCCGGCCCGTCCGTATAGCGGCACAGCTGTACGGTCTCCCCGGGACGGGTTTCTTTATTGAAATTAATGTAAATATCTTTTGCCCTGCGGACGGACAGCGCCTCCGGATCGAGGCAGTCCATCGCCCAGACCATGTAGCGGGCGTTGTTGGCATGGCCCAGAAAATCGACATCGGAATAAGAAACCGTATGTTCCTTCACGAGGTCAGGCTCCAGGCCGGCGGGTTTCTGGATCTTCGGGGCAGGTTCTGCGATGGCAAAGCCCTCCCCTGCCGTAGAGAGGTCCAGGACGGCCCTTTCGGCAGGATTCCTCAGCAGACGGCGGGTGTCCGTGTCAATGATAAGCCAGGACGAGGTCGCCGTGACACGCTCTTTCCCGGTCCCGTCCTGCAAGGAGAAATCCCTGAGGAAGAACAGGCCGTCGAAGCCTTTGTGCCAGGTCCAGAGCCGGACGTCTTCCTTCCAGAGGGGCGCGTCCGGGAAGTGAATATGCATCCGCGAGAGCACCCATGCAGTCTTTTTCCCGGCAAGGATGTCGAAACCGGCACCCAGCAGCTCGGCCGCCCAGTGCGCGATTTCCTGTGCCATATCCATGAAGGACGCCGCCTTGAGGACGCGGAAGCGGTCCACGTCATAGCATGGAATGGTAATATCCTGATAGAATTTGTTCTTATCCCTGAAAATCCCTTTCATAAACCATCAGATTTGCAGCGAACGGATGAGTTCCAGTTCCTCTGCGTTGTACAGCAGGCTGTCGACCGCATCCGGCCAGAGCTGGGCGGCAAGGAGAAAAGCACCGAGCAGGAGGGCCGCCAGAGCAAAGACGACGATCAGCGTCCAAAGCAGGATCCGCCATCCCAGGTGACGGCGCTCCGGCCGCGGCTTCTCCGCCGTAATGGGTGCCGGATCGGGGGCGGTTTCGGCTACGGGCCCGGAATCCTTCCGGACTTCAAGGATTTCCGCAAGGGAACCGACGGCCGCCGCCACCTCATCTTCCGTCTCTACATGCGTCTTGAGGGAGATTCTCTCCAGGCCGAATCCATACGGATAGATATCCAGATCTTCGTCGGGGACGAAGAAGAAATAATTCTCTTTTGTGGCCCGGAGACGGCCCAGTCCCGGGAAGACAACGGCCTTGCGGTCTTTCAGGGTCTCCTTCAGCTCCTGCAGAAAAGCCGTTACGATCCGGGCTGCGGTCTCGCGGGAGATGCTGTTGGAGCGGGCGTAGAAATCGGCCAGAAGGGTGTCGCTCCCCTGCTTCTGCGTAAAATAGAGCCGCCTGTAAGGCGGATTGATGGTATAGCCCTTGTCCGAGAAGGTCGAGGGAACAATCTCAGCGATGAAGGTACCGATACCCGGAAGGGTGACCTCATCCTCGTCGAGAATAATCTCACAGACCATCTTTGACAAAAGTGCAATATCCATCTCCTGCTCAATTTGGAGACGCAAAGTTAGGAAAAAAATATGAATAAAATAATTTTGTTATTTGAAAGAAAATGAATAACTTTGCATCCAAACCGAAGTTTCAACACAAACAATATTGTAAACTTTATTTAATTTTTTTGTATCATGGAGAAACTCATTGCCCAGATTAAAGAGCAGGTCGCAGCCCTCTGCGCCGACATCGACAAGATCGAGAACAAAGCCGCCAAGGCTCGCGTTCGCAAGGCCACTCTCGCGCTCGAGAAGCTCGGAAAGGAATATCGTAAGATCAGCGTCAAATAATTTTTGCACTGCAACACCTTTCAGGGCCGTTCTGCTTGACAGAGCGGCTCTTTTTTTGACGTCCGGCGAAAATTTTTCAGAAAAAATTTGCAGAATCAAAAAATGATTGTACCTTTGCAGTCCCAAACCTTCCTCAGTAGCTCAGTTGGTTAGAGCACCTGACTGTTAATCAGGGGGTCCTAGGTTCAAGTCCTAGCTGGGGAGCCAAAGCGGACAAATCATCGGAAACGACGGTTTGTCCGCTTTCTTTTTGGCGGATTTTCAGACAGATAGACCCTAGCGGCGGGGATGATGGGAGAGGATGGACGACTGCCAGGTAGAGGTGTCGATGTGGGTATAAATCTCGGTGGTGAGGATACTTTCGTGCCCCAGCATCTCCTGCACGACGCGAAGGTCGGCGCCGTTCTCGATCAGGTGCGTGGCAAAAGAGTGGCGGAAGGTATGCGGAGAAATCTCCTTGGTCACGCCGGCGAGAAGGGCCTGTTTCTTGACCATATTGAATACGCTCACACGCGTGAGGGCGCGCCCGAAACGGTTCAGGAAGAGGATATCCTCCGAGGCCGTATCCGCCGCTTCGCCGCGGATGAAGAGGTATTCCTTCACCGCTGAAGAGGCCATTTCCCCGAGGGGGACCAGCCGCTGCTTGTTGCCTTTGCCGATGACCCTGACAAAGCCGTCCTGGAGGAAAACATCCGAAATATGCAGGCCGACCACCTCGCTCACCCGCAGTCCGCAGCCGTAGAGCACTTCCAGGATAGCCCTGTCCCGCACGCCGCCCGGGGCTGAAAGGTCCACCGAATTCATGATTGCATCCACTTCCTCCACCGACAGGACGGCCGGCAGGTAACGGCCGAGTTTCGGGGAGGCGATGCCGTCACAGGGATTCTCGCCGCGCCACCCTTCGGCGACCATCCAGTCGAAAAAGGAGCGGAGCGCACTGAGCACACGCGACTGTGAGCGCTTCGACAGCGTATCTCCCCTTGCCCCCAAATACGAGAGTACGTCCTCCGTCGTCACTCCGACCGGGTCATCCCCGAAAGCAGGATGGGAAAAAGCCTCCCGCACGTCTGAGACATAGGACGCTACCGTATTCGGCGACATGCTGCGTTCCAGGCGCAGGTAGAAAGAATAGTCCTTCAGGAGGCCTTCCGCAGTCATCAGAGTGTCGCGTATTTCTTGCCGTAATAGAGCATCTGGCCGAGGTAGTCGTCGGTATAGACCAGTTCATAGTCCACGGTCTTCCCGTCCTTGACGACCGGCACGATGTCCGGATTGACAAAACCGCCGTAAGGCTTCAGGCCGAGCGCGGCATAACGGGACAGCACTTCCTTGTGGAGTTCGGGATCAATCTGGACGGCATATGTCTCGATCAAGGCTTTGCCGGCCTCATAATCGCCCTCGGACTTGATCCGCTGGATCTCGCCGAGCAGTTCGCCGAACAGGGCGCGGAGTTTCTCGAAGTCGTTCACGACAAAATATGTTTTGCCGTCCCGGACGATTTTCTCGATGACATTGTCTGCGGCACCCTTTTCCATGCACCACTCCGCAATCAGCTTGCGGTTCTGCATATGGGCCTCGGTATTGGGACGGCCGAGTTCGACGCGGTTGAACTGGACGAAGAGGCCGTTGCGGATATAATTGGAGTATTCAGCCTTGTAGGCCTCCGGCGAAGGCATGATGCCGAGTTCGACCATCTTGGGATCGGCACTGTAATACAGGCCGAAGAGGTCCGCGCGGGCTTCTTCCAGGGCCGAGGCATACTCGCCCATCGCCGTAGTGGAGACGCCCGGAAGCAGCTGGCCGCTTCCGTGGCCGAGGCACTCGTGGAGATCGGTATGGATCTCGTCCGCAATACCGCCGAACTCCCGGTACAGCGCCTTCTCTTCGTCGCTGTAGGCGAATTCGTCCAGGATGTTCTTCGGGCACTCCCGTGCGGCGAAATCGTAGGCGTGGGTAATATTGGCGATGGTCACCGACTTGGAACCGTGCTCCTTGCGGATCCAGTCCGCATTCGGCAGGTTGATGCCGATCGGGGTGGAAGGATAGCTGTCGCCCGCGAGGGTCACGGCATTGACGACCTTGGCGGTGATACCCTTGACCGTCTCCTTGCGGAAGCGCGGATCCACCGGGGAATGGTCCTCGAACCACTGGGCGTTGGCGCTCAGGATCTCGGTCCGGGCCGAAGCGACGGAATCCTTGATATGTACATAGCCTTCCCAGGAACCTTTGCGGCCGAGGGGATCGTTATAATCCTCGACAAAACCGTTGATGAAATCGACTTTCCCGAGGGTATCCCGGACCCATTCGATGTTGAATTCGTCCCAGATACGGAGATCCCCGGTCCTGTAATATTCCTGCAGCAGGCCGAGCGCGCGTTTCTGGATGTCATTCTCGGCCACTTCCGCCGCTTTTGCCAATTCTTCGTTGATCTTCTCCAGGGCAGGGCCGTATATGCCGCCGACCTTCCAGGGAAGTTCCACGACTTTACCTTTCTCCTTGACAACCTTTGTATTGAGACCGTAAGAGACGGGACGCGGGTCCTTCGGCTTCAGGATGCCGGCGTAGTAGCGCTCCACCTCGGCGCGGGTGACGCCGTCGTAGAAATTGACGGCAGACAACTTGACGATGTCGCCGGAAGTTTCCGTAGAACGGCGCTGCGGGTAAACGGACGGATTGTAGATCACGTCCAGCAGCCGCGCATCCTCCTTTCCGACGGACTGCATCAGGGAGGCGAAATACTCCCTCCCGCACTCCGGGAAGAACTTATCCTCGGCATAATGGTGATGGATGCCGTTGGAGAAGAACAGCCGCTTGGCGTACTCCGTAAAGCGGAGGAAATCCTCGCACTCCCTGTCGCCTTCGTAACCGATGAGGATTGCCTCGACAGTATGGCGGATGGCGAGATTGTCCCGGCAGTTCTGGTCCCACATGATATCACGGCCGTATTTCGCCGCCTCGGAAAGGTGGTAGGCATACTCTTTCTGCTGAAGTGTCAGGCCGTCCCAGCCGGGAACGGTGAAACGCATCACCCGTACGTCGGCAAACTGGTCGATCAAATAGTTGAACCCGGTATTCTCCGGATCTCCGCCCTTCTTCTCCGCACAGGAAACTGCAGCAAGCGCCAAGCCCATCATCATCATAAGTTTTTTAATGTCCATATCCATTTATCTTTGATTCCAAGCTA
>CAMUZW010000096.1 GCA_947165305.1 uncultured Bacteroidales bacterium
GCCTATCTGGAGGGCAAGGGGTTTGTTCCCGTGCGCAAGAAGGGCAAACTTCCCTTCAACGAGGGCGACCTCGTCAGCGTTGACATCCAGAAAGAATACGGCAAGGATACCCTCTATTTCCGCCTCTCCGACATCGCTGCCGGCCAGCCGGAGGGAGATACCTTCAACGTCACTTTCTTCGACGACGTCCTCGCCACCGGCGGTACGGCACTGGGCATCGCGGAAGGGCTGCAGCAGCATACCGTGACCCTAAACGGAAAGGAATACAAAATCCGGGTCACGGACTTTGTATTCCTTGTCGAACTGGATTTCCTGAAGGGCCGCGATCTGCTGAGCACCATCGCACCCGTCAAATCCTTAATACACCTATAGGTTCGGATTGGCTTTTTTCCATTCGTCGACCGGCGGGACGATCCCGAGGCCGACGATTTCGTCGCGCATCTTGCAAAGGTGCGCATAGGAAGCGTCAAGCGCCGCCATTTCTTCTTCCGTACCTTCCGGTGCCGTATAGTGGACACCCGTGGCATCGATGAGGGTCGGCATGGCCATCATGACGTTCTTGTACTTGCCTTCGTTGACATAGGTGCCGGCCGGCCAGCAGAACGGGGCGCCGCCCATCGCGGCCTCAATCATCTTCACCGCCTGGTAAGCCGGGCTCTGGAAGGAGCTGCGGCCGCGGAGCTTGATGATGTTGCTGCCGCCCTGAATGGTGGCCTGCTTGATCTCGGCGAAACGTTCTTCGCTCAGACCCATCTCTGCAAGGGGCTTGCCGTCGATCTTGACCTGCGAGGCAAAGACCGCCATCGCTTCACCGTGCCCGCCATAGGTGTGGGCACCGGTTACCTTGTACTGCGGCACGCCGAATTCAACGGCGAGCGCCTCCTGGAGGCGGGTGCTGTCGAGTGCGGCGAGCGAGGTCAGCTGGCAAGGCTTCAGGCCGGAATGGATCAGGGCGGTAAGCGCGGTCACGTCGGCCGGGTTGAAGATGACGACGACGTGCTTCACGTCGGGGCAATATTTGCGGATGTTGTCACCGAAGTCAGCGGCAATCTGACAGTTGCCCTTCAGGAGATCTTCACGGGTCATCCCTTCCTTGCGCGGTGCACCGCCGGAGGAAATGATATACTTAGCATCCTTGAAAGCCTCTTCGGCATCCACGGTAGCCGTAATATGGGCCCCCTCGAAGGCGCAATGGTCCATTTCGGCCAGCACGCCCTTTACACCGGGCTCATAAATATCATATAAACACACATTCGGCGTCAGGCCGAGCATCAGCACAGACTGGGCCACGTTGGAACCGATCATGCCGCCGGCGCCGACGATAGTCAGTTTCTCTTCAGTAAGAAATTTCATCACACTACTGTTTTGCTAAAAAAGAAGTTGGCACGCGCCGTGCCAACTTCCTTCAGATTTTCGGTTTTTAGAAAACGAAAGCGATGCCGGCGTGAACCGCGTTGGCGTGCTGTTTAAATTTGTCTTCTTTGTAGGCATCCCTGTCGAGGAAACCCCAGTCGAAACCGACATTGGCCTGGAGGAACTTCCAGTTGTAGCCGAAGCCGACACCGAGTTTCACATCAAAGGGGACGTTGAGGCGATTGCCGTCGTCATTCTTCTTAAACATGTTGGTCGCCTTGGCCTTGTCTCCGTCGAGATTTATTTCGATACCATCACCGGAAACGGTCGTGCCATAGTTCTTCAGGGAAAGGCCATACTGGAACGCAGGGCCGAGATACGCGAAGAAACCGCCGGGGCCGAGCTCGGCCGTATAAGTGACATGGACGGGAATGGTAAGGGCCATATGATCCGCCTTTATGGCAGGATTACTCTTCTTCCCTTCAGCGTTGGTGGTGAAACCGGTTGCCCAGCTGAAGTAAGCACCCGGAGCAAGGCCGAGACCCTCGACCAGCTTGATGTTGTAGGAAGCACCGGCATATACACCGTTGAGGGTATAGCCGCCGGCGGCCTTGCTGCCATCATTCTTGGCAGACCAGAAATCCCACAGATAACCTGCACCGATATTGATCTGTGCAGAAGCAGTGAAACCGGCAAGCAGCATCGCTGCAATTACAAAAAACTTTTTCATTCTTTATGGTTTAAAAATAAGTTTCAGTCCGCAAATATAAAAAGAAAATTTCAATTTTGTTACACTTCCGCCTCAAACTGGCCGTCTTTGATGAATAATGTGCGGTCGCACATCTGGGCGAGCGATTCGTCGTGGGTGACGATGACGACCGTCTGGCCATAGCGTTCACGCAGCGTGAAGAACAGTTTGTGGATCTCCGCCTTGGTGACGCTGTCGAGGTTACCGGAGGGCTCGTCCGCGAGCAGGATGGCCGGCTCATTCATCAGGGCCCGGGCAATGGCGACCCGCTGCTGCTCGCCGCCGGAGAGTTCGGAGGGACGGTGCGTCATCCGTTCGGAGAGCCCCATGTCGCAGAGCAGGGTTTCAGCCCTCTTCCGGGCCTCCTGGGTGAGAGCCCCGCCGATGAACGCGGGAATCATGACATTCTCCATCGCATTGAATTCCGGCAGGAGATGATGCGCCTGGAAGACGAATCCGATCTTGCGGTTGCGGAAGGCGGAAAGTTCCCGCGAGCCCAGTGCGAGCGGATTAATGCCGTCGATCTCGAGCGAGCCGGCATCCGGCGTCAGCAGTGTCCCCAGAATCTGGAGCAGGGTAGACTTCCCGGCGCCCGAAGCGCCCATGATCGCCACGACTTCCGCCTTATCGGCGCAGAAGTCCACGCCCCGGAGCACCTGGAGCTGCCCGAAACGCTTTTCGATTCCTTTTGCCTGAATAATCATGATTGCAAAAATAACAAACATCTTCCGAATCCACAAACGTTTTCTCCCTCCGGGCGCTCCCGGTTGCAAAACCTTGATTTTTTTTCTATTTTTGCACTCAAATACGGGGTGTGGCGCAGTTGGCTAGCGCATCTGCTTTGGGAGCAGAGGGTCGTGTGTTCGAGTCACATCACCCCGACCAAGCCTTAGAGTTATGATTAAGAAACTTTCACTCCTTGCAATGGCCGTCCTCCTGACGGCCGTTTCAGCACAATCCGCCCCCAAGCCTTCCTGGGCTCCGGCAGGCAGCAACATCAAGACCCGCTGGGCCGCACAGGTTGACCCGCAGAATCCGCTCCCGGAATACCCGAGGCCGCAGATGGTCCGGCCCGCGTGGCAGAGCCTCAACGGTCTCTGGAATTACGCCATCCGGCCGCTCGCCGGGACACCGGAAGCCAAGGGGAAATTCGTCCCGGACGGAAAGATCCTGGTCCCCTTCGCCGTAGAGTCGTCCCTGTCCGGCGTCGGCCGGTTCGTCGGAAGGGAGAATCATCTCTGGTACGAGCGCACTTTCACGCTGCCCAAGGGCTGGAACGGCAAGCGCATCCTGCTGCATTTCGGTGCCGTGGATTGGAAGGCCGAGGTATGGATAAACGGCAACAAGGTCGGCGACCATACCGGCGGCTATGTTCCTTTCCAGTTCGACATTACGGAATCACTGACGAAAAAAGGCCCGCAGACCCTCCGCGTCAAGGTCTTCGACGCCACCGACCAGGCCTGGCAGCCCCGCGGCAAGCAGATCGCCGAGCCGCAGGGCATCTGGTACACGCCCGTGACCGGCATCTGGCAGAGCGTCTGGCTGGAGGCCGTCGACGCCACGCACATCGATGCCTACCAGGCCGTCTCCGACATTGCGTCTTCCACCATCAAAGTCTCTGTGGATGCCGAAAACCTGCAGGACGGCGACGTCGTCAGGGTCCGCCTCCTGGAAGGCGGCCAGGGCTACAGCGCAGAGAAGCCTTCTTCCAAGGTTCTTTCCGAGGCGGAGGGAGAGGAAGTCACGCTGAATGTTCCCGGCCTCAAGACATGGTCGCCTGACAGCCCGTATCTCTACGGACTGCATATCTCCATCCTCCGGGGCGGCCGGGAGATTGACGCAGTGAACGGCTACACGGCCTGCCGGACAGTCGGAAAGATCAAGACGGATGACGGTTACAACCGCATCGCCCTCAACGGCGAAGCGCTCTTTCAGTTCGGCCCGCTCGACCAGGGCTGGTGGCCCGACGGGCTTTACACGGCCCCCACCGACGAAGCCCTCCGTTTCGACATCGAAAGGACCCGTGCCTGGGGATTCAACATGATCCGCAAGCACATCAAGGTGGAGCCCGCCCGCTGGTATTACTGGTGCGATGCGCTCGGCATCATGGTCTGGCAGGACATGCCCTGCATCGCCGACCACAACAAAAAAGCCAATGAAAACCGGGACAAAGCCATCGCAAAGGCCCAGATGAACAAATGGCCCAACGACAGTTTCCTCGGCGGCACCGACTGCATCGTCCCGGCGTGGGCGAAGAAAAACTATTACAAGGAATGGGGCGAGATCATCGCCTGCCTGAAAGGCTTCCCCTGCATCGTCGTATGGGTGCCGTTCAACGAGGCCTGGGGACAGTTCGACACCCCGGAAGTCGTCGCATTCACCCGGGAGCAGGATCCGACGCGGCTCATCAACGAGGCTTCCGGCGGCAATTTCCACCTCAGCGGCGACATCCAGGACATCCACCATTATCCGGAACCGAAGATGAACGCCTTCGAAGGGAAGCTCATCAATGTACTGGGGGAATACGGTGGCATCGGCTACCCGATGGAAGGCCACCTCTGGAACCCCGGCGGCAATAACTGGGGATACGGCGGTGCCAAGACTTCCGTCGACGCCGTGAAGGAGCAGTATGCAGCCTTTGCCGACCGGCTCGCCGTCTTTATCACGACGGGCTGCGCCGCCGCCGTCTACACCCAGACGACAGATGTGGAGATCGAAGTCAACGGCCTGATGACTTACGACCGCATCGAAAAAATCGATGCACCGTGGCTCAAAAAAGTGAATGAAAAAATCATTCAGACGCCGCTTTTTGATGCAAAAAAATTCAGAAAACGCTGAAAAACTGAAGAAAACATAAAAATCTTCCGACAATTCCGGCCCTCAGGTCGGAATTGTTGTTTTCTAAGCGTATCTTGCCGGGTAACCTGCATTTAGAAACGATGAAAAACCCGATGCCCCTCCTTCTCGCAGCCGCCCTGCTCTCCTCCTGTGTCTGGCTCGAAAACCCCGTCTCCCTCGGCCGCTCCCGCTCCGATGCGATGGGCGAAAGGACGATCCGGCCCAAGACCGGAGATCCCGGGGAACCGGACGACACCAGCGCCCACCTGTACATCTCCGCCGTCGAATACCCCAAAGGTTACGACTGGGTGCGTGACACGGCGCACACGCTGGTCGACGCCCGGATCCTTCTTTTCAAAGACGGCGAATGCACCGCCTCGATTCCGGCGGGAGACAGCCGGCACGTCAGTACCGACCCCGATACGCACTGGGTCCTCGGCGGCCATCTGTATACGACCTTCTCGGACGGCATCCGGACCTACATTCTCCGGGACGGCGCAGAACTCCTGCGTTTTGAAGGCGCCGAAGATATCCGGGGGATGCTCCTCAAGGAGAATATGCTCTGGACGCTGGGGCAGAAAATCCGCGGGGAGGGGTTCACCCTCCGCTGCGACGGGACGGCCGCTGCCGAAAACCAGCAGGGACTCCTGATCGGCAGTCTCTATGAAGACAAGGGCGACCTCTGCTATGCCTATATGCTCACCGTCAAGGCGGGGAATTACGTCCTTCGGAAATACTTTCTTTGCGCCGACGGGACGGAGAAGGAAGTATCCGTTCCTTCAGATGCCCAGGCGGTCTTCGACATCCGTCGCGTCGGCGGAATCACATATGCCACATACCGGCAGAGCAGCGTCCCGGTGGGGCCGGTCCTGTCTTCGGACGGCGGAAGCCAGTCGCTGTACTACAATCTCACTACAGCACAGAGTCCGGACTGGTGCGAAATCATCCCGTGGAAAGACGACATCCTCGTCAAAGGATGGTATAACTGTACAAAAGATATGCGGCGATACGTGCTCTGGAGCAAAACCGGCATGAAGCTCCTCTTCATCCCGCAGATCGTCATCCATGATTTCCTTGCGGACGAGCGGGGCAATATCGCGGCGGTCGGCTATGATACCCGGACGGATGAGACCGTCATCTACCTGCCCCCCAACGCGACTTCCAGGGTAAGCCTGGGCAAGCGGTACCGTTTTATTTCGCACCGGGTCGCCGCCCTGGCCGGGGATCACTTCTATGCAGGTCTGACGGGGGACGGTGAAGATCTGCTATGCCTGGATTCGAAACGGACGCCCGTCACCGTCAACGGACCGATTACAGGACTGGCTTACCAGTAAAGGGTGCGGCTTCCGTCCGCCTCTTCCCGGATATGGACGCGAAGGGTCTCTTCCGGCAGAAGGGGCTCGATGTTTTCGGGCCATTCCATCAGGCAGAGATCTCCGCTGTCAAGGTAGTCGTAGAGTCCGATGTCGAGGGCTTCCACCGGGTCGTCGATCCGATAGAAATCGAAATGGCAGATGCGCTCGCCTCCTGCCGTCCGGTATTCGTTGACAATGGCAAAAGTCGGGGAGGCCACGGCATCCTCGTCGACACCGAGCCGGCGGCAAAGCGCCGTGGTGAAGGTGGTCTTGCCGGCCCCCATCGGGGCATAGAATGCGACAAGACGGGTATCCCCGATCCGCTCGAGGAACTCACCGGCCGCGCGGTCCAGGTCATCCAGGCCTGCAATATGGATTTCGCCCTGATTCATCGTAAGGGAATCGTAGCGACCGTCCCGGGAATATCATCTACGGGCGGAGCGCCGTGCAGATAGAGAATCCGCTGGTTGGGGCTGCCGCGGAAAAGAAGGTCGGTATCGCGTTTTTCCTTGATGAACGGACCGTCCACAAGGACATCGAGATAAGGCAGCATCTGCGCAAGGTGGTCGTCGGCCTTGATTTCCTCCAGCGTGAAGCCCGTCCAGCACCAGATGGTCTTGGTGGTTTCTGTCTTGATCCGGCGGGCCAGTTCGGTAAAGGCGTCGACCTGGTAGAACGGGTCGCCGCCGGAGAAACTGACGTTGGACATACCGTCGGACTTGATCACATTAAGCAATTCGTCCACGGTCTTCCACTCGCCGGCATTGAAATCCCAGGACTGCGGATTATGGCAGCCCGGGCAGGCATGGCGGCATCCGGCGCAGTAGATGGATGTCCGGAACCCCGGTCCGTCCGCCATCGTCTGCTCCAGCACCCGCAGTACTTTGATCTTGTCTTTTGTTTTTTCCATACTCTCAGACCCTTTCCGTCACTCCCGGCCCGGCCGGGCATCTACTTATGTACGACCCTGTCATGCAGTTCGGCCAGCTTGCCGCTGTTCCAGCGGTTGGTGGTTCCCACGAGGTAACCCGTGATACGCTGGAGGGTGTCGATATGATGGCCGTGGCAATGCGGGCACTCGGTGAGATTCTCTTCGGCGCTCTCATAGCCGCAGTCAAGGCAGCGGTTGCGGTTGTGGTTGACGGAGCCGTAGCCGATGTCGTACTTATCCATCAGGTCGACGATGCTCATGATCGCCTCAGGGTTGTGCGTCGCGTCGCCGTCGATTTCGACATAGAAGATATGTCCGGCGTTCTCGTACTTGTGATACGGGCCCTCGATCCGGGCCTTGTGCTCCGGCGTACAGTGATAGTAGACCGGAATATGGCTGGAATTGGTATAGTAATCTTTATCCGTGATGCCCGGAAGGACACCGAAGCTCTTGCGGTCCCGTTTGGTGAACTTGCCGGAGAGGCCCTCCGCCGGCGTAGCCAGGAAAGTGAAGTTGTGCTGGTAGGTCTCCGCGAAGCAGTTGATGCGTTCCGCCATGTGGGAGATAATCCGGAGCCCGAGCGCCTGCGCCTCTTCGCTCTCGCCATGATGCTTTCCGATGAGGGCAATCAGGCATTCCGCCAGGCCGATAAATCCGATGGAGAGCGTTCCCTGGTTCATCACCGGCTCGATCGGGTCATTGTCTTCCAGCTTTTCGCTGCCGATCCAGAGGCCGTTCATCAGGAGCGGGAACTGCTTCTTGAGCGCCGTCTTCTGGAAGTTATACCGCTCATTGAGCTGCTTCGCGGAAATGTCGAGCGCCCAGTCGAGCTTCTGGAAGAAAGCGCTGATCCGCTTGTCTTTGTCGGGCTCGCTCATGCACTCGATGGCAAGCTTGACAATATTGATCGTCGTGAAGCTGAGGTTGCCGCGGCCGATGGAAGTCTTCGGCCCGAAGCGGTTGCCGTATACGCGGGTGCGGCAGCCCATCGTCGCCACTTCGTGGACATAGCGCTTGGGATCGTCCGGTTTCCAGGCGTCGTCCTGGTTGTATGTCGCATCGAGGTTGAGGAAGTTCGGGAAGAACCGGCGGGCCGTCACCTTGCAGGCGAAGCGGTAGAGGTCATAGTTGCGGTCGCCGGGCAGGTAGCTCACACCCCGTTTCTTCTTCCAGATCTGGATCGGGAAGATGGCCGTAGAGCCGTTCCCGACGCCTTCATAGGTCGTATTGAGGATCTCGCGGATGATGCAGCGGCCCTCGGCAGAGGTGTCCGTTCCGTAGTTGATGGAAGAGAAGACAACCTGGTTGCCGCCGCGGCTGTGGATGGTATTCATATTGTGCACAAAGGCCTCCATCGCCTGGTGGACCCGGCTTACGGTCATATTGATCGCATGCTGCTTCGCTCTTTCGGCCCCCTGCAGGCCGATCAGGTCATGCTTCAGGTAATCATCAATCTCCGCTTTCTTGAGTTCGCTGAAATCGGTATTCATGATGGCGCTTACCTTGTCGATCTCCTCCTCGTAGGTCTTGCGGACGAAGGGGGCGAGGTAGAAGTCGAAGGCCGGAATGGCCTGGCCGCC
>CAMUZW010000097.1 GCA_947165305.1 uncultured Bacteroidales bacterium
ACGGGGAAATGGTCGGAGGCATACAGCCCGCCGTACAGGGTATTGTCGCATGTATATAACAGCGGCGTGATTCCTCCCCGGACAAACACGTAGTCAATCCGGGACTTGCCTGACGGATAGGAATAGCCGTTGTAGGTACCGGCGCACCCTGTCCGCTTCGTGGCATCCAACTCCTGATAGGAGTCCTTCCAATGGGATGTGTAAGTCATATAGACCGAACCCGCCGTGGAGGACACACCCGCGTTCATGTCACCGACAAACACCGAAGGAAGCCCTTCTGGATTGCAGAGTTTCTCCCGATCGACATACACGTGCGCGAACTCCCTGTTGGGGTCACCGTTCAGACATCCGTGATTGTCCATGAAGAAGATTTTGACCCCGCTGTTTTTGTGCTGCAGGATGACCCAGCAGCCGCCCCGGCAGAAGTTGCCGCTGGAACCGGTATCTGTCTGGCTCATCGTGTCGGGATCGGCCGAAGCCCAGAAGAATCCATTGTCAACCAGAGTGAACATACTGGTCCGGTAGCCGATCCCCTGTCCGCGGGAGCCAACCCCGGTCTGGGCATATGGGCTGAAGAAATAGAAGGAATAATCCCTGGGTCCGAACTGGCTGCGCAGCCAGCTCTGCTGCTCGGTATCGACCTCCTGGAAGCCCACGATATCAAAGGCGCAGGCGAGAATCGACTGTTCCAGCCGGTCTTTCCGGGTTGTCCAGTTGTTGTTGGCATCATCCTCCGTCAGCCCGCTCCGGCGCAGATTATAAGTTCCGAGCCTGAGCTTCACCTCGGCAGGCGTGTCGCCCCCTTCTCCGGCTCCCGCCTGGGTCAGCTTCACCGAAGAGGTCCGGCCGCCGTCTGTCTTGAAGGTAATCACGGCCTTCCGCTCGTCCTTGTACTTGTTTTCATTTACCCGAACCGATACCGATGCATTCCCCGTCCCGGAGGTGCGTCCCAGCATAGCCCAGGCAGCTTCGGTACCGTCTTCCGCCGTCAGCGTCACCGTCCAATGAGCATTGGAAGCAACTGAAGCCGTGTAGGTTGCGAGAGACGATGTGGCAGCTATTACAGGGGGATCCACCGACAAGGTTTCATCCGATGTCGGCGCCTCCGGCTTCTGGCAGGCGCCGAGGATGGCGCCCGCCAGTGCCGAAAGAATCAAAGCGCGCAAATAGTTCATCAGTTGACTTTTTCGTAGGTGAGGGAAAGATGCGAGACCGATCCGCCGGTCCCACGACAATACAGGTAATACATCGTATTCGCATCCGTATTCCTCAATGAATAGGTATATACCGCACCGGCATTCTGGGACCAGGTTTGGGAGCCGCCTCCGTCAACGATCTCCGAAGCTGCCGGATGAACAGCACTGGACGTAATGCTCTTGACGATCTGGAATACGGCCGTCTTATTGCCGGAAACATTCGTACAGGCAACTTCGACCAGCTTATAACCGGAAATGGCCGGAAGTCCGACATACCGGTAATACGATGCGATCACGAGCTTCCCGCTGCCCCAATAGACCCGCGCACTGCCGGCGCCGTCACAGTCGGCCAGGACGAAGGTATAGTCCGTCCCGCCCAGCGGATAGACGCAGGAAACGCCGCCGTCTTTATGGGTATACTTATCCGCCGTCGGCCAACCTGTAAACGGTGTAACGGTAAAGTCGAAATCCAGCGTCATGGTCTCAACCTCTCCGGAGGGAACACTGAGCGTTCCGAGATTATAGATGGTGTTCCGCTTGAGTTCGCCCAGCTGTTCTGAAGTAAAGTTCTTGACCTCTTTTTCATTGAGAATGATCCCGAGTCCGGAAGCAAGAACGGTGGGCCGTACCGCCACATAATAATCCACTCCTGGAGTGAGGGCCGCACCGCCTTCCAGGCTGAAGTTGACGTGGTCCGACTGCGATACGCCCGTAGTGCTGTATACCGTCAGGGTCGGAACGGCCGTTTCAGGATCGATGTCCGCACGATACCGTCCGGAAATCACGTCCCCCCCGCTGACATAGACGCTTCCACTGGTCACATCCGCATCCGCGACGCGGAATTTCAGAAGCGCCACGGCATTCTTGAAACTGAGCGAAGTGCTTCCCTCTTCGGCATAGGCAATGGCGATGGCCGCCTTGCGGTCAAAGCTGCCGGGCACCAGCGTCTGCTCCGTCGGGACATCCACGGCAGCCAATCTGTACCCGGTTTCAGTATTCGTGAAGTTGACCGCCCTCTTGGCCGTTGCGGCCGGATAAATGGCCAGGTAATCTCCAACCGCAAAGTCATCGCCCGCATAGGTAAAGGTCGCAGGAGAAGTCGCATCGGTGGTGGTAAACGCAAAGCCGGCACGGGAAGCCGACAGGGCGGCTCCGTCCCCATTGGAATAGACGGTAATTTGGTCGCCGCTCTCCCAGATGGTCTTCGGCTTGCCGGCATCATTCTGTCCCAGAACAGCCTTGGAGGCAGGAATGCTTTCCCACTCCGCAGTGAAAGAGAACCCGGAAGCAAGGATATCGTTATCCGAGGGTTTTACATCCTTGGCGCAGGCTGCCAGCATGAGGACAGCCACTGCACAGAAGAAACAGTTTTGGTTTTTCATCTTCTTTCCTCCTATAATTCAGACAAATCTACTTCATCCCACACTTCGGTGGTAACATTCTGCCCTGGTGTGCTTGCGCAAAACGCCTGCTCCATCCGCATGGGCCTGACCTCAAACTGAGGCCTTGTGTAATCCTTTTTCATTCTTTGCATTATTTAGTATAAGTAAGTTCAATACTGGAAACCGCCCCTTTGACCAAGGCATAAATGTAGTACACCGTATTGGCCTGTGTCTCCGTCAGGACATACGTGTAGGTTCCCCCGCCGCCGGCCTGCCAGGTCTGGAACTCGCCGCCTGGCACGATGTCCGGAGACTCGTCCGTGATATTCTTGGCGTCAGTCGCGGAGCCTGCAATGCGGTTCGTGATTGCCATTTTGGCCGACAACGTCGCCGAAGCGGCATTCAGCAGGACGCTCGTACAGGCCACTTTGGCCAGTTTATATCCTTCGATGGGAGGAAGGCCCAGATACCTGTACTGCGCTCCGAAAGCGAGCCTCGGACCGGGATCCGTGATGGCCCAGTGCATCTGCGAGGCACCGGCGCCGCCGCAGTCCGCCAGGATGAACGAGTAGTCGGTTCCGTCGAGCGGATAGATGCAGGTGATGCCGCCCTCCACGTGGGTGCCATTGGCTGCCGTAGGCCAGCCTTCGAGCGGATCTATCGAGAAGTCAAAGTCCAGTACGAGGTCTTCGGACACCGGCGGATCCGGCGGGGTCGGAGGCTCCGTTCCCTCCTTTTCATACTTCAGGTCGATCGAAGCGAGAGCGCCCTTGACATACGTATAGATGTAATACACCGTGTTCAGTTCGGACTCCGTAAGTTTGTACGTATAGGTGCCGCCGCCGGCCGGATCCCATTCCTGAGGACTGCCGCCGGCAACGAACTCATCGGCGGCAGGATGGCGGGCGGATTCAGTAATGAAATCCGTAATGCCGATCTTGGGCGTATTGGTATACATCGCGATATTGTGGCAGACCACCTCGGTCAGCTTATACCCCTCGAGGGCCGGAAGACCGAGATAACGGTACTGGTTGGTCAGGGAGAACTTCGGCGAAGCGCCATCCTTGGCGGGAGCCCAGTACAGGGTCGACTGGCTGGCGCCGTTGCAGTCGGCCAGAATAAAGGTATAATCATATCCGTTCAGCGGATAGATGCATTTTTTACCGCCATCCACGTGTTCATATCCGGAAGCCGTCGGCCATCCCTCCAGCGGATCGATCGTGAAATCGAAGGTCAATTCGACCACGTCGCCGGACGGAGGGGTCGGAGGCGTCGGAGGATCCGGAATGTCGGGTATATCCGGAATGTCCGGCTTGTCGGGATCGGGATTCAGCGCCTGTACCACGTCGATGAAGGCTTTGGCCCCCTCATAGGCAAGGGTCACCGTCGCCCGGCGCTCTTCTGCCGTGTTGTTCTTGTACACCCGGACGCGGAAGGCTACATTTCCCTTCCCGGTCGCACGGTCGCACTTGACCCAGTCGATGGCCGTTCCCTCGGCATCGGTCTTGGAGATGGTCCAGGCACAGTTCGATTCGACTTGGATATCGAAGATCTGCCCTTCGTACGCAGCTTCCACGTGATCGGGCGTCACGGTGATGTAAGGATCCTCGACAATGACTTCGGGGCCCTTGTTGCATCCGGCGGCCAGCATCCCGGCCGCACAGAGCATGGCAAGTATGTATCTTGTTTTCATAATCTGCTAAATCCATTGCCAGCCTTCATTCTGGCCGATTTCAGGGTTCACGTTCAAGGCGCTCTGCGGGATGGGATGCGTATACATCATGTCATCCCACTCCATGTCGTAATGGTAGATCAAATAGCCGTAGGTGCCGTTCGAGAGGCTCCAGTTGCCGTTGGCGGTACCGGAAATCTTGTAGTTGGTCTCGTTGGAATTCCTGGTGGTCGAAACCGTATATGTCTTGTTGCCCCACTTGATGCCCGAGGCCGCTTCTTCCGGCGTGATATAGATGCCCCGCCAGCCCTGGTGCTTGTAGCGGCGTTCGATCAGATCGCCCAGATACCAGCGCATCAGGTCGTCGTAATGGCTCTGGCCCTCGAGGGTCAGCTCGGTCGCCCGCTCGCGGCGGATCTCGAGCTGGATATCGGTCAGGGAAGCCGGATGAAGGACATCCTGCGTATAATAGGCGCGGAGCCAGGTGTCGGCCACGTAGCCGGCGCTGCCCGGATAGATGCTTTTCACGCCCGCCCGCTGGCGCAGGGCGCCGATGGTCTGGTTCCAGATGTTCTGGTTCATATGGCCCAGTTCCGCAGCGGCCTCGGCGTAGTTGAGCAGCACTTCGGCATAGCGGATGATGGGAATGGAATTGTAGGACTTGTTGTCCGCGCTCATCGCATTTTCTTCCAGCTGCACCCATTTGATCCATTGATAACCGGCGCAGGTCCAGGTCCAGTTGGGGTGCAGGAGTTCCTTGGAGTCGTTCAGACGCACCCACTGTTGTCCGGGCGAGAGCACCGTGGCGCTGAGGCGCTTGTCGCGTCCGACGAACTCCTGCGTCACGCTGATTGCCTCCTCGGCGGGCGTCCCGTCGGTCTTGAGGAACATCCGGACGTACTCCTTGGTGGGCGAATAGCTTTGCGAAGAAGTGGTCGACACATATTTATACGCCAGACCGTGCGTGGCACTCAGTTCGGTCGAATAGGTCCGGCCCCAAATGACCTCGTCGGCCGGAAGGGTCGCCGAGACGAACAGCGAACGGTAATCCGGATGCAGCGAGAAGGCTTTGGTGTCTATCAGCTGCTTGGCGTACTTCTCGGCCAGGGAGAGGAGTTCTTCGGCACTCTCATATTCCCCGGTCCAAGGCTTGAGGGTCGCCGGATTGACGTCGTGGTACTTCCGGTAGGTTCCCTCATAGAGGAAGGCGCTCGAAGCATAGGCCAGGGCCACATATTTGTTGACATACACCCTGCCGGCCGTGTGGATGTCCGCCCCGGAAGCGAGGCAGTTCTCGCACGCGAACTCCAGGTCCTCCCGGATCCGGTGGAACACATACTCCCGGTCCTGGCGGGGCCCGTACAGGATCAGGCTGTCGGCGGGCTGGATGACTTTGTCGATGAAATAGATTTCACCGAAGACCTTCATCCGCTTGACGGCGATCCAGCTGCGCCAGAAGCGGGCCACGCCTTCGTAGTGGTTGTATTTGTCCGACGGCACCGTTCCCTTGCAGCGCGGCATGTTTTCGATCATATAGGCCACGCGGCGCGGGAAGCTCCAGGTACTGGTGGTCCAATTGGTCGCCTGGGCGGCCGTATAGTTGCCCCAGTAGAAATTCTTGGACTGGCGGGTCCCGCAGAAATCGGTATACAGGTCCTCGCCGAGACCGATGTCCCCGGCTGCGGGAAGCGCCGTATTGATTAGGCCGTTGGCATACAGGCGCAGGTCGTTTTCGGAGGCGAAGAAAGTCTCGGCCGCAAATTCGTTGGCCGGCGATTTTTCGAGAAGGTCACTGCAGGAGAGAGCTAGAAGTGCAGCTGCACAGATGAGAATATATCTTTTCATAATCCTGTAGTTTAGAAAGTCAGATTGATACCGAAGGTGAAGGATTTGAGCATCGGATAACTGTATCCGTCGCCCATCGAGGTAGATGTGGATCCGCCGAAATCGGAGTCGCCCTTGGAGATGACTTCCGGATCGAACATGGAGGTATGCTTGAAGATCGGGGACCAGGTCAGCAGGTTTTCACCCGAGAAATAGATGCGAAGTTTCTCGATATGAATCTTTTCCATCCACTTGGACGGGAAGGTATAATCGATGGTCAGGTTCTTCAGGCGCAGATAGGCCGCGTTCTGGAGGAAGTAGTCGTTGTAGGAGTTCATCGTACCCAGGCCGCTGCCGGCATTGGCCGCCGCATAGAGCCGGCGGGGCCAGTAAGCGCCCGGATTGGTGACCGTCCAGTTCTCGGTGCTCTTGTCGAGAATCACCCGGTCGAGCTGGTCCTTGAGCGCATAGTCATACGCCCGGGCGTAACCGCCCCAGAAGAAGCCTGAGCCCTCGGACGGATACCAGTCGCGGTGCCCGATGCCTTGCAGGAAGACGCTCAGGCCGATGCCGTTCCACTTCAAGTCGATGTTCACGCCGTACTGGAAGCGCGGCATGATGTTGCCGATCCGGTCCAGGTCGCCGTGGTCTTCGAGGGTACCCGCCCCGGCGGTGATTTCCTTGTTGCCGTCCACATCCACGAACTTGATATCGCCCGCATACGGGATGGTGGAGGTCAACAGGTTGTGGTATTTATCCGGATACCAGGCCGCTGCCTCTTCGTTAGACATAAACAGGCCGTCGGTGCGGAAGCCCCAAAGTTCGCCGAGTTCCTTGCCTTCGTAATAGCCGAAGATATTGTGGGACTCATTATAGAACTTCGTTACCCAGGTCCGGTTGTCCCAGAGGCTGCCCTTGATGGAATACGTAAAATCCTTTCCTCCCAGTCTGAATCCGTCCCGCCAGGAGAGGGTCACTTCCCAACCGCGGGTCTTGAGCTGGCCGTAATTGCCCTTCGGCGTCTCGGCGCCCAGAAGGGCCGGCAGTTCCGGTCCGGTGGAATACATATTGTCGGTATGGCGGACGTAGAAGTCGCCCGAGAAGGAGAGCCGGCTGCGGAGCATATCCAAATCCACGCCGACATCCCATGTACGGATGCGTTCCCAGGTCAGGTTGTCCGGAATGATGGAAGGCATGCCGGCCGTGTTGACATATCCCCCGTCGAAGATGACGGAAGTCTTTCCGATACCCATCGTCTCCATATAAGAATAAGGATCGATGCCGCCGTTCCCGAGGATACCCCAGTTGCCCCGGATCTTGAGGTTGGTCAGCACGGGCTTGGCCGCCTGCATCCAAGGCTCCTCCGACACCCGCCAGCCGGCGGAAGCGGAAGGGAACCACCCGCCCCGCTGGTTCTTCGGGAATCGGGAATTGACATCATAACGGATGGAGCCCTCGAGAATATAGCGGTCCAGGAGGGTGTAGTTGGCGCGGGCGAAGCTGCCGATGGTGGTCCAGTCGCTGTCGTATTGCTTGAGGGTGATCTCCGTGCCGTCAAACATTTCAAAACTGGTCATTCCCGGATAGAGCATGCCCAGGCGGAGAATCGTCTCCACGTCGTACCGGCGGTCTTCCAGGTTCCAGCCGGCCACCACATTGAGCTTGTGCTTAGGCCCCAGCTTCGGCGTGAAAGTTCCCACCACGTTGGCCGAGAGATGATTGGTCTCGTAGTTGTACTCCCGCTTGTAGGAATCAGCCTCCGTCACATAGTAGGTCACCACGCCGGGCGTCTTGCTCTGGGTCGTCGGGGCCACATAGCGCTGCGTATGGCGCGCGGTATATTTATAGGAAATATCGCCGCGGATCTTGAAGACATCCTTGAACGGCTCGATGGTCACGCCCGTGGAGGTGAGCACCGACATCGTCTTGGTGTCTTGTGCGGAATTACCGTCTTTGAAGGCGGCATAGCCCGAAGCGGCCGCCCCGATGGTATAAGTCCCATCTTCGTTGGTAAAGGGCATCACGGGCAGACCCAGCATACCGATCTGCCAGAGCTGGCTGCCTACGGAGGTATTGGTCTTGGAGAAAATCGGCTGGGAATAATCGACATGATACAGATAGGTATTGTTGTCAACCGTCAGCCAGTCACGCACCTTCATCGATACCTTTGAACGGATGTTGTACTGGTGATAGTCCTCATCCCCGATCTTGTAAATACCGTCCTGCGTATAATAGCGACCCGATAGGGCGTAAGACAGCTTCTTAGTTGACCCGTTGATGCTTATCGAATGGGTCCGGGTCGTATTCATCCGCTTGTAGAAGCCCTTGAGCCAGTTCTCCGACGCAAAGTACAGGTAGTTTCCGTTGTACATGTCGTAGATTTCCGTATTGCCTTCCGCCCGGCGCTGCCGGAAGAGCTCCAGGTAATTGGACGGGATGTCATAGGTATTGATCTTGGTCGGGAGGGCGCCGGCCGAAGTCGGCGTTTCGGTACGGCCCACCCAGAAATCATAGAAGGTTTCGGTATAGGCGAGTCCGTCCGTAATCACGTTGTCCTCCCACAGGACGGTGCGACGGTTGAGCGAGACGGAGCCGTTGTAATTGATGGTGATCTTTTCTTTGCTGGCGGTTTTGGTCGTTACGAGGATCACGCCGTAGGCCGCCCGGGAGCCGTAGATAGCCGACGACGAGGCATCCTTGAGAACGGA
>CAMUZW010000098.1 GCA_947165305.1 uncultured Bacteroidales bacterium
GCCTTCTTGAAAGGCGGGGCCATCTTGTTCTTGACGACCTTGACGCGGGTGCGGTTGCCGAGGGCTTCGTCGCCGTCCTTGATCTGGGTGGTCCTGCGGACGTCCAGTCGTACGGATGCGTAGAACTTGAGGGCGTTGCCGCCGGTCGTGGTCTCGGGGTTTCCGAACATGATGCCGATCTTCTCGCGGAGCTGGTTGATGAAGATGCAGCAAGTGCCGGTCTTGGCGATGTTGGCCGTGAGCTTGCGGAGGGCCTGGGACATCAGGCGGGCCTGGAGGCCGACTTTGTTGTCGCCCATCTCACCCTCGATTTCGGCCTTGGGAGTAAGGGCCGCGACGGAGTCGATCACGACGATGTCGACCGCACCGCTGCGGATGAGGTTGTCGGCAATCTCGAGGGCCTGTTCGCCGTTGTCGGGCTGCGAAATCAGGAGGGTTTCCAGATTGACGCCGAGGGCCTTGGCATATGTACGGTCGAATGCATGCTCTGCATCAATCATCGCGGCGATGCCGCCTTTCTTCTGCGCCTCGGCGATCGCGTGGATCGCGAGGGTCGTCTTGCCGCTGGACTCGGGCCCGTAGATCTCGATGATCCTGCCTTTGGGGTACCCCCCGATTCCAAGCGCGTGATCCAGCGCGACGGATCCGCTCGGAATCACCTGCGACTCGTCCCACTCAGGCTGGTCTCCTAACTTCATGATCGTGCCTTTCCCATAATCCTTCTCAATCTTGTCGATTGTTGCCTGAAGCGCCTTGAGTTTGGCTGCGCTCAGCTCTGCACCGGTCTTTGCTTCAACTTCTTTAGCCATAATAGCGTGGTTTGAGTGTAAATAATTAATAATTCGGACACTTAGCTGTCCATCAAGGCAAAGTTACTAAATAATATCCTCTTTCTGACAAATTTTTTGACTATTTTTGCATAGAATATGGATGCGCTGATCGGAAAGACTCCCGAAGAACTCAAGGCCCTTGCGAAGGACCTTGGACTGCCGGCCTTCACGGGCGGGCAGCTTGCCCGCTGGCTGTATGTCCGGCGGGCCGTTTCCCTGGATGAGATGACGGATATATCCAAGGCCGGCCGTGAGCTGCTTGCGCAGCACTATACGGTCGGGACCCTCCGTCCGTCCCTTACGCTGACTTCGCGGGACGGTACCGAGAAATATCTCTTCGATGTCGGTGCGACGGAAGACGGCGCCATGGGCGGCATCGAGGCTGTCATGATCCCCGACCAGGACCGCAACACCCTCTGCGTTTCTTCCCAGGCCGGCTGCAAGATGGGCTGCAAGTTCTGCATGACGGGCCGGCAGGGATTCCACGGAAATCTCACTGCCGCGGAGATCCTCGGCCAGATTCTCTCCGTGGACCGGATCCATCCGCTCTCGAACATCGTCTTCATGGGAATGGGTGAGCCGCTCGACAACTGGCCGGAAGTCCGCCGGGCGATCGATGTCCTGACGGCTCCGTGGGGCTTCGCCTGGAGTCCGAAACGCATCACGCTCAGCACCATCGGCGTGATGCCCCGTCTCCGGGAATTCCTCGACGAAAGCCGCTGCCACCTGGCCGTCAGCCTGCACAACCCCTTCCCGCAGGAGCGTCTGGAGATGATGAAGGTCGAGAAGGCCTGGCCCGTTACCGAAATCGTCCGTCTGATCAAGCAGTACGATTTTACCGGCCAGCGGCGGGTGAGTTTTGAATATACGATGTTTGCGGGATGGAACGATACGCCCCGCCATGCCGCCGCCCTGGCGCGGCTGCTGCGGGGGCTGGAATGCCGGGTGAATCTCATCCGCTTTCACCGGATTCCGGATTTCCCGTACGGGACATCATCCGAAAAGACGATGACCGCTTTCCGGGATATGCTCACGGATGCGGGAGTGACTTGTACGATCCGCGCTTCCCGCGGAGAAGATATCCTGGCGGCCTGCGGCATGCTGGCAGGACAGAAACAATGAAACGCCTGCTGCTCATATCGTTCCTGCTGGGCCTGGCCTTGACGGCCGTTGCCCAGGATAAGTATGCCTCCAGCTTCGGCCTGGCCGGAGAGTCGGACGCCCGGGCCCTCAGGGAGATCAATGCCCGGATGGACAGCATCCGGCAGCATCGGCCCACGGTGGCCCTCGTGCTGAGCGGAGGCGGTGCCAAGGGGGCGGCGATCATCGGGACGCTCCGCAAGATCGAGGAGATGCAGATCCCCATCGACATGGTGATCGGGACCAGTGTCGGCGGTCTCGTCGGCGGCCTGTATTCGATCGGTTACGGGCCGGACTACCTCGACAATATGATCCGCAACATCGACTGGTCGATGGCCCTCAGTGACAAGGTCAGGCGCGATTATATCCCGTATTCCCGTGCAAAGTACAAAGAGAAATACGTCCTGTCCATTCCGTTCTATTACAATAAAAACGACTATCGCGAGAATCTCCGGACCGACCTCCAGTATGCGCCCGGGAAGCCGGCTTCCTTCCGCATTCCGACAAACCGCAAGGACTCTTTCAAGGAGATCGGGGATAATCTCCTGGGAAGCCTGCCTTCCGGCCTCGTGTCGGGCCAGAATGTCTGGAGCATCATCGCCAGCAAGACGGTCGGTGTCTCGGACAGCACCAATTTCCTGAAATTCCCCATTCCCTTTGTCTGCGTGGCGACGGACCTCGTCTCCGGCCGCGCAAAAGTCTGGCACGACGGCGACATCAACATCGCCATGCGTTCGACCATGTCGATTCCGGCGCTTTTCGCCCCGGTCAGGACCCGCGGCATGGTGCTGGTGGACGGTGGCATGCGCAACAATTTCCCCGCCGACCTGGCGTCGGAGATGGGCGCCGACCTCATCATCGGCGTCGACCTGTCGGACGCGGCCAAGGACTACACGGATATCAAGCATCTGGGGGATGTCATCAGCCAGGGCATCGACATGCTGGGAAACGACGCCTTCCGGCGGAATCTCAAGGTGACCGACATGCGCATCAAGCCCCAGCTCAAAGGCTACGACATGCTGAGCTTCAATCAGGTCGCCATCGATACAATGATCCGGAGGGGCAATGTGGCGGCGGCTGAGAAGCAGGAAGAATTTGATATCGTCAAGGAATGGGTGGGAACGGATTCGCTCGCGGGCCGGCATCCGCTCGCGCTGGATATCCAGGATACGCCCGTGCTGATCTCGGATGTCGTCTTCAGCGGCCTTGGTGAAGCCGACGGGAAGATTCTGCGCCGCAAGGTCCGGATCAAGCCGGGCAGCCGGGTGTCCCGCGCCGACGTCGAATCCGCGGTCGCGACGCTTTACGGAATGGGCGCGTTCGATTCTGTCAATTATGAGCTGCGCGGGACGGGAGAGCCGTACGAACTGCACATCATCTGCCGCAAGGGGCCCATTCACCAGCTCGGCCTGGGCATCCGCGCAGACACCGAAGAACTGGTGTCCGTACTGGTGAACGTCGGATTCAATACCAATTCCGTTTCGGGCATCGCCTATGACCTGACCGCCAAGGTCAGTTCCAATCCGTATCTGAAGGCCTCCTTTATCTACGACGTGCCCAAATTCCCGACCTTCAACGCCTCGGCCTCCTTCCGCTGGCTCAACCGAAGCCGCTTCAGCGTCGGGGAGAACCGCTACAACATCACGATGTTCCAGGCCCGTCAGGAGGTGTATCTGTCGAATATGCGGTGGTATAAGTTCGACGTCAACGGCGGCATCCGGCACGATGTGTTCAAGATCAGCCATATCCTTGGCGAGCAGATCCAGGGCGACTACGACATCACGCTCTCGACGAAGAACTACGGCTCCATCTTCCTGAATGGCCGGGCGGAAAACCTGGATGACGGTTATTTCCCTACCCACGGGTATTCCTTCGGCGTCGGAACGGATTTCATCTGGGATATTTCAGCCACGCCGACGCATCTTTTCGCTACGCTGAATTTTGACGGCAAGGTGGTGGTTCCTTTCCCGGGCAAGGTGGCGTTCATTCCTTCGTTCGCGGGCCGTTTCATTTTCGGCGATGAGATTCCCATCCCGTATGCCAATATCATGGGAGGCATGATTCCGGGCCGTTATGTCGACCAGCAGATTGCCTTCGTCGGGATCAACAATGCCGTGTACCGGCGCAATTACCTGATGACGGCCCGGGCCGATCTCCGCTGGAATTTCTACAAGAATATGTATGCGACGGCCATCTCAGAATATTCCTATGACTTCACACATTTCAGTGAATTCAATAAAGGACAGAATGTCTGGGGCGTCGGGCTTGAATATGCGTACGATTCCATCGTCGGTCCTCTCCGTGCCAACCTCCACTGGAACACCCTCACCAAGAAGGTCGGCTTCTATGTCTCCCTCGGCTTTGATTTCTGATTAAATTAGAAGAATGGACGAAAAACAGGTTCTGGACAGGCTGCAGCGGCAGTGCGCGCGGATGGAATACTGCACTTCGGACATTCGCCGGAAGGCGCTCAAGGCGCTGGAGGGGGATGCCGGGGCGGCGGAACGCGTGGTGGCTTCGCTGCTGGAAGACCGCTTCGTGGACGATCTCCGTTATGCCTCCGCCTTTGCCCGCGAGAAGGCCTCCCTCCAGGGGTGGGGGAGCGTGAAAATCCGCTTTATGCTCGCCGGAAAAGGGATTGCGCGCGAGGTGATCGACGCCGCACTGCAGGAGATCGAGCCGGAGAAGGCCTCGGCGAAGCTGCGCCGCGTCGTCGAGGAAAAGTACCGCGTACTCAAAGACGACCCGCAGTGCCGGCTCAAACTCTTGAAATTCGTGCTGTCGAGGGGATATACCTACGATGAAGTCTCCTCCGTGGTGGAGGAAGTGATGAGGGGCTGAGGCTTCTTTCCGGCTTTCTTGTTGCGCTGCTCCCAGCGCTCCCTTGCATACTGCTGCATATCCGAGACGACGTCGTTCTCATCGATGATCTCGCTGCCGAGGAGCGTCTCGATGATGTCTTCCAGGCTCAGGATACCCTGGAAGCAGCCGTATTCGTCGATGATGCAGCAGATCTGCTCGTTCTTGGAACGCATCACGTCCCAGATTTCTCCGAGCGGGGTCTCTTCGTTGAAGAGCTCGATGTCGCGCTTGATGCTGCCGAGCTTCCGCTCGAATTTGTCGTCGGCCAGGAGCTGGAGGGCGTCGGTGCGGAGGATGTATCCGGTGATGTATTCGTCGGACTCGGCATAGACCGGAATCCGGGAATGATGCAGGTATTTGTCGCTCTTATAGAAGGACTTGAGCGTCATCGCTTCGGGGGCGATGGCGCAGACGACCCGCGGGGTCATCGCCTCGTAGGCCAGGATGTCGTCCATCTTGATGAGGTTCTGGATGAGGGTGTTCTCATCCTCGTCCAGCACTTCTTCCTCCTCGGCGACATTGGCCATCGCGGAGACTTCCTCCCGGCTCACGGCCGCCTCGGTGTCTTCCGGCGTAATGAGTTTGCTGATCCATTCGATGACGATGACGAAGGGGAACATCAGGACGATCAGGAAGTTGAGGGCGGAAGTGGTGAAGCCCATCAGATGCTTCCACTGCGTGGTGCCGATGGTCTTGGGGATGATCTCGGCGAAAATGAGGATCAGTATGGTGGTGATGGCGGAAACCAGGCCGAACCAGTGCGATCCGAAGGCCTCGGTGACCTGATGTCCGACGCCCGCCGCGCCCACGGTGTTGGCGATGGTGTTCAGCGACAGGATGGCTGCGATGGGGCGTGAGGGCTCCTGCTTGTACTTTTTGAAGCGCGTCGCCTTGCGGTATCCTTCTTCCTCCTTCATCGTGATGAACGACAACGGCGTAGACATCAGCACTGACTCCAGAACGGAGCAGAGGAACGATATCGCCATCGCGGAGAATAAGAATATGAGCAGCAGCGTCATTGCGGATGCAAAGATAACCCTTTTTGCAGAAATCTGCAACCCATTATAGTACAACGTGCAATTGACGGGTGTTTTTGCACGTTGCCAATAAAAATATGTATCTTTGTCTGTTGTCCAGAGATTGTCTAATATGAAACAGAGTGTATTGATCATGTTGTTTTCGCTCTTCAGCCTTTTTTCGTGCAAGGGGTATACAGACCTTCCGGCCGATGCGTTCCAGAAGATGCTTTCGGAGGATGGACAGGCGCAGCTTGTCGATGTCCGGACCCCGGACGAATTCGCCGCGGGGCACCTCTCCGGGGCCGTCAATATCAACTGGTTCGGGAGCGGATTCCTCTCCGAATGCCAGTCGGCCCTTGACACCGGCCGTCCCGTGATGGTTTATTGCCGCAGCGGGAAGCGCAGTGCCGCCGCAGCCGCCCGGCTGGGAAAGAGCGGCTTTAAAGTCTATAACCTGCTTGGCGGATATCTGGCCTGGACGGGTGCGGGGAAACCGGTCACGACCTATGAAGTGGAACGCTTCTTCACCGACGGCGGGGCCCCTGTCGAAATTACCCTGATCAAGCACGGCAGCCTGGCTATCTCCTACAAGGGGCTTTCCGTCCAGGTCGACCCGGTGATTGAGCTTGGGAAGCGGCGGACGGACTATGCAACGGATTTCCCCAAGGCGGACGTCATCCTGGTAACCCATGAGCACTTTGACCATTTCGACAAAGAGGCCATTGAAGTGCTCCGCAAGGGAGAGACGGTACTTGTAACCAATGCCCGCTGCGCGGAAATGCTTGGCTGGGGGACGGCACTTTCCAACGGCCAGTCCGCGCTTCTGCCGGGAGAGATTTCTTTGGAGGCCGTTCCCGCATATAATACGACCGAGGGACACCTGCAGTTCCATCCGAAAGGACGGGACAACGGATTTGTCCTGACGATAGACGGGCTTCGCATCTATATCGCCGGGGATACCGAGGACATTCCGGAGATGGCCCTCCTGCAGGATATCGACGTCGCCTTCCTCCCGGTCAACCAGCCCTATACGATGACGGTGGACCAGTGTGTCGCTGCCGCCAGGGCCTTCGGGCCGAAGGTCCTGATCCCGTATCATTCCGGGGAAACGGATCTCAGTTCTCTTCCCGGCCGGCTCCCCGGGATCCGGGTGCTGCTCCGGCAGATGCAGTAAGGGGGATTACAGGGAGAACGTCAGCGTCCTGCCGTATTCGTTCCAGTTGCGGAGGTACAGCTTGATATCCGCCTGGTCGTAGACATTACTGTACTGGGTGTCTTCGACGGTGCCGTTGTCCCATACGAGGTCTTTCCAGTGAACCTGGGCGAGACATTCCTGCGCCTCTTCCAGCGTAAGCGTGCCGTCATGCTCCCTGAGGTACGTTCCGGCGGTCTCATACCGCCACCAGCTCTTGCTGTGGGGATTCCCGACGGCTTCGTCGGGCTCGGTCGAATAATATTTCTCCGAAAGGAGATGGTTTGTGACAAGCATGGACTTCTCAGCGGGATCTTTCCGGACGATCATCGTCTTCCATCCGTCGTCCTTGTCGAACTCCACGACGGCGGCATCGCCGGTGGCGTCGGCCACCATGTAATGATAGCCGGAGCCTACCGTGGCATCATGGCGGACGTCGAGCCCGCCGAGGAGCTCCAGGGCCTCGGAAACCGTCGCGCAGCGGTCCAGCCACAGTCGCATGATAATCGTCGTGCCTACCTTGTGCTGACCGCTCTCCTGACGGGCAGCCTGATGGGGAAGCGCCATGATGGACGTGCACAGACCTTTCTCGTTGATTCCGTCCACGGGGGCATATATGGCCGCGAGGCAGTTCACCTTCCTGGCGGCGGAAGAAGGAAGTTTGTCAAGACTATACCCGAAATGCGACATGTCGCTCACGGCGATGGAGGCATATCCCTTCCTGGGGCGTGAGACGGTCACCATCGTGGGATTCTTAAAATAATCGTAGTTCCGGCCATACCAGAAGCCGCTTCCGTCTGCCTTTACGGCCTGGAAACTGGTGCAGTTGAAGGTCGCCAGCTCGCCGTTCTCGTCCGCCACCTGGGCGCTGCTGATCTTGATGGGAATCCCTTTCCCGATCCGTCCGATGACATACTCCAGCAGCTTCGCGTTGCTGTCTATGTCTTTGGCGATTACGTCGTCGAGGTCATAGGCGGCCTTGTATTCCATTTGGTAGAGATACGGATTCCCCTCCACGGAAGTGACGGTGGTGAGGGTACGGATCTCGCCGCACCAGATGCACAGTACGGCCAGAAGGATGGCGGCAAGGATGCCGAGAATCCAGAGGAATGCTTTCTTCATGGCAGCGTTATTTTACGGCAAGGAGAATGCCGAATTCATATAGGAGATAAAGTGGTACAAACATCACCATCAGGGTGAAGGGGTCGCCGGTGGGGGTGATGGCGGCGGCGAGGATGAGAAGGGCGACGATCGCGTGGCGGCGGTATTTCTTGAGCGTGGCCTTGGTGAGGATGCCCAGTCGGGACAGGAGCCACACGAGGAGCGGCATCTCGAAGACGATGCCCATCACCAGGATCAGCATCGTAAACGTGTGCATATACGAGTCCAGCGAGATCTGGTTGACGATGCCGGTGCCGATGGTGTACTGGGTGAGAAACCGCAGGGTGAAGGGGAAGATGACCGTGTAGCCGAGGGCGCATCCGAGGAAGAACATCACGGTGCCGAGGACAAAGGCGAAGGAGATGTTCTTTTTCTCGTTGGGATAGAGGGCGGG
>CAMUZW010000099.1 GCA_947165305.1 uncultured Bacteroidales bacterium
CACGCTGCCCGTCCGGGTGTCATCATCGGCAAGGGCGGCCAGGAGGTCGACAAGCTGAAAGAAGAGCTCAAGAAGGTTACGAAGAAGGATGTCCAGATCAACATCTACGAGGTCAAGAGGCCCGAGGTCGACGCCTGCATCGTAGCGGACAGCATCGCCCGCCAGATCGAAGGCCGCGTGAGCTATCGCCGCGCCATCAAGATGGCTGTCGCGACGGCTATGCGCGTGGGCGCCGAGGGCATCAAGGTCCAGATCAGCGGCCGCGTCGGCGGCGCCGAAATGGCCCGCAGCGAGATGTTCAAGGAAGGACGTACCCCGCTCCATACCTTCCGTGCCGACATCGACTACGCACTGGCAGTCGCCAGCACCAAGGTCGGTGCCCTCGGTATCAAGGTTTGGATCTGCAACGGTGAGAAATTCGGCAAGCAGGATCTTTCTCCGAATGCCGGCATTTCCGCCAACGCAGCCGCCGGCCAGGGTGGCCGTGGCGGTGACCGTCGTGGCGGACGCGGCGGCCGTGGAGGCCGTGAGCGTCATGACCGTGCCGATCGCGGCGAGCGTCGCTAATCCTTCGGGGATTACACAGAGGCAGGAGCCGGACGGATTTTCCGCCCGGCTCTTTGTTTTTACGGCATCCCGTTGGGGGGAAAGGGCTGCCCGGCGTGTTCTTTATACAAACTGACCAAAATTAGTACACGTCCATGAAAAAATTCTTTTTGTATTTTAGCGCTTTGGCTATGGCGGGAGCGCTTGTATTCTCTTGTGACAAGAACAAAGGGAACACCGACGACCCGACCGACGGGCCCGAACCGCCGGAACCGGCCAAAGAACTCTACGTCTCTCCGGAAGGAGCCGGCCTTCAGGACGGCTCGAGCGCGGAGAATGCAATGAGTTTCCTGGGTCTCCAGGATTTGATGATGGCTGCCATCGCGCCCACGGAGCCCGAAGCTGAGCCAGGCACGGACGATACAGAGCCTCCCGTCACTGACGAGCCTATCGCCCCTCAGCCCCCCGTGTATGATAATCTCGATCTCATCGACGGCTATACCGTCTATTTTGCCGACGGTACTTACGTAACGCCCAGGAACGATGAAGACCTCACCGGTCTTGAAATTGCCGTTCCCGGAGCTCCGGAGCCGATTACGATTACTTTCAAGGGCAGCACCGAAGCTATTCTGAGCGGCGCGGAACGCGCCCGCGTACTCACCATCGGCAGCCAGGTCAATCTCTCGATCAAAGGAATGACCATCAAGAACGGCAAACTTGAAGAAGGAAACGGCGGCGGCATCAGCATCTCTTCCGAGGAGGGGGAGGAAGCCCAATTGACCCTTGACGGAACGGTGTTCATCAACAACAAGGTCAGCACCTCGTCCAGCGGCGGTGCCATCCATTGCGGTAAGGCGGTCGTCTCCGCGTCTGAATGCGTTTTCGCGGCGGATAACTATGGCAGGAACGGCGGTTCGGTCTTTACGAACAATAACGCCGCCGTCGTGAACTGCAAAGACTGCACGTTCAAGAGCCATTCACTCAATACCGGCGGTGCCGCCAACAATTCCAAGGGAGAACAGCACTACAAAGACTGTATCTTTGAGGGTTGCTACACCGAGACCGGCAATGGCGGCGCGATTCACGCCAACGCTGCGGACGCCATCGTTACTGTCGAAGGATGTCAGTTCAAGTCCTGCAAGGCCAGGGCCAATGATCCGATGGCGACAAGTACGAGCAAAGGCGCCGGCATCATCTCCGTCCAGCAGGCCGACTTCACGATCGACGACTGCGTCTTCGAGGACTGCGAGGCCGTGTCGGGCGCGCTGATTTACCTGCAGGCCGGCAACGGGTCTACCGGAGCGACAGGCGGCTGGTTCAAGTGTAACAATACCAAGTTTATCGGCAACCGGGGCGCTGACCGCGGCCTCATCCAGGTCAACGGCAGCAAGAACAACAAACAGGGCGCCATCGGTTTCTTCAACAATTGCGTCTTCTACAACAATACGATGCGCACCAACCAGTGGGGCTTTATCCTCCACGGCAGCAATCCGGGCATCGCCTGCTTCAACAACTGCACGATCTACGGCAACGAGCGTCAGCAGGAAGGCGGCAACGGTGTCCTTCTGAATAACGACGGCCTCATCATCTTCACCAATTCGACGCTCATCGGAGCGGCCGACCTGGTGGCGATCCGCAATACGGACACCTCCAACGATGCCCGTGTACTGTTGGCCAACTCTATCATCATCAATACTTCCACCATCAAGACACCGCTCGTCTTCGGTCCGTTCGACAAGATGAAGAGCCCGCTCTATGCGTATAATAACATCATGGGGCCGGCCATTGACGATACCGATGTATCGATTGAAAGTACGGGAAATATCTATGACGCCAGCCTGGAGTCTCTCGGCAACGGCGCGTTCGATGCCGACAAGTATGTGTACACCTGGAAGGGACCGGATGATACTTTCTCAAAGATCAGACCCTCCGCATTCAAAGCGTACGTCAATTCAATCCTTGAGATGAAGTACAACGACTTCAACGCCTATATCGGCGACAAAACCCTCGGTGAGTTCTACTACGCCTGGCTGACCGAAATCGGCGCCATCGGCAAGGACGCCCTCGGCAATGACCGCGGTGACGCCTGGTGGCCGGGTGCTTATCAGAAATAATGGACGATCTGCAAAAATGGTTTCTGGAGCACGCGGATGACAGCGCCGCTGACAAATCTTTCCAGAAACTGGCCGATGAGTTCGGGACCGACGACTACTCGATTGCCTCGGAAGGCTATACGCGCTTCTCGCAGGCCGTAGGGGAGGAAATCCGCCGGTCCCGGCCCCGTCGCATCCTGCGGGTGGCGGAACACGTGGCGGCGGCCCTCCTGCTGCCGCTGTGCATCCTCGGCGCCGTTCTGCTGACCCGCAAGCCCGCCGCTGTCGAATGGGCCGAGGCCTATACCCATACGGGCGAAACGAAGACGGTCACCCTTCCGGATGGATCCACCCTCCGCCTCGCGCCGGACACCCGGCTGGTGTACCCGTCGGATTTCCGCGATGGGACCCGCAAGGTTTTCCTGAAAGGGGAGGCCTATGTCGACATCACCCATATGGAGGACCGTCCCTTCGAGGTCCATTCGGGGGACATTACCGTCAAGGTCCTGGGAACGGAATTTAATTTCTCCTCCTATCCGGGCGATACCGAGTCTGAACTGGCCCTGGTGGACGGCTCGGTAGAGATGGCCATCGCCGGCAAGGACGGCGGTCACACCCTCCGGATGAAGACCGGGGATATGGTCCGCTACAACCATCAGTCCGGCTCGGTGGAGCGCCAGCGCTTCTCTTCCGGGAATTATTCGGATTATGTTCTCCGTGGCGGCCTGCAGTTTACCAACCGCAGGATGGACGATATCGTCCGCTGTCTGGAACGAAGGTTCGGCGTCCGGATCATCATCGAGGACGAACGGATCGCCGGGGAGCGCTTCTATGCCTCCTTTATCAACGGAGAGGACCTTACTTCGATCCTTCAGGCGCTCAATACGCAGAATTATATGAAAATCAGATGGAAAGGGGACAGTATCTCCCTTTCGCTCAAATAGAACCCAATGTTTAGAACGAAAGTACTTTTTATCTCGCTGTTATTGGCTATCCTTTCCGTTCCGGCCTTGGCGCAGCATACGCTGCAGCTGCAGAACGTGACGGTGAAAGAGGCGGTCGACGAGATTCAGAAACGGTTCGGCTATTCCGTCATCATCCGGAGCAGCCAGGTCGACCTCAGCCGGAATGTTTCGGTGTCGGCTTCCGGTGCGGACATCCGGACCATCCTGTCGCAGGTTTTCGCCGGTCAGGACGTGACTTTCTCCGTGGAGGATAAGAAAATCCAGGTCTCCGGCACCGTCCGGCCCGCGGCGGAATCGCATGACGCCTCTTCACCCCAGCCTTCCCGGCATATCGTGAAGGGCCGCATCCTCGACCAGGGCGGCGAGCCCGTCATCGGCTGCGTCATCGTCCCCGACGGAGCGGCGGGCAAGGCCGTGACGACCGATCTGGACGGCAATTATACCGTGGAAGTTTCCCAGGAGGGGACGCTCAACTTCTCCTTCATCGGATTCGAGACGGTGGATGAGCCGGTACGCGGACGCAACCGGATCGACATGACCCTCCGGACCAAGTCCGAGAACCTTGACGAGGCGGTCGTCATCGGCTACGGTACCGCATCCAGGCGCCTGGTATCCTCCTCGATCTCCTCGATCAAGATGGACGAAGTGGACCGCGGCGCCGAAGTGGATCCGGTGAAGTCCCTGCAGGGCCGCGTCACCGGCGTCAGCATTACTTCGCCTTCCGGAATTCCCGGCACGGCTCCGAACATCATTGTCCGCGGCGTCAGCTCCATCAACGGATCCTCTGCCCCGCTCTATGTGGTGGACGGCATCCCGGCCGAGAGTTACCCCAACATCAATGCCAATGACATCGAGCGGATGGAAGTCCTCAAGGACGCTTCCGCGACGGCTATTTATGGAAGCCGGGCCAACGCGGGCGTCATCCTCATCACGACCAAATCCGGCAAGGCCGGCAAGACCCAGATCGACGTGGACGGCTATTTCGGTGTGGCCCAGGTGGCACACGACATCAAGATGGCCAATACAGCGCAGTACATCGACGTGATGCAGGCTGCGGTGGACAACTGGAACGTCTATGTGGCCGAGAAAGGCTCCGGTAACCTCAAGGAGTTTTACATTCCCGCGGAGCGGGCCGACTTCGACTGGGTGGGTGCCATCTCCCGCCGCTGGGCCCTCCGCGGTGCCGCTTCGGTTGCGATGTCCGGCGGCAATGATAAGACCACCTTCTATGTCTCTGGCGGCTACGAGAACCAGCAAGGGTACCTCAACAAGACCAATTTCAACAAATTTACGGTCCGTGCCCGCTTGGGGCACGAGATTGCCCGCTGGCTCAAATTCAACCTCAATATCGGCGGCGCATACGCCCGCTACGACATGAGCGAGGAGACGGACGGTTCGCTGAAGGTGCTCCGCGCCGCGCGCGAAGAGCAGCCGTGGTATACGCCTTACTGCGAGCGAAGCCTCAACGAGTATGGCCGTGAGATTCGTACGAACGCCCTGAGCGGTGACTACCGGACGATGTCCACGGACGGTCTGGCCCGTCACAATCCCGTGATGTGTATTGAGGAGGAGGACTACTACAATAACAAATACCAGCTTTCCGGAACGGCCTCCTTCGACGTCACTCCCATCAAGGGGCTCAAGTATACGCCGTCCGTCAGTGCATACACCATCTACGACCATACGGTCAAGAAACTCACCGAACTCAACACGGAGCGCGGTTACAAGGATGGCTGGCACGCGCTGACCGAGCAGAAGAACAATTCGCTCCGCTGGGTCATCGACAACGTTCTCAGCTGGAATCAGGAAGTGAGCCGTCTTACTTATAGCCTGATGGCGGGCCACTCCTTCGAGAAGTATGAGTATAACACTTTCGGAGCCGCGTCCGATAATTACACCAACGCGGCTTATCCGTCGTCCTCCTTCAACCTGATTACCTCGGGCTCGGACATCTACGCCGGTAGCATCGGCTACAATGCTTACGCGCTGGAATCTTTCTTCTCCCGTGCCGCCTTCAACTGGGACAACCGCTACATCCTGAACCTTTCGTTCCGAGCGGACGGATCGTCCCGGTTCCCCAAGAAGAACCGTTACGGTTTCTTCCCGGCCGGTTCCTTCGCCTGGATCCTTACCAATGAGAAATTCTTCCCCAAGACCAAGGTTCTCACGGAACTGAAATTCCGCCTCTCCGCCGGTCAGACCGGCTCGATGGCGGGCATCGGCAACTGGGCGGCGATGAACCTGGTGAATGCAGGATCTGCCTACAACGGCGTCTCCGGCCTTGCGTTCGGCACCCCGGCCCAGGACCTGAAATGGGAGAAATCCACCAAATACAACATCGGTTTCGATTCGTCCTGGCTCAATGACCGTCTCAATCTGCAAGCTGAGGTGTTCTATTCCCAGACCGACGACCTCCTGTACAACAAACCGGTCATCGCGACATCCGGATATACGTCCCTTTCGTCGAACATCGGCGTGCTGGCCAATGCCGGCGTGGAGTTGACCGTAGGCGGCACTGTCGTCCGCACGGGCGATTTCCTCTGGGATCTGAGCGCCAATTTCTCCTGGGCGAAGAACAAGCTTGTGAAACTGCTCGACGACCAGGACATCATCTATGTCACCGACTCCAATCTCTATGGCGGTAACAAGCACGCCATCATTACCGGTCAGCCGATCTCGACCTGGTACATGCTGCACGCAGAAGGAATCTATCAGGATGACAGCGAGGTCCCGGAGAAACTCTACGCCAAGGGCGTCCGCGCCGGCGATGTAAAATACAAGGATCTCAATAAGGACGGCGACATTGACTACGACAACGACCGGATGATTACCGGCAAGGCGACCCCTGACTTCTTCGGCGGACTCACTTCTTCCTTCAGCTGGAAAGGCCTTGAACTCAATATCTTCTGCCAGTATTCCATCGGCGGGAAGATCTTTGCAGCCTGGAAGGGTTGCGGCCAGGAAGGTACCGAGCACCTCGGCCTCTCATCCGGCAGCGTCGTCGGCGACAACGGCAAGGATTACACGCAGTTCTTCAATGTAAGCGAATATGCGGCCCTCCACTACTGGAAAGGCCCCGGCACTTCCAACACGATGCCGCGTCCGACCGTCTCCGGCATGCACACCGGCTGGAATGTCGATTACAACATCCTGACTTCCGACCGCTACCTCGAGAGTGCGTCCTACTTCAAGATCAAGACCATCACCCTGGCGTACCGGTTCCCCAGAAAGTGGATGGAGCGGGCCCGGATGCGGGGCGCGAAGGTCTTCTTCACGGTGGACAACGCCTTTACATTCACCAAGTACGACGGTTATGATCCCGAGGTCTCGATGGCCAACGGACCCGCGGCCGCCAAGTATGGCGTCGATTTCGGCTGGCAGCCGACGCTCCGTTCGCTGCTATTCGGCGCAAGCATCAACTTCTAAACGGCAGGTATTATGAAAAATTCCAGAATCATTTTCGCAATTTTGACAGTCCTGGCCGTTTCCGCCTGCGGCAAAATGCTCGATGAGATCTCCCCGAAGGGATCCATCACGACCGATAAACTGAAAGACTCTGATATCGCGCTGCTTAACAACGGCGTCATGCACCAGTTCGAGGCCATTGTCAGCAACCTCTGGTTCGAGGGTGACTATCTGGCCGAGAATTATGCTCCCGGTCCGGGATTCAGTTTCAGCGATACCCACGCCGAGACGCAGTCGGCCTCCTCTTCTACGGCTCTTTCCCGCTGGACTTACTGCTTTGGCAAGCTCCAGTATGCCAACCTTCTTCTGGATGCGGCGAAGGGTAAGGCGTCCGCGGATGCCAGGGAAGCCATGGCTGTGGGGTATTTCTTCCGGGCCTATGTCTACTACAATCTTGTGACCCGTTACGGTGGGGTCCCGGTTATCGATACCCCTACCAATCTGGATGCTTCCGTGCAGCGCAAGAGCGAAGCGGAAGTATGGAAATTCATCGAAGATGACCTCGACCGGGCTGATGAAAATCTCTCGGCCGCCCAGGTTGGATTCAAGTCGTTCGCATATGTCTCGCCGGAAGCCGTAGCGCTGCTTCGTGCCCGGGTATATCTCTGGGAAGGAAAATATGGGGAAGCGGTTGCCGAGGTTTCCAAGGTCATCACGTCCGAGGCGGGATTCCAGCTGTCCTCAACCGATGCCGACTGGGCAAAGATGTTTGTCAACGGCACCTCGTCCAATGAGATTGTCTTCGCCCCGGTCAACATCCGCTCCACCGACTACATCCGTCTGTTCGAAAAGGTGAACGATACGGACGGTTCGTTCAATTATTCTCCGCCTACGGCTATTTACGAAGGCCTTTTCGCCGATAATGCCGTCAAGGCCGGCGACATCCGGGCCAAGGGCACCTTCGGCGCCGAAGCTTCGCGCGTCATTAAATTCCCGAACGGACAGGCCGGGCAGTTTATGCCCAATCCGGCCCCGTCGGAGTCTCCGCTGGTGGTCTTCCGCCTCGCGGACGCCTATCTGATGAAGGCGGAGGCCGAATGGCTCGGCGGAAGCGTCAATACGGCGCTCGGAACGCTCAAAACCCTGATGGAGACGCGTTACGGAACCGTCAATCTGCCGGCTTCGATGACGGATGACGAATTCGAGGTCCTGCTGCTGGACGAACTCCAGCGGGAATTCTACGCCGAGGGCCGACGCTGGTTCGACATCAAGCGCCTCGCAATCCGCCGTCACGGCTACGTGAGCGCCCTCGATTATCAGGGTGGCGACTTCCCGACCTGGATCAGGACGGTCTATCCCGGCAACGATTCCTACGCTATCGACGGCTGGAACGACCGTCATCAGCTGATGTACTGGCCCATTCCGCAGGCCGAACGGGACAAGTCCTACGGAGCCCTTACCCAGAATCCCGGATATGAAGGATATAATAATTAAATGATATAAGCAATGAAAAAAGT
>CAMUZW010000100.1 GCA_947165305.1 uncultured Bacteroidales bacterium
CCATGTCGCCGACCATCATCTTGAAGGGCTGCATCGCCACGTTGATGGAGGTGTCGAGAAAAATCAGCGAGAACAGGCCGAACCACATGGCCATGTTGAGCCCGAGGAAGACCCGGGTGGAGAAGTGAAGGCTTCCGGCATTCGGCAGAAAGACCATCACCAGCACGGCAATGATGGCGCCAACGATCAGATAGGGCTTCCTGCGGCCCAGACGGCACCAGGTACGGTCAGACCACTTTCCGATCAGCGGCTGTACGAGGAGCCCCATCAGCGGGGGCAGGATCCAGAAAAAGCTGAGCTGGTGCGGGTCGGCCCCCAGCGTTGCGAATATACGGGAAATATTGGCGCTTTGCAGCGCATATGCAATCTGAACACCAAAGAATCCGAAACTCAGATTCCACATTTGCCAGAAGGAAAGTGTGCGTTTACCCATTGTGCGTTTTAGTGTTATAGCCCTCAAATTTAATTATTATTACCATTTTATTAATACGCCCGAAGATGAATGGTTCAAAAAAAAGGACGAACGGGCGGAAATTCGGGACAAATATGTTATCTTCGCAGACGATGACACTGAAACGAACGCCCATCATAATACACGGGTTCGCTCTTCTTCACGCCCTGGTGAGCATCCTCTGCCTGGCAGGGGGTGTGCCGGATACGGCGCTCCTGACGCTGCTGACCATAGCCATGACGGTGTTGCTGGGACTCCGCTATTCGCTGACCATGGAAATTACGGCGCTGACGGTGGTCCTGGTGAACATCACGGGATTTTTCCTCGGCACGCTGGGCGCCCGCCTGCTGAACCACTTCCTGCCGGAAAGCCTGTGGACGCACGCCGCCGCCACTTTTCTCACAACCGAGATCCTGGGCTGGACGATGGTCCTCTTCTCCGGGCATCCTTCCGTGGGGCCGATCCGCGTGGAGCCGCGCAAGCTTACCTGGCTTCTGGTCGCCGTCACGCTGGTTTTCGCAGCCCGCATCGTCATCGACCTTTTCTTCGGACAGGATGGATCGTCCCGGGAGAGTTTCTTCCGTACCTTCCTGTTCGCCATCCTTGCCGAAGCGGCCATCTGCTCGGTGCTGTACATGGTCAAACTGGCCATCGAATACCGCGAAGAGGCACGCCGGAGCGAATTCCGCTACATGATTCTCAAGCACCAGGTCAACCCGCATTTCCTGTTCAACAGCCTCAACATCCTTGACTCCCTGGTACTGGACAGCCGTAAAGAAGAAGCCGATGTCTTTATCCGCAAACTCGCCGGCATCTACCGTTACATGACGGCGCATGAGGGAGAGAGTATGGTCCGGCTCAACGACGAACTTACTTTTACGGAAATGTATGCCGACCTGCTGCACGTACGGTTCCAGGGCGGATTCACGGTCCGGATGGAGGTCCGCGACGAAGACCGGAACCGGCAGGTCATCCCCTGCTCGGTGCAGCTGCTGGTCGAAAACGCCATCAAGCACAATGTCGTTTCGGCGGACGATCCGCTCGGAATCACCATCCGCACCGACGGAACGTATATCATCGTCAGCAACGACATCAAGCCCAAGCTTACGCACGGCGCCTCCACCGGGCTGGGCCAGAAATACATCCGGCAGCAATACAAAGACATCTCGGAGCGGCAGATCACGATTGAACAGACCGGCGGGACCTATACCGTCCGGATGCCGCTCATCTAGACACTTCAAGCTATGATCATCAAAGCATTTATCATCGAAGACGAACCCATGGCCCGCCGCAGCCTGGAAAACCTGTTACAGACACATTTCCCGTATGTGACGGTCATCGGATGGGCCGGCTCGGTCCGCGATTCGCTCCGATGGCTGGCGGAGCACGGCGACGAGGCGGATGTCCTCTTCATGGACGTGGAACTATCGGACGGCAATTGTTTTGAAATTTTCCGTTCAGCCACCATCAAAGCCGATGTCATTATGACGACGGCCTACGACAATTACGCCGTCAACGCCTTCAAGGTCCGCTCGCTGGACTATCTGCTCAAGCCCGTCGAGGTAGAAGACATGCACCGCGCACTCAGCCGTATCCTGGAGAAGCGGCAGGCGCCCGCCCCCGTACCGGAAAAGGCAGCCTCCGCCAGAGAGAAACTGCTGGTGCATCAGGGTGAACGGATCGTCCCCCTTGCGGTCAAAGACATCGCGTATTTCTATGCTGAAGACAAGCAGACATGGCTTGTAACCCTTTCCTCGCAGCGTTACCTGGTGGATGATTCGCTGGAGGTAGCCGGAGAGCAGTTGCCCGCCGGGAAGTTTTTCCGCATCTCCCGTTCCGTCATTCTTTCGGCAGAGGCCATCGAAAGCGTACTGAAACTGCCGGGAGGAAGGATGAAAGTATCCCTCGCTCCCGGCATCAAAACGTATACGGACCTCACGGTTTCGCGTTCCCGGTCCGACGAATTTCTCTCCTGGCTGGCCTGAGTGCCGTTTAAATGCCCCTTGCCGCGTCACGCACCAGTGAGCGGATATGCCCGCAGAGACCTTCATCCGCGATGAGGTCTTCCAGCGTCTTGTGCATCCTGTAGCGCCAGTAGTGACGCGGGATGGCCGGGATGTTGATCCGCTCGTCGGCCGGATCGCCCGGGTACCGGACATCGCCGTCGATGGCCAGATAATCCTGCAGCGGCAGGATGCAAAGCATCGCCGGGGACTTGAGATGGTCCCGGATGATGATTTCAGCCGCCCACGGCTCGCAGAAATACGGGGCGTCGCCGCCGCAGAACATCCGCTGATTGTAGAATTTCTGCGTCAGGACGCGGTCTTCTTCCCACCAGGCCCGGAGCGTTGACGTGTCGTGCGTACCCGTCGCGCAGACGCAGAAATACGGATATCGGGACGGGTCCGCAAAATCCTGTTTCGGATCCTTCGGCATCCGCTCGATCTCGAGGCTGAGGATGTTGAGTTCGTCCATCACGGAAGCGACGCAGGCCGGAATCATGCCGAGGTCCTCGCCGCAGGAAAGCATGCCGGTGGAACGCATCAGCGCCGGGAGCTTGCGCATGGCGCTCTCCCGCCAGAAGTCATTGTGGCGGTGATAGAAGAAGTCGTTGTAGAGTTCGTTGAAGCGCTCTTTCTGCCAATCGTTCAGGAGCTTGTACGTCTGCGTATTCTGCGCGCTGATCCGGGGATGCCAGTATCCCTTCTTGCGGGGATCCTCGATAAAGAGCACATCGGTCTCATCCTCCGGCGAAGGCGTGACGTACATGCCGCCGGAGAGGTCGAAGCCCATCTCCCGGAGTTCGTCGGCGCTGTACGGGAGCGCCGGTGAGAAATGCCCCATCAGCCCGCTCTTGTAGGGCACGGGGATTTCCCAGATCCGGAAGAATCCGAGGATATGGTCGATACGGTAAGCATCGAAATATTCGTTCATCTTGCGCAGCCGCTCCTTCCACCAGGCGAAGCCGGTCTCCTCCATCTTCTCCCAGTTATAAGTCGGGAATCCCCAGTTCTGGCCGTCGGCGCTGAAGGCGTCCGGCGGTGCGCCGGCCTGCATATCGAGGTTGAACAGTTGCGGAGACGTCCAGGCATCGACGCTGCAGCGGCTTACACCGATCGGAAGGTCGCCCTTGATGGCCACCTGATGCGTATGCGCATAAGCGACTGCCTCCTTGAGCTGTACGTCGAGACAGTACTGGATCCAGCACCAGAAAGCGACTTCCTCTTCGTGCGCAAGGGCATATTCTTCGGCCTTCTTCCGGGAATACTTGGCATAGGCGCCCCACTGTGAGAAATCCACGGTGCCTTTCTTGTCGCGGATGCAGCAGAAAACGGCATAAGGGATAAGCCAGAAGCTGTTGGCATTGACGAATTCCCGGTATTCGGGGGCAGCCGTCAGTTCCTCCCCCTTCTCGGTAAAGACTTTCCGGAGCAGGCGGTATTTCTCGCTACCGACCTTCTCATAATCTACCTTCGGCAGGGCATTGAGGCTGTCGCGCATCTCGCGGTAGGCCTTGTCGACGCGCACGCCGGCGTCCGGCAGGTAGATGAACTGCGGATGCAGGGCGAATGACGATACAGCATTGTAAGGGTAGGAATCCTGCCAGGTGTGCGACATCGTGGTGTCGTTGACCGGCAGCAGCTGGATGAAATTCTGGCCGGTGGCCACGGCCCAGTCAACCATCTTCTTGAGGTCGTGGAACTCGCCGATGCCGAAGCTGTCGGCCGTACGGAGCGAGAAGACAGGAATGGCCGTACCGGCTCCCCGCCAGGGCAGCAGGCTGAACCGCGGAACGATATCATCCACGACAAGCGCCGTCCCCTTCGGGGGGATTTCACCGGAGAAATGGTTCGCTCCCTCCTCCCAGAGGATGACGCCTTTGGTCTTCCTGTCGACGATTACGTATTTGTACTCGAACGGTTCCCGGGCGTCGAAGCCGGCTTCCCAATACGGGAAATGGCTGTCGTCCAGGAGGTTGATCTTTTTCCAGTTGCCGAGGGTTTTCCCGCTGCCCGTCACGGCGAGGGTCTCGCCGGGGCGGACCTCCGGGACGGCGGTGCGGAGAATCACATTCCCCCGGGCCTCTTTCTGCTCCGTCCGTCCGCGGCCGAAGATAACATCCTTGAAAGCGGACGACCAGAAGGTCGAATTGGCCGGCCGGTCGATCCAGCGGTCGCGGATGACGGCGTCGCGGACTCCTTCCGGGAGGCGGAGCGAATGGGAGCGCCACTCCGTCCGCACGGTCTTGCCGTCGCGGTTGACTTCGTATGTGTATTTCTGTCCCTTGCGGATTTCATACCCGGAGAGGGAGGTTTCCCACATCCCGTCACCGGTGTACCGCATGCCGAAACTGCGCTTGCCGATGCGGAGGATGATCTGCTCCCCCCATACGGTGCGGTACTTGAGCGAAAACTGAATGGTCATTGTGTTGTGTTATAATTGGTCTGACAAATATAACACTTTTTTCATTACATCGTCATTCCGGACTCGCGATCGTCATTCCGGACTCGTGATCGTCATTCCGGACTCGTGATCGTCATTCCGGACTTGTTCCGGAATCTATTTCCGCAGCGTCTTCCAGCCCACCACCGGAAGGACGAAGGAGACAAGGCAGGCGGAGAGCCAGAACACCGTGACGGGGATGAAGTCATACGAGCCGCCGGCGGAGCCGTTCTGGATCAGCAGGCCGCTGATGACATCCTGGGCGCCGGCCGCCACATAGCTGGAGATTCCCACGATACCGAGCGCGGCGCCGGTCGCCCTCCGCGGGACGAAGTCCAGGGCCATCAGGCCGGCCACGACGCAATAGACCGTGCCGATAAAGAGGCTGAAGGCGCCCACATAAATAATATTCATCACATACCCCCCTCTGGTAAAGAGGAAGACGCCGAGGGCGGCGAATGCCAGGATGCCGGACAGGATGACGGGCGTGACGCGGCTGCCGCGGAACACTTTGTCGGAGAGCCATCCGGCCGCCACCGTCCCCACGATGCCGGCCACTTCGGAGATGCCGATGATCTGCGTGGCGCTCTCGAGCGAGAAGCCTTTGGACTTCTGCAGGAACAGCACGCCCCATCCGCTGATGGCATATTGGGTAATATAGATAAAAGCGCTGCTCAGGGCGATGACCCAGATGCCGGGATGGCGGATTACCTGCCAGTGAAGCTTGGAGACCGGCTCGGAATCGGCCGCCGAAGGGGTTTCACCGGAGATTTCCTGCACGGACGGGAGGCCCTTGCTTTCGGGTGTATCCGACACAAAGAACAGCACGGCCAGGATGCCCAGCACGCCGGCCGCGGCCGCAAAGATAAAGCCCCACTGCCAGCCGGCGGCGCCGACGATGAGCCCGGTCGTGATCATCGTGAGGGATTTCCCCAGATAAGGGGTGGCGCTGAAGATGCTGTAGGGCATACCGCGTCCCTTGAGCGGGAACCAGCGGGAGAGACTGATGACGCCGGGCGGAGAGCCCATCGACTGCGCCCAGCCGTTGATGCCCCACAGGACGCTGAAAAGGACGAAGAGCAGCACGCTGTAGCGGCTGTCGAGCCATCCCAGGATGCCCATGGCAAGGTTTACGAGGGCCGAGACGGCCAGGCCGACCGACATGAAGCGGCGGACATTGCAGTAATCCGCGATAAATCCGTTGACGAATTTGCCGAAGGCATAGACGATGAGCATCGCGGAGCCGATGATGCCGAGTTCCGAAGCCGAGAGAATGCCTTCGTCGATGAGGGGCTGCTTGACGATACTCAGTGTCATCCGGCAGACATAGTACAGGCTGTAGGCCGCCGTGGCGCCCCAGAAGGTCCTCCGGCGGAGCCTTATGTATTCAGCATCAATCCGCTCCGGTGGAATTTTCTCCCCCGACGGCGCGCTGATGCCGAAATATGCCCGCAATCCTTTCACGTCGCAAATATAAGAAACTGTTTTGAAATAGTGTAAATTGTTTTATATTTGCATCCGTTCAAGAAATGACGGATCGAGGGCATGTTGTTTAATTCTTTGGAGTTTCTCATTTTCCTGCCTATTGTTTTTTTGCTATACTGGTTCGTTTGCAAAAACAATCGATGGCAGAATATCCTGATTGTAGTTGCCAGCTACATCTTCTACGGATGGTGGGATCCCCGTTTTTTAATTCTTATTTTCATCACGTCCCTGTGCAGTTTTATCAGCGGCTTACTGCTGGAGCGAAATGAGGGACGGGATGTAGTCCGAAAAGCCATCAGCGCCGGCAATATTATTTTGAATCTATGCATCCTCGGGTTCTTCAAATACTATAATTTCTTTGCCGACAGCATAAATACCCTGTCAAAAGATCTTTTTCACTATGATCTCGGATGGACGGCTCTCAACATCATCCTGCCCGTCGGCATCAGTTTCTACACCTTCCAGGCCCTGAGCTATTCTATTGATGTCTACCGGCATAGCATCCGCGCAACGCGTGACCCCATCGCATTCTTCGCATATATCAGCTTCTTCCCGCAACTGGTTGCCGGTCCCATCGAGCGGGCTACCAACCTGCTTCCGCAGTTCCAGGCCTCCCGACATTTCGATTACGGCAAAGCCGTGGACGGACTCCGGCAGATGCTGTGGGGCTTTTTCAAGAAAATCGTCATCGCCGACAGCTGCGCGAATATCGTCAACCAATACTGGAGCCAATACAATGATCTGTCCGGATCTATGCTGGTTGTTTTGACCATTCTTTTCTCCTTCCAGATTTATGGAGATTTTTCCGGTTATTCAGACATCGCCATCGGCTGTTCCCGCCTGTTTGGAATCCGCCTGATGCAGAACTTCAACCTTCCTTATTTCTCCCGCAGCATCCCGGAGTTCTGGCGCAGATGGCACATCTCGCTGATGACCTGGTTCCGGGACTACATTTATTTCCCGCTGGGAGGAAGCCGCACCGCCAAATGGAAAATCATCCGGAACATATTCATTGTCTGGACGATTAGCGGACTCTGGCACGGTGCAAACTGGACTTTTGTTTGCTGGGGTATCTATCATGCATGCATCATCAGCATTTATTCTCTCTTCGGGATCCATACAAAGTATCCTTCAGGCATCGCCGTCGGGAAGATCCTGCCCTCTTTCAGGGAATTCTTGCAAATGGTCCTGACATTTATCCTTGTCTCCGTGGGATGGATTATCTTCCGGTCAGAGTCCATTTCCTCGGCGACCGGATTCTTTGGCGCACTCGTGACACGGCCATTCTTCTCTCCCGAAGTCATAAAAAACAGCCGTCTTCTTATCTGGTGCCTCATACTGATTATTATCGAATGGTTTCAGCGAGGCAGTACACATGCGTTGCAACTCCCTGACAACAGGGTATTCCGTCACCGCTGGGTGCGTTGGGCCATCTATTATTTCATCATTTTTGTCATTATCTACTCCCTTCTTATCAACGCCCATAGCCCCCATACTTTCATTTATTTCCAATTCTGACGATGAAACGGTTCCTTCAACTGTCATTAACCTTCTGCGGCGTTCTGTTCTGCCTATGCGTTGGCGTTGACTTCGGCTTATCCGAACTGGTCATGCATTCCAACGAAAAGGAGCTTCAGACCTGGGATGAACTGATGCACAAAACCATTGATTCTGATTTGATTATCATGGGGAATTCCCGTTCCTGGGTTCATTACAATCCCGAGATATTGGACAGCATATTACACGTCAACTCCTACAATCTCGGCTATGACGGGAGCAGCCTGAACCGACAGATTCTAAGATATCATATTTACCGGAAGCGGAACCGGAAGCCGGAATTCATCGTGCAGAATGTTGATTTCTTCTCACTGCAATATGTCGTCGGATACCAGAAGGAACAGTTTCTCCCCTATTTCCTGAATAAAGATATGAGGGAAGAGTTCTACCGGCAGGAACCCTTTAACTTTGCCGACAAGTATCTTCCGCTTTATCGCTATCGCGGCACAAAAATTTATAAAAT
>CAMUZW010000101.1 GCA_947165305.1 uncultured Bacteroidales bacterium
TCAGCCCGGCTCCGCCGAAATCATAGGTCAACGTCTTCGGGAAGACGGCCTTGCTGGAAGAAATGCGCACCGTCTCGACATAGCCCCGCTTGAGGGTGAATTCGCCGACGCCGACGATGGGAGATAGGGTGATGGCAGATCCCTTAGGCCCGTAGCCGGCCGGCATGGCCGCTCCGGAGAGGGTGCCGTCGAAGACAACATTGATCGTCTCGGTCTTTTTCATCCGGATGCGCCCCTGCGATGCATGTATCGCATACAGCGTCTTTGCGGAAGGATCGGCCGACTTGTAGGTAGCAGAGAGCGTCTTCCCGTCGGAAGAAATGTCTCCGGAGACTGCCTTGAACTGGAAACCGGGCCGGGTGGAGGCGTCGTCGCTGAAATATACGATATCGCCCGCCGTCCAGGAAGGTGTGCGGCTGCCGATGGAAGCCATCTTGACGGTAACCTTCAGGTCGTCGGAAGAGACCTGCGGCTTCTTTTCACCTTGACAGGCGAGCAGAAGAACTGCAAAAGTGCAATATATAGTAAATTTTTTCATCGTACTACAATTTCATACCAGAAGGTCTGATAATCCGGGCCGGTAGAAAGGATTGCGTCGGAACCGTCGCTCGTGACAGGGACCTGCGCCTTACGGAAGCCGTCTACATCGAGGGCGAAGCAGAAGACGCGGCCCGCCAGACCTTTGAGGCGCAGTTGTACAGGCACGCCTTCACACAGGATCGGAGCTACGCCGATGTTTCCGCCGTCATTTGCGGACGCGGAAATTCGCTGGCCGTTATTCATCGTCACGATGACTTCGTCGGTATTACGGCATTGGCCGGTAACCGCGAGGAGCCAGCTGCTCTTGCAGAGCGAACCGTCGGGGCGGAGCTTGTCGGGCGTCTTGCTGGTGAGGGTAAGGGTGAGCCAGTCTTTCTCCGTCTGCCCGGGGGTCAGGACCATCCCCTTATACTCGAAACTGCGGCCGCGGACGAAGCCGGTAAAGGCCTTGGTATAGTCCGTATCCACTTTGAAGTAACCGGCGTCGCGGATCTGCCAGTTCCAGGTAATATCGCCCGTGGAGGTCTTCATCTCTCTGGCGGCATACTCGTCTTTGATGTACTGCGGAACATTCGATTCCCCCGTAATCAGTTGATGTCCTTCCAACGGGAATTGATCCTTGTTTTCCGTGATGACGGTGCCGCTCCTCATCAACACGGGCACGGCCTGCATCAATCCGGCTGTGGTGCGGTTGTGAGCATTGGGGACCTGGGTGATGGCGACGTTCTTGATGTCGTCTTCCAGTCTGGCCAGGCGGGCTACGACGGTGTCGGCCGGTCCGGTCTTGACGTCACCGCGCACGAACATCGCATAGCAGGCCGGAAGATGCGCGAGTTTCTGCGGCGCGCTGCACATGTCGAAGCGAGTGTCCATCACGTCCCGGAAGAATTTGTCGGAGTGGCTCCAGGCAAACTGGATGATGCCGGACCAGTTCTGGAAAGCACCCACCGCCGCGCCCATCACATTGCCCTCGGCAGCATAGTAGCTCAGGTTGGGATGGTCATATTCGCTGATGGTGAGCGGCCGGCCCAGGATGCGGCCTCGGGCGACTTTGGACAGCGAATTGTTATCTGTTCCCATTTGGTTGACCAGAGCGTCGGATCCCATATTCCAGTTGTTGTAGTCTTTGAGCTCGTTGGGGAAGATCGGATGGTTGAAATAACTGTGGCAGTCGATGTAGTCGGTACGGGAATGCGGCTGGGAGAATCCCCAGAAGATTTGCGTTCCGGTGACGGGCTGTTTAGCCTTCACTACGCCCTTGATGTGGGAATACATTTGGGCGAAGTAATTGGATTCCAGGTTGCTGAGGAATTCGGTAAAGTCATAGGCCCGTTGCGGCGGCATCGACCACTGTGCCCGGGTCGGGATGGGAATGGTATCCATCTCCAGACTCCATTCTTTGGGCCAGATGAACGTGGCGCCGGATGTGAGGGACACGTCGGCGACGTCATACACGCCGGGGTCGAAGTTGCAGATAATCAGCCGGACGCTTTCGTCGTCCATATTGGACACGAACTGGAAGGTGAATTCCTGCCATTTTTTCGTCAACTGGATGCCGGTGACGGTCAGGCCGGCGACCCGCCATGGGGAGTGGGACTGACTAATGCGAAGGTCGACGGTGGCGGGTTTGTCGGAGCGCATCTTGAGTTTCAGCGTCAGCGGCTCCATACTCTTGACGGCGAAGGTGCCGCGACCGAATTGGGGCATATTGGTGGTGAGGCCCCTTTGCTCTACGTTGAGCCGCAGGAAATGCGTCCCTTCCAGTTTGTCTTTGGACGTAGCGGGCTCCAGAGAAGAGTACGCCTTTGCCCTGCCGTCCAGTTGCACGAACCATTTGTCTTTCCGGTAATTTTCCGCCGTCAGGTGACCGTCCGGCAAGAATTCGTGTCCGTCCCCCTCAAAGCCCGCAGACCAGGCTTTTTTCAGGTCCTCCGTACTGTCGTACTTGTATTTGAGCCAGTTGTTCCACGAGGCCTGGAATTCGGACATGTACGGCTCCACCAGGTTGGGGAAGCGGTAACGGGGCGTGAACCAGGCATAAATGATGGTGTTTTCATTGGCGGGCTCCAGCATGCCGATGGCCGGTTCGGCCTTGTAGGCATTCCCCGTGTAGGGATTCACGTGAGCGAGAATCTCGCTGATGAATTTCTTCTGGAGCTGGATGAAGCGGAAGTCGATATTGTCGATGCCGTGGTAGAAATGGGGAAGCTGCTTGGCGTTGACGATGCCGTTGTTTTCGCCGAATTTCCGGGCAATGTTGAGTTGGAAGTAGACGTAGATGCCGTGCTCCTTCAGTTTGGCAAAGAGGTAGTCGAAGCGCTCCAGTTGCACCGGCTCGATGAACGAATCCTGGTTGGGATATTCCCTTCCCGGAGGGAACTTGTGGTGGACGTAGTGAAGGCGTACCAGGTTGATACCGTATCGGGCCAGTTCGGCCGCCACCTTGTCGGCGTCCTCATGCGTGGGGAAACAGCCGGTGAAACAGATGTTCGTTCCCAGGAAACGTCGTTGCACACCGTTTCCGTCCACGAAGCAATCATCCACGGACTGGATAAACCCGTTGTCTCCGGCCTTGCCTTTTTCCCAGGAGGGCCAGGTAGATACATTGGTGATGTTCTCGGGCGCGTTGTGCGTGGGAATGTACGGGAACATCGTCGGCGCCGCCTGCAGGAGCGTGGCGACAAGGAGGGAAGTGAGCATGGTCAAACTTTATTTGAAATTCACCTGGCTTCTTTCAACAACCAGGACAGGGGCGTCCCAGATGGGGAAGGACGTGAATCGGGTGGTGTTGTCGAAGCGTTTCTCAAGATCTTTCAGTTCGTGGACATAGCCGGTGACCATGTCGACATAAACCGGATCCTGCAGCAGGGGGCCTTTAATGGTAAAGTCAACCGGCTTCCGCTCCAGGCTGTTGCCGGGTTCTTCGCCGGAGAGCCAGACGAGGAAACCGACGGGCTTGTCGTTCTTCCTGACTCCTACCGTCATAATGTCCTCGGTGGTGCTTGTGCCGGTAATCCTGTAGTCATCGCAGGCTTTGCAGTCGGCGGTAATGGTGCTCGTGAGGTGCTGGACGGCGTAGAACTTGGGACGCTTGTACTGCGGCTCGCTCTTGAGGTCGGTACAGATCAGACCGAAACTCTGGATCATATAGTCCTTGTAATGGAGGTCGACCATCGTGAAGATGGAGGACGGGATGCCCAGGGAGAAATTCATCAGCGTATGACGAAGATCCCATTTGGCCTGGCTGTATTCCGTCCATTCGCGGAAGCACATCGCGTGTCCGTAGTCCAGACGCGACGGGCAGCCGCTCTCGCCCTGCAGCAGGACGGTATTGGGATTGACGGCGTGGATGTCGTCCTGAAGTTTTTTGACAATGGGAACGAGGCGCTCCGGATGGGGCCAGTAAGCGTGGTAGGTCACGTAGTCGACCAGGTCGCCGGCTCCGAGTTCGGCAATCCGTTTCATCCCTTCTTTGAAGTAATCGGTCCGGATGGAGAACGCGCCGAAAGCGCAAATCTTGGCATCCGGATCGGTCTCGCGGATGACCTGGGCCGTGCGTGCGAAGAGGAGGGCGTAGTCGCCCCAGTTCTTGGCCGCTACCCATTTGCCCGCCGCGTCACGGGCGCCGTCGGGCTCGTTCCACACCTCGTACATCGTGACTTTACCTTTGTAGCGTTTCACGACTTCCTTAACGTATTTGAGCCAGCCGTCCATAATGGGACCGTCGCCGAAGAGGCGGGCGTTGAGATCGTGTCCGCCGTCGGTGTAGAGCGGATTGCCGTAGCAAAGGCAAAGCCAGGGATGAACACCTTCTTCTATGAGGCCGTCAACGTGGGCGTCCAGCCAGGCGAAGTCATATTTTCCTTTCTTCTTGGGCTCGCACTTGGCCCAGCCGCTCTGCAGGCGGGCATAGCCGACGCCGGTTTCTCCCACGTACTGGCGGAATTTATCGAAATAGGCGTAGTCGCGGTCCATCGTTTCACAGCCGACCGACCAGAAGGATGGGCGGTCGAGGCTGGACGGGACGGCAACGAGCTCTCCGATGACAGGCAGCGGTGCCGGATGGTTGCGAATCTTATCCCAGGTGACGGATTTCTTGAGTTCCTGTCCGCCAAGGGAAGCGCAGAGGAGGACGGCCAGCATGACCGAAAGGACTTTCTTCATCATATTCTGTATCATTTTTTAACGAGTTCTTTCTGGATCTGTTCCAGGGATTTGTTCTTGGTCTCCGGCAGCCACAGGGCGAAGACCAGTGAGATTGCGGCCACAAAGGCGAAGATACTGAAGATATACTGTCCGCCGATCGATAGGAACATCGGGAAGAACCAGGTCAGGAGGGCGCTCCAAACCCAGTGGGTTGCACTGCCGAAGGCCTGGCCCTGTGAGCGGACGCTGTTGGGGAACACCTCCGCGATGACGACCCAGATGGTGGCGCCCAGCGAGATGGCGAAAAAGGCAATGTAGGCGCAGATGCAAATCAGCAGCATGTAGCCCTCAAAGTGGTTCGTGGCAAATCCCCAGGCTACGAGTGCCTGGGCGATGACCATCCCGACGGCGCCGATGGCAAGCAGGGTCTTCCGGCCGAGTTTGTCGATCAGGAACATCCCGAGCATCGTGAACGTCAGGTTCGTGAGTCCCACGATGATGCTCTGCAGCATCGCTCCTTCACGGAACACGCCGGAGAGTTCGAACAGGCGCGGGGCGTAGTACAGGATGGCATTGATGCCGCTGAGCTGGTTGAAGGTCGCAATGAGGAATGCAATCAGGATGGGTTTGAGGTACTTGCGCTGGAAGAGTTTTTCCTTTCCGGCGGAGGCGGAGTCCTTGAGCGATTCGCGGATGGAGGCAAGTTCTCCCTCCACGTCGCTCTCTCCCGTGCGGGAGAAGACTTTTCCGGCGTCCGCGTCCTTGCCCCGGGCTACCAGCCAGCGAGGGCTTTCCGGCAGTGTGAACATCAGCACGGTGAATAGCAGGGCGGGGAGGCTCTCGGCCACGATCATCCACTGCCAGTCATTCGGCACGCCGGCAATCCAGTAATTGGAGAAATAGGCCAGAACGATACCCAGGACAATGTTGAACTGGAAGAAACAGACGAAGCGCCCGCGCCATGCAGACGGCGAAATTTCAGCAATGTACATCGGTCCGATTACCGAGGATGCGCCGACCGCCAGACCCCCGATGAAGCGGAAGAACATAAAGCAGTACCAGTTGACGATGGCACCGCTGAAGACGGCCGAGATGAGGTACAGGGCTCCGATGACGATGAGAGAGCGCTTGCGCCCGAACTTTTCAGCCGGTTTTCCGCAGAAAAGCGCGCCGAGAATAGTGCCGATCAGCGCCGTGGCCATCGTGAAGCCGTGGGCGAAATCATTCAGGCCATACACGGCCTGGATCTGTTTTTCCGCGCCGGAAATGACGGCGGTATCGAATCCGAACAGGAGGCCTCCGAGCGAAGCGACAAAGGCGATCCAGAACATAAAGGGTCTCAGCGTAGATTTCATACTTTGTATTTTATGCGTTCAATGATGTGATCCTGATAGCACTCGTCCAGTTCCACGAAATAGCCGCTCCAGCCCCATACGCGTACGATGAGGTCGCGGTGGAGTTCGGGATGGATCTTGGCGTCGAGGAGCGTTTCCTTGTTGAGCGTGTTGAGCTGGAGCTGATGGCCGCCCCGCTTGATGTAGGAACGGATCAGCATCGCGAGTTTCTCGACGGTTTCCTCATTGCGGAAGATGCTTTCGTCAAGTTCGATCGTGAGCGGGCCGCCGTTGATGGCATCCTCCAGATGCTGCTTGGAGAAGGAACGCATCACGGAGACGGGGCCCTTCTGCCGGAGGAACATACTCGGGGTGAAGTTGGCGGGAATGACTTCACCGGCGCTGCGGCCGTCCGGCGTCGCCGGGAGGTCTTTTGCGTGGAAGATGTAGTACATCGCCGTGCCGGTGCCGGCCCGCCAGATGCCGCCGCGCTCATTGCGTTTGCCGCGGAGTCCCTCGGCGAAGGAGTCCAGAAGGGCGGTGCCGATGGCGTCGGCCTCGTCCGAGTCCAGGCCCATCTTGGGGGCTTCGTTGCGGAGACGGTCTTGCAAGGCCTTATGCCCTTCGAAATTATGATGGACGGCATCCATAAGTTCCTCTAAAGATACGGATTTTTCTTCAAAGTAGAACTTCTTGACGGCTGCCAGAGAGTCCGCCGCGGTGGAGAGACCTGTCCCGTGAACGCCATAGTTGTTGGAATTGCCGCCAAGGGAAATGTCCCGGGCTCGCTCGATACACCCGCCCATCAGCATGGACATGAACGGCGCCGGAACGATGTACAGGTTGTCGTGCGCGGCCGTGATCCGGTCACATTCCGCCTTGATCTTGCGGTCTACAAGGGCATAGAAATCTTCATAACTATGGTAATGCCCCAGTTCTTCGACGGCCTCGCTGACCACCCCGGCAAACGACAGGGCGTCAATGTTGACGATTTCCATCCCGTTCTTGGGAATGATGAATTCCCAGCAGGCGGCGACGACATAATTATAGGCGTCTTCGGGGGAGTAGCCGAGTTTCAGGAGGCCGGGAATCACCACATCGTCGTTGTCGTATTGCGGGAATCCGAGTCCGCGTTTGGTGAGTTTTGCACCCTCAACGAACACGTTCAGCGGGGTGGATGCGTCGCAGCGCAGGTTGATCTTCGGGTCGATCAGGTTGAGTTCGTAACTGGCCTTGAGGCACATCTGCGACACATCGTTGAAAAGATAGTTCCCCTGCGCGTCGCGGCCTGCGAGCACGATGCTCTGGCCGTTGTCGCCCTGCTGCATTCCGATATAGAGATCGCTGTCTTTGTTGCAGGTAAGGAAGAATTCCTCGATAAGTTCGAAGGCCTGCCCTTTGGTGATGCGTCCTGCAGCCAGGTCCTTGCGGTAATAAGGATAGATATACTGGTCAAAACGACCGAGCGTATTATGGTAGCAGTCGCTCTCCCAAAGGGCAAAGTGCACGATCCGGAGCAGCTGGAGGGCTTCGCGGAGGGTGCCGGCGCCGCCGGAATGGATGTTGGACAGCACGTCGGCGATTTCGGAAAGACCCGCATTCCGCGCGCAGTCGCGGTATTTGAGGATAAAGTCCTGCACGGCTTCGATGCAGCTGCGGGCTGCAGAGAGGAATTCCCGCTGCTCCCCGGTGAGGGCCGGGTCCTCCATCCGGGCCGTCAGTTCAGCCTTCCGCTTGCCGAGTCCGTCCCGGAGAATCCCCTCGTAGTCGGGAGAAATGTTAGATACGGTACCGCGCTCGTGCAAGGTATGGTGTGCGCGGATTTCCGCCCATTCCGCTTCGGTGAAGACGGACGGGATCCGGCTGATGGTCCGGGTGGCGACGATTGTCTCGCCTTCCAGGATGAAGGGCGTCTCGGCGTTGAGGAGCGCCTTCAGCATCCGTGCGCTCCGCTCCACGGGAGGGACCCTCTCGGCATGGAAGGTCTCTGCGAGTCGGTCAAGCCCGAATTCTTCGGGCGTATGGCGGAAACGATGATGCCCTCCGGCACGGAGGAAGGTGCGCAGCGTAGCCAGTCTTTCAATCATAGTATCAACAATTTAATTCCTTTATCAGTAAAAACGTCGTGGACGGCCGGCTCGGCCGTTTCGTCGAAGGGAGGCCGGTAGGGGAGTCCGAGCATCGGGTATTTGGCGCCGGCGACCTTGTTGTAGCGGAGCAGTTCGACCCTCTGCAGGCCGG
>CAMUZW010000102.1 GCA_947165305.1 uncultured Bacteroidales bacterium
CGGAGGTCGGCCGCCCGGGGCGCGCCGGCGATGACTTCGTCTGCACGGGTGATGATATCATCCATCAGCAGCGAGGCCCTCGGGATGCGCACGTCGCCGTTCAGGGCTGAATTGGCATGATGGAGGTAAATGTACATCGAGTACCGTTCCGCCCAGTAATAGACGGCATCTTCTGGCAGGAGCCGGAACAGGTTTTCCTCTACATCGAGGGCTTCGGTGGCCTGGGCGATCCTGAAGATGTCTTTTTCGAGCCTGTAGGACGAATTTGAATAGAGGTATTGCCGGGCGGAGGCTGGATTCTTGAAAAGGGTTTGCAGGATGACGGTCGTGTCGGGGATAAAGTCTTTGTAGAGGGCGTCCAGCACCGGGGCGGTGCTTTCCCGGAGTTCTTTGGTATCGGCCTGGCTGATATACTTCATGAAATTTTCGCCGGTATCGATGTCGATATCCAGGTCGCGCTGGAGCATCATCAGGCGGTTGGTGAAAGCCGTCATGCTGATGATGCAGCGCGGGACGGTGCTGGATGCCGCAAATATTTTCTTGCTGCCTTTTTTGAAGACGGAACTGTATCGGTGATACATCCGTTCGGCGATGGCGGCGTGCTCTCTCCGGCCCCGGGGCGTCAGGCGTCCGCTCATTCCGTCATATCCCTTGACTACGCGGCGGGTCGCGTCCAGCAATACTTCTCCGTCCGGCGTAAGCATTCCGTCCGCCAGGGCTTTGGAGAGCGCTTTTTCAACCCTATCGTAAATCTTTCCTTCACTGGAAGTCCGGGAGCCGTGACGGCCGTAGTGGCTGATGTAAAAAGGTTTGTAGCCTTTGGGTGCGGGGGTGTCGTGCAGAGGCAGGAATTCGAAGGAATGCAGGTTGTTGCCGGCCCGCTGGGGGAATTCCCGGATGCTGCGGGAAAGTTCGTTGTCGGGAACGGTCTGCGCGGAGAGCGTCAGCGTCACCAGGGACAGAAGGATAATCAGGATTCTTTTCATTGATGCAAATATAACCAATGTTTTGCACAATTATTGCTATATTTGTCCGCTGAAATAAAAGTTTTAGAGTATGGAAAGAGAAGATCCGCTCGAGAGAAGGGCCCGGCAGGAAGCCGAAAAGAAAGAAAAGGCATCTGCCAACCGTGGCTTGCAGATCGCTACGGCCGTGCTGGCGGTGATCGCCGTCGGTCTCGGTATCACCCTCTGGACGATGAACAGCAAGAGCGCCACCCTTAAGAAAGAACTCGAGGCCGAGAAACAAGAACTCGAAGCCAATATCGTGGAGCTTCAGGACACCTTGTCGAAGATTACCTCCAATTACGAGTCCATCAACCTGCAGCTGGACACCTCGCGTGCCCAGGTGGCGGAGCTGATTGATAAGTTGAAGCACACCCAGGCTACCAACCGCGCGAAGATCCGCCAGTATGAGGGCGAGCTCGGCACGCTGCGCTCGATTATGCGCAACTACCTGGTACAGATCGATTCGCTCAATACGCTCAACAAAAAGCTGACGGCCGAGGCGGCCGAGGCACGCCAGGAAGCCGCCGAGACCCGGAAGACCAACGAACAGCTTACCAAGAAGCTCGAGGATGCCCAGGCCAAGGTGTCGGCCGGAAGCGTCATGAAGGCCCGCGGCCTCCGGCTGGAAGCCTACAGCGAATCCCAGCGCCCGACCGACCGCAGCAGCCGGACGGTCCGCCTGATGGCTACGCTCTCGCTGATTGAGAATTCCATCATCGAGCCCGGCCCCGTTACGGTCTATATCCGCGTGACGGATCCGAACGGCAACCTCCTGACCAATTCCCGGTCGGTGGGATTCACCTGCAAGGGGCAGGCGCTGACGGCCTCCGCTTCGCGTGAGGTTGACTATGCGGGCGCGGAATTGACGGTTTCCATCTACCTGAACGATATTCCCGAGTATACCAAGGGCATATATACCGTCGAGGCATACACCTCCGGCAGCGCCCTCGGCAAGGCGGAGCTGATGTTGCGGTAAAGTGATCTATATCCACGTCCCGCTGTGCAGAAGTTTCTGCACGTATTGCGGTTTCTATTCGGAGATCGCGGCGGACGGTTGCAAGAAACAGTATCTGGAGGCATTGAAGGCCGAGATTCTTTCTGCAAAAGGGAAGAATCCCGGCCCTCTCAATACCCTCTATTTCGGCGGCGGAACGCCCTCTGTCCTCGACCCGGATGATTTCAGGCAGATTCTGGAAACGCTGGAAGAGGCAGGGTTTACAGGCTCTTTTGAGGAATGGACCGTCGAGGTCAATCCGGATGATATCGTGACAAAGGGGCCCGCCTACGTCAAGGCGCTGATGGCGCTGGGGGTGAACCGTTTCAGTATCGGGATCCAGTCGCTCGACGACGGCATTCTCCGCTGGATGAACCGCCGGCACGATGCGTCCCGCGGGCTGGACGCGCTGCGGATTCTCCGGGAGAGCGGCGTACGGAATCTGAGTGCCGACCTGATCTTCGGCCTGGCCTCCCTGCAGGAGAAGACATGGGAAGATACGGTCTGCCGGCTCCTGGAAGCGGCCCGTCCGGAGCACATTTCCGCTTATCAATTGTCGGTGGAGGCGGGCAGCGCCCTCGAGAAGCAGGTTGCGGAGGGCCTTTGCGCTGAAGCTTCCGATGAGCAGTGCCGGGCCCAGTATGATCTGCTGTGCCGTCTGCTCCGGGACGCCGGATATGAACATTATGAAGTGTCCAATTTCGCCCTTCCCGGCTTCAGGGCCCGTCACAACAGCGGTTACTGGGCACGGATCCCCTACCTGGGATTCGGCGGCGGCGCGCATTCTTTCGACGGTTCTGTCCGGTCGTGGAATACGGAGAAATTGACGGGCTATTCGCGCCAAAATGAAATTCTTACGCCGGAGGATAGCAAAATCGAGAGAATTATGCTATCTTTGAGGACGTCCGACGGGGCCGATGCGGCCTTCCTGCACGAATGTTGCAATGCCGATACCCTCGGAAGACTGCTTTCGGAGGGGGTGCTGGTCGAATCGCAAGGCCGGATCCGCATACCGGAAGACAGATTCTTCGTCTCGGACGAAATTATACAGGAACTGATTTAATTATTCTGCATTATGGGAAGAACAGGTTCTTTTTTCGCACTCCTGACCGGCATAGCCGCCGGCATTACCCTTGGAATCCTTTATGCGCCCGACAAGGGGTGGAAGACCCGCGCCCGCGTCCGCAAGGCCGCTGAAAACGGCATGGAAGATGCCAAGATCGGCTGGGCCGAGGCCAAGGACAGCTTCAACGACTTCAAGCAGCGGATGCTCAACAAACTCGACGAGTTTGAGGATTCCCTCAAGAAAAACGATGTTGCACCCGCACCCGAAGAGGACGATATCGAAGAGCAGGAATTATGAGGCCTGATTTCTCCGCTCCGGCCGAGGATCTGGCGGGGAAGGGCAAGGAGTACCTCGATGCCAAGGTGGACGATGTCAAGCTCCGCCTGGTAAAGGGCCTGTCCATCTCTGTCAGCAAACTGCTCGGCCTGGTCCTATTTCTGGGCATTGTGTCGGCCTTCCTGCTGGTGCTCAGTTTCGGCCTGATTCTCCTGCTGGCCGAGTGGTGCGGACTCAGTTACGGCGTCTCCGCCATCATCGTGGCGGGCGTGCTGCTCATTGCTTCCGCCGTCGTGTTCATATTCCGGGAGAAGATGTTCCAGAGCGGGATGGTCCGGCTCTTTGTCCGGCTGTTCTTCGGAGGAGACGATGATGAATAATTATCGCGACATCAAGACGCTGGATGAGCTCAACGCCGCCATTCACCAGAGCAGGCAGGTCGTCACTGTCAAGGAGAAACAGCTGAAACGCCGTTTCGAAAAGGCCCGTGCTTTCTATACGCCCCGGGCGCTCGTGGCGGAAGGGGGACGGAAGCTTGTCTCCAAACTTCCTTTTACCGAGCTCGCGCTCTGGCTGATCCGTAAACTCCGCCGGATCTTATAACCCCCGGACGGGCCGCGTCTTTTCGCGGAGCCAGGCGGATATCTGGGAGGGAAGACGGGGACCGAGCTCGCGGTATACCCGTTCGTTATAATCATTCAGCCATTCGATTTCGTCCCCGGTCAGCAGATCAGGGATGATGGCTGATGTGTCGATGTGGCAGAGGGTGAGAGTCTCGAATCCGAGCCAGGAGCCGAATTCGTTAGTACCCAATTCCTTGCAAAGCAGAAGATTCTCGTGGCGGATGCCGTGTTTCCCCTCGCGGTAGATGCCGGGTTCGTCCGAGATGACCATGCCGGGCCGGAGGGGTGTGGGGTTGAGATTCTGGCGGACATCCTGCGGGCCCTCGTGGACGCAGAGGAAGAAGCCGACGCCGTGTCCCGTCCCGTGGCCGAAGTTGCGCATCCGACGCCAGAGCGGCTCGCGGGCCAGGGCGTCGATCCGGCAGCCGGGCGTGCCTTTGGGGAAGACCGCCATCGCCAGGTCGATATGGCCCTTCAGGACCAGGGTATAATCTTCTCTTTCCAGTGCCGTGCACGGGCCGAGCGGGACGGTCCGGGTGATGTCGGTCGTGCCGGACAGGTACTGCCCGCCGCTGTCGACGAGGTAAAGTCCGTGCTCCTGCAGCAGCGCCCCGCCGGATGCCGGCGTGACGTAATGCGGCAGCGCGGCGTTATCCCCGTAGGCCGAGATGGTCTCGAAACTGTTGCCCATGAATCCGGGGATGTCCGCCCGGAAGGCGTCCAGCCGGAAAGCGGCTTCCGCCTCGGAGACCGTGTCGACTTCCATCTTCCGTTCGAGCCAGAACAGGAAGCGTTCCATTGCCAGTCCGTCATCCAGGTGCGCCTCGCGGAGCAGGCTGATCTCGGTGGCGTTCTTGACGGCCTTCATCGGCGCAACCGGACTGCTGCCGCGCACCGTCCGCTCGATGGACGGGTTCGAGAAGATAACCGTGGAGAGGTTATAGTTGAGGGTGGAAGGATCGATGTAGAGCCGGCTGAAATCGTCTGCCGCATCGGAGAGCCCCGACAGGACCATTTCCGCTTCGGCATAGTCCAGGATGGTGACGCCGTCTTTCTCCAGTTCTTCGAAGGTGCCGGCCGTGTCGCTGTCCGGCCGTGAGAATCCTTCTTTCCGGACAAACCAGAGCGCCTTTCCCATCGTCACGAGCAGGTAAGACAGCGTGACGGGATTGTATTCCACGTCTCCGCCCCGGATGTTGAGTGTCCAGGCGATGTCGTCGAGCGTCGTGAGGAGAATGGCGTCGCAGGCTTTCTCCACGAGGAAATCCCTTATGGCGGCGATCTTTTCGCTTCTGGAACAGCCGGTCAGGTCGTCCCCGAGCGTGATGACGGGCTTCGAAGGAATGGCGGGACGGTCTTCCCAGAACAGCGACAGCAGGTCGGGGACGTCGACAATCCGTACGGGTGTGGTAAAGGCATCCTGTAGTGCTTCGGCCGCATCCAGACTATGGCATTTGCCGTCGATGGCGACCGTCACCTCCTCGTCATCCCACTCTTGCATGGAAAGCCACTGCGGAATGGGAATCTCGTCCGGGACGCGGGTCTTGTGAAGGACGACGCCTGTACCCCTGAGCTGCTCGAGGGCCTGGATAAAGTAGCGGGAATCGGTCCAGAGACCGGCATGATCGAGGGTGATGACCAGTTCTCCGGCTTCGCCGGTAAATCCGGAAAGCCATTCGACCTGTTTCCAGCGGGCGGCGGGATACTCACTGCCGTGCGGGTCGCTGCCGGTAATGACGACAGCATCCCACAGCTTCTCCCGCATCACGGCGCGGAGCGCTTCGATCCTTTCTCTGTACAAATCTTAAACGGTGAGGATCTCTTTCTCCTTGGCGGCGATGATTTCGTCGATCGCCTTGACCTTCTTGTCGGTCACTTTCTGGAGTTCCTCTTCTCCTTCTTTCTCGCCGTCCTCGGAGAGGCCTTCGTTCTTCTGGGCCTTTTTGAGGAGGTCGATGCCGTCGCGGCGGGCGTTGCGGATACCGACCTTGGCGGTCTCGCCGGCGGCCTTCGCCTTCTTGATGAGGTCGCGCCTGCGCTCCTCGGTAAGGGCCGGGACGACGCACCGGATGATCTCGCCGTTATTGGACGGGGTGAGGCCGAGGTTGGCATCGAGGATGGCTTTCTCGATCTTGCCGATCAGCGTACGCTCCCAGGGCTGGATGGTGATGGTCTTGGCGTCCGGCGTTGCGATGGAAGATACCTGCGGGAGCGGGGTAGGGCTTCCGTAGTAATCGATGGTGACACCGTTGAAGATGGAAGGGTTGGCCTTGCCGACCCGGTAGGTCTTGAGGTCTTCTTCGAGGAAGTCGACCGTGTCCTGCATCTTAAGGCTGGCGGCCTCTACGATTTCTTTGGCTTTGGGTAACATGGTTATAGTGTTTTTATTTGTGAACAAGTGTGCCGACTGCCTGACCGTGCAGGAGGCGGGTGAGATTGCCTTCCTGCTCCATGTTGAAGACGATGATGGGCATGTTTCCGTCGCTGCAGAGGGCGAAGGCGGTGCGGTCCATCACCTTGAGGTTCTTGCCGAGGGCTTCGTCGAAGGTGAGGGAGTCGTATTTGACGGCCGTGGGGTCTTTCTCGGGATCGGCGGTGTAGACGCCGTCTACGCGGGTGCCTTTGAGGAGGGCGTCCGCCCGGATTTCGAGGGCCCGGAGGGCGGCTCCGCTGTCGGTGGTGAAGAACGGGTTGCCGGTGCCGCCGGCGATGATGACGACGGTGCCTTTTTCGAGTTCGGCTACGGCGTCGTCACGCATATAGTAATGGGCGAACGGCTCCATCGGGACGGAGGTGAACACCTTGGCGGGTACGCCTTCGGCCTTGATGAATCCGGCAAGGGCCAGGGCGTTGATGACCGTGGCAAGCATACCCATCTTGTCACCGTCTACACGGTCAAATCCCTTCTCTGCGCCCTGCACGCCGCGGAAGATGTTGCCGCCGCCGTTGACGATGCCGATCTGAAGGCCGGCGCGGGAGGCGTCGGCGATTTCCCTGGCCAGGCTGCGGAGGGCCTCGGTGTTGAAGCCGACGCCGTTTCTGCTTCCCATGCTCTCGCCGCTTAATTTAAGTAATACGCGTTTGTACATATTGTTGTCGATTTTCAAGCAAACAAAAATATAGGAAAATGATGAAACTTCCAAACGGATTAATTATATTTGCATTCTGTAAACGGCAATTATTGCTACGGTAAACAAATTATATGGCAAATTTTCTCACTTCTTCCATCGGAAGGAAATTTATCCAGAGCATCAGCGGCGCATTCCTGATTCTCTTCCTGATTCTTCACGGAACGATCAACTTCTTCTCGGTCATCGACTCTTTCAACGGGACTTTCGGTAAAGTAGCGGCCGATGCGGAGCTCTTCTCCAAGGGAGACGGACTCTTCCAGTTGGGATGCGACTTTATGTCGACCCCCATTATCGATATCATGGTCCCCATCCTGGCGCTGGGATTTCTTGTCCATATCGGCTATGGCATCTATCTGACGGTCGTCAACGTCAAGGCCCGCGGCGGTGTGAAGCGCTATGAAGTGGCGAGCAAAGCCAATGCCGACAGCTGGTCCGCCAAGAACATGGTTGTGCTCGGAATCATCATCCTCGGCTTCCTGGCGTTCCATCTGTGCCATTTCTGGGCCAAGATGCAGTTGCGGGAGTTCATGGGAGCAGAAGCTGAGAACCCGTATGCACTCCTGCTCCAGACCTTCGGTCAATGGTGGATCCTCGCCCTCTATATCATTTGGTTCGTGGCCGTCTGGCTGCACCTGAACCACGGCTTCTGGAGCATGTTCCAGTCCATCGGCTGGAACAACAAGATCTGGCTCAAGCGCCTCCGCATCATCGGTATCATCGTCTCGACGCTGATTGTGTTCCTGTTTGTCGGTACCGCCTGCAACGCCTTTATCGAGGCCCATTGCGCCACGGCGTCCGACGTCTACGTTACGGCGCTCGGCTTCTGATCCGGATTCCGTTTCTTGCAGCAGGATCTGCAATATCCGCACAATAAGGGCTGCCCGGCAGGGCGGCCCTTTTGCATCTGCCTTGATGCCCGTTCTGCCGCGTTGTCTGCCTTGGATCGTCTTGATGACTGCCGGCAGTCTGCTTCGGTGTCTGGTGCTGACGTCCCGAAAAATGGGACGTCGGGCCGGAAAATGCCCTGAAACAGAGCGGACGTCCGTCAGACCGGGACGTCGGGCCGGAGA
>CAMUZW010000103.1 GCA_947165305.1 uncultured Bacteroidales bacterium
AATTTCTTGACGGCGTCGATGGCGATCGGCTGGTCGATGGTCCCGCGGGTGCAGGCATCCTCGCAGCGGCGGTTGCAGACGCGTCCGCATACGGCCGGGAACGGATTCTCCCGCTTGATGAGCTCGAGCGCCTCGCGGTATTTTCCTTCGGCAGCCTTCTTCAAATAACCCTGGACGGCGATATGCGCCGGGCAGGCCGTCTTGCAGGGAGATGTACCGGTCGGATAGCAGTTGACGCGGTTCTTGTCGCGGTAATCCTCCGTCCACTTGTGCGGGCCCCATTTCGTCGCATCGGGGAGTTCCTGACGGGGATACTCGATGGCTCCGTGCGAAGTACAGAGTTTCTGGCCGAGCTTGACGGCACCGGCCGGGCAGTATTCCACGCAGCGGCCGCAGGCGACGCAGTTCTTCGGGTCGACCTTCGCCACATAAGCGCTCCGCGACATATTCGGCGTATTGAAAAGCTGCGACGTCCTCAGGGCGTTGCAGATCTTGACGTTGCAGTTGCAGATGGCGAAGATCTTGCCCTCGCCGTCGATGTTGGTCACCTGATGGACGAAGCCGTGGTCTTCCGCTTTCTGAAGGATGGCCATCGCCTCGTCGTAGGTGATATAATGGCCGCGGCCCGTTTCGGCCAGGTAGTCGGCCATGTCGCCGACGCCAATGCACCAGTCGCGATAGTCGTCGGCGCAGCCTTCGTCGAGTTTCTTGCGCCCGTAGCGGCAGGAGCAGATGCCCACGCCGAGATGGCCCTCATAGCGTTTGAGCCAGTAGGAAATGTGTTCGATATCGATCGACTGGTTCTCCATCGAAATGGCTTTCTCGACCGGGATGACGTGCATGCCGATGCCGGAGCCGCCCATCGGGACGCTCGGCGTAATCTTCTCCAGCGGAAGGAAGGTCATCCGCTCGAAGAACATCGCAAGCTCGGGATGCTTGTCCATCAACTCGACGTTCATGTTGGTGTATTCGGCACTGCCCGGTACGAACATCGGGACCCAGTAGATGCGGTCTTCACGGTTAAAAGTCGTTCCGGGAACCGGACCGTCCTTCGTGTATTTGTCACCATAGTCATACTCCAGCATGCCGAAATAAGCCAGCTTGTCGAGCAGTGCGTCGAACGCCTCCGGAGAGGCTGTATAATGCTTCTTTGCATTCAGCTGGTGAAGCTGGTCCCTCGTCCAGTGCTTGCGCACCTTGAACGGGCTTCCGGGCAGCATGTCGAGCAGCAGGTCGAGCGAGGCCTCACGGGTGACGGCATCCATTTCGTCTTCGAAGATGCAGGCCAGGCCCCAGTATTCGGGGGCTTCGGTCGTCATCTTGATCTTGCCGGGCACGCGGTCGGTCACATGACGGACAAACTTGATGAGTTTCGGATTCGGATTCTTGTCTCCAAAATGCTTGGGGACATACTTTTTGGACATCTCGGGCATAAGCGCTATTTTTTCCAGTTAATTACTTCTTCATAAAGCCTGTCGGCAAAGGCATCCACACCCTCCCCGGTCTTGGCACAGATAGGAATGACCCGTGCCCCGGGGTTACGCATGCGGACGTACTCCCGGCATTTCTCCAGGTCGAAATCGAAATACGGCGCGACATCCATCTTGTTGATGACGACCGTATCGCAGACAGAGAACATAAGAGGATATTTGAGCGGCTTGTCGTGACCTTCCGGGACCGAAAGGATCATCGCGTTGCGGACCGCGCCGGTGTCGAATTCCGCCGGGCATACGAGGTTGCCGACATTTTCGAGGATCACGAGGTCAAACGCTTCCAGAGACAGGTTGTCGAGCCCCTGGCGGGTCATCTCCGCATCCAGGTGGCACATCCCGCCCGTATGAAGCTGGATCGACTCGATACCGGTGGCTTCCCGGATCTTGACGGCATCGACATCGGAGTCGATGTCCGCTTCCATCACGGCGATCCGGAGTTTGTCCTTTAGCAGGTTGATGGTCCGGATGAGCGTCGTCGTCTTACCGCTGCCGGGCGACGACATGAGATTCAGCAGATATACGCCCTTCTCCTTGAGAAAAGCGCGAAGAGCGTCCGCATCCGACTGGTTGTCGGCGAAAACGCTCTTCTTGATTTCAATAATCTTTACGGAGTCCATGCAGGAGGCCTACTTGAGATATTTGTCTGCCTCGAGAATATTGCGGACCGTCTCCAGGAATCCGGCCACCCTCTTCTTATACTCCTCCGGATATTTCGCGAACGCGTTGGCATGGACGGCGCCTTCGGCCACCCACATATCCTTGTAGCCTTTTTTCTTGGCATCGAAATTCTTCTGCAGGTGCGAGAACGGAACGAAGTCGTCGGCGTCGCCGTGGATAAAGAACATCGGCACCTCGGACTTTGCCAGCTGGTTCACGGAAGAAGCCTCCTTGAAGGACCAGCCGTATCTCTTCTTACAGACGATGTTGGCGCTCGTGAGGATCGGGAACGGAGGCATATGGAAGCTCTGCTTCAGGTTGGTGGCGAACTGATCCCAGACCGAGGAATAGCCGCAGTCTTCGACAATCGCCTTGACATACGCCGGCAGCGGCTCGCCGCTTGCCATCATCACCGTCGCGGCACCCATGGAGACGCCATGGAAGACCATGAAATCATCCTGGAAGATATCGTGGGCGACACCGGCCCATTTGAGCAGGTCCAGGCGGTCATACCAGCCCATGTGCGCATAGTCGCCTTCGGAATAGCCGTGATACTGCAGATCCGGGAAAAGGACGTTGTAGTTGAAATCGTCACGGTACATCCGGACCAGATACAGGAAGACAAAGTGGTTGTCGCCGTAGCCGTGCACGACAATGGCCGTACCCTGTGCATCGGAAGGATTCTTCGCAGGGACATAGCAGGCATGGATCCGCGCATCCTCATAGCCGGTGATCGTCGTATCCTTGAGCAACCCTTCGGCGCGGAGGCCGTCATACCAGGCCGTGCTTCCGGGGAGGAGCGAATCCGCCTTGTGACGCGTACGCTCAATATCCTCGACGCCGTGGGGATTAAACTTCAGTGCGTAATTGCACATAAATTTGCCGACAAAGCAGCTGTTAAGAGAAATGGCGACCAGCATGACGGCCGCTGCATGGAGAAATTTTCTCATTACGGAAGTGTTATAATTATTTGGTTAAAATTTCTAAATATAAAACGTACAAATATAACGATTCTTTATCGTATCAGCAAATAATACTTTTAACGTTTAAAAGAAAGATTTGTCGTCTGATAAAAGGCCTGGGCTTCGCGCAGCACATCTTCGGCGGGTCTTTCCAAAGGAATCTCCTCATACGACCATCCGTCGTGGCGGACGGCGGAGAACTGTTGCACGCGCCGGACCGGCGAAAGTACGGTCAGGATGTCGTCCGCATAGTATCCGAGATCCTGATACGTCGCCATGAAGGCCCGCTCCCGGAAACCGTCCGAGAGGATATCCTGTCCGTAGAACGGTGAGTCATAACTCATATGCAGCATGGACAGCAGCGTCGGCATCAGGTCGATCTGCGAACAGACCTTATCCACGGCCCTCGGCTCGATAAATCCAGGGGAATAGATCATCGCCGGAATGTGGTAGCACTCCAGCGGCAGGGAGGTCTTGCCGGCCGAAGAAGCGCAGTGGTCGGCCATGATGACGAAGACCGTCTCTCCGAACCAGGGCTTCTCCGACGCCTGTGCGATGAAATCGCCGATCGCCCAGTCGGTATACTTCACGGCCGCCCGGCGGCTCATCGGATTGCCTTCGTATGTAATCCTTCCTTCGGGATAGGTGTAAGGCCGGTGATTGGAGATCGTCATGATCTGGGCGAAGAAAGGCTCCCCGGCGGCATAGGATGCATCGAACCGCTTCAGGGCCTCCCGGTAAGAATCCTCATCCGACGTGCCCCAGATATTGGAGAAGACGATCGCATCCTTGTCGTAGGTCTTCTTGTCGACGATATCATAGCCGCAGGCACCGTAGAAGGTGCCCATATTGTCAAAATAACTGTCGCCGCCATAGACGAAGGATGTCCTGTAGCCGTAGTCCCGGAGGACGTGCCCCACGGAGAACAGGCCGCTGCAGTCGGGGCGCTTGACGAGGCTCTCCCCCGCTGACGGCGGAATGCAGAGCGTGACGGCCTCGAGTCCGCGTACGGTGCGGTTCCCGGTCGCGAAGAGATTGTCGAACACCAGGCTTTTCTCCGCCAGGGAATCCAGGCTGGGCGTAAGCCCCTCCGCATTGCCATAGCGGCCCAGGAAATCGGCACTGAGGCTCTCGACCGTGATGAGGACGATGTTTTTCTGTACGGACGGAAGGGTGTCGCGCACGAGCCGGAGGCCGTTCTCCTCCTGCCCGCACATCGCGCGCTGCAGGGCCAGGGCCTCTTCCTGCGGCAGCAGCGCATAGAATTTCTCATAATCCAATTCGTTGGACATGAAAGCCTCCAGGAAGCACCAGCAGCCGTTTTCCTGCAGCTCGGTGGCGTAGAGATTCTTCCGCTGGAGGTTACGGTAGCTCCAGTGAAGCCAGAGTCCGCCGCAGAAAGCCAGTACGGCAAGCGACACAAAAGTAATTCCCCACTGCTTCCAGCTGGATACGCCGCTTTCGCGGATATCCTTCCCGCGGACCATCAGCCAGCAGATGCCGCCGGACACCAGGAGCATCAGGAGCACCATCCAGAAGATCGGATAAGACTCGACGATGTTGCCGATCACTTCGTTTGTGTAGACCAGATAATCCACCGCGATGAAGTTAAAACGGACGCCGAATTCCGTCCAGAACACCACCTCGCAGAAGGCGATGGTCACGGCGCAGCACGCATAGAGCATCATCACGATGTAGATGGCGGCCGTCCGCCAGCCCTTGCGGATACGGGGGATGAAGAGCTTGAGCGATGCGCGTAAGAGCAATACGGACAGCAGGATATTGACGATGCGCGGCAGCGGACCGCCGTATTCGTCCGTAATGTCGTTGAAGAACACGACATAGAGCGTCAGCAACAGGAACAGTCCCCACAGGATATATCCCCAGGGCTTCCGGTATTTGTCATAGGTCATCAGCGTATAAGCGACGAACGCCGGCAGAAGGGCGATGGCCGTAAATGCAATGTCGCTGATGAATCCCAAGCCGAAGATGGCCAGCCAGTCTGTGAAGCCCCAGTCCACCACCGTCAGCGGGTGCAGGATGAGGACGATGCGGACCAGCAGTCCGAGGAGCAGGGTCAGACAAAGGAACCGGGGGGCGAAAAACGCGAACCAGTCCGAAATGATTTTCTTCTCTTTCATATCTTTCTATCCTTGGGGACAATGACATCAAGTGCCGCCGGAACGGCTTCTGCAACGATTTCCACCCCTTTTGTGCAAGGGTCTCCGTCGAAATGGGCCGGGCCTCCGTGCGCCCGGCGGATGACAATCCGGCGCCCGCGGAGCATCATCGCCCGGCGGCTCGTGTGAGCTCTTCCAAGCAGAAGCTTTGCGGCGAGGACGGGAATTTCGATCGTTTTGAAAGGCGCGACAACCGTCAGGTCCAGCAGGCCGTCCTGTACCGAAGCCAGCGAGGTGATCCGGGCCTGATTGCCCCACTGGTTGGCATTGCCGGCCGTCACAAAGACGGCTGGAGCCGTCAGGATCTCGCCGTCCACATCTATGGTATAGGTTTCGGGAGTGAAGTGCTGCCAGATGTTCCAGGCGAGGGAAATATAAGTCCATAGCCCCCGTTTGCCGGAAGCGGCAAAACGGAAGGCGACCTCCGCGTCCAGCCCCACGCCCGTCGTGCAGAAAAACGGCTTTCCGTCGACAAGACCGTAGTCAATCGTTTCCCGATGCCCTTCCAGCAGCGTTTCCAGGGCTTTCGCCGGCCGGCGGCTGATCCCGAGATGAAGGGCCAGGCCGTCACCGCTCCCGCAGGGGATGATTCCGAGTGCCTTGCCAGTCCCGACGAGTCCCTGCGCCACTTCGCTGACCGTCCCGTCGCCGCCGACGGCGACGACGGCATCAGCTTCGGCGTCACGTGCGAGCACCGTCGCGTGGCCGGCATATTCCGTAAAACGGATCTCCCCGTCCAACCCCTCCTGAATAGCCTTCCGGATCTCTTTGACGACGGCATCCTTGGACCGTCCGCCGGAGATCGGATTGACCAGGAACAGGAAATGTCCTTTCAAATTTTTCATCTTGTAAAAATACACAGAAAAGCGCGCTTTTGCAAATTACCGGCATTTTCTTACTAACTTTGCACGGCAATGGCATCCTTCTCCGAAATAATCCTGACGTGGTATGCGTCATACGGCAGGGATCTTCCCTGGCGGCGGACCACCGACCCTTATGCCATCTGGCTCAGCGAGATCATCCTCCAGCAGACACGGATCGCACAGGGTACGGCCTACTGGGAGCGCTTCATGGAACGCTTCCCGGACGTCGGATCCCTTGCCGCGGCTTCGGAGGATGAAGTCCTCAGGCTTTGGCAGGGCCTGGGGTATTACAGCCGTGCCCGGAATCTGCACGCCGCTGCCCGGCAAATCGTCGCGCAGGGCGGATTCCCTTCGACGCTGGAAGGGATCCGTGCCCTGAAAGGAGTCGGCGATTACACGGCCGCCGCCATCGGATCGTTCGCATTCGGCCTGCCCGCCGCCGTCGTCGACGGCAATGTATATCGCGTATTGTCAAGGGTTTACGGGATCGATACACCCGTCGGGACAACGGAAGCGAAGAAACGCTTCACCGCCCTCGCGCAGTCGCTCCTTCCGGCAGACCGGCCCGGCGACTTCAACCAGGCGATGATGGACTTCGGAGCGACGCTTTGTACACCGCAGAATCCCGCCTGCCTGACATGTCCTTTAAGGGAAGAATGCATCGCCCTTCAGACAGGCCGGACGGCCGAACTGCCCGTCCGCAAAGCCGGTCCGGGCATCAAAGAACGCCACTTCGTTTATGTGTATTTACGCGTCGACGGCATGACGGCTATCCACCGCCGCGGCCCCGGCGACATCTGGCAGGGCCTTTGGGAGCCGTATCTTATAGAGAACGATGTCATTCCGGCCCCCGCGTCTGTCATTCCGGACCCCGCACCTGTCATTCCGGACCTGTTCCGGAATCTTCCCCCTCTCCGCACCGGCGTCCGCCACCAGCTTACACACCAGACCATCTACGCCGACTTCTATGTCTGCGAACCCGGTTTCCGCCCGCCGCTTCCTGAGGATTTTATCTGGATTCCAGAATCCGCCCTCTCCGACTACGCCCTGCCCCGTCTGGTACAGATCTTATTGAAGGAGGTGATTAATCTGTCTGTCAATTAAAGGCCGCGCATTTCATCCGTCAGCGCCGCAGCATTCATTCTGGTGTTGTAGGCGCCGTTGATGAGATTCATCGCTTTCAGGAGTTTGTGGAAATAAATGAACGGACCGACAATGATCAGCGATCCGAAGAAGTACCATCCCCAGAAAGAATCGGCGCTGAAACTGTAATCGATCCGTCTGAAGAGCAGTTCATCGCCGATGCGGTTCGACAGTTTGTGGAACCATACAAGCGGGGCGATCCCGAAGGTTACCCCTGTGAGAAGGAAGAAAATCAGGGCGTAATGCATCGTGTGTTTCCCGTCGCGACGGGAAGCGACCTGGTTGATCTCCTCGGAAATATGGCACTTGACGACCAGGCCATAGATCCCGAAGGTAATGAGGGAAAGGAAAATGTACTTGCAAAGTCCGCGGTTGGTCCGTAACATATCTTTTATCTGTTTAATGTCCAAAGATATACCTTTTCTAAATCATTTGCAAATCATCAGTAACGAGACATCCGGATTGACAGCGTCAGGACTCTCAACGGCATACTTGGCGCAGCGGAGCCCGAAACGGGCCGCATCGGAAGCGGACGCCGAGGGACCGGCATGGATGATCCCGGCAAACAGCGCATCGCCGCCGCCCGTCACGTTCACGACCCTGGCCGGCAGCGCAGGGATATCCTCCGCAACGCCGTCCTCCAGGATCCGGATGCCGTCCGCTCCCCTGCTGATATACATGCGCCCGCACCCGGGGATACCGGAAAGCACGCCGGCCTCCAGCACATTGCATTTGACCGCATGCACCGGGCCGCCGGAGAGCCGCAGCGCATCCGCGAGCCGCACGGCCTTGGCGCCGGACACCGCATCGAGATAGAGCGGCACATTCACATGGGATATCAGGAAAG
>CAMUZW010000104.1 GCA_947165305.1 uncultured Bacteroidales bacterium
CTGAGTATAAGTTTGTGATGGTGGCCAAGGGTGGCGGTTCTGCCAACAAGACCTACTTCTATCCGATGACCAAGGCCACCATCCAGAACGAGGGTACCCTGCTCCCGTTCCTCGTTGAGAAGATGAAGAGCCTCGGAACGGCGGCCTGCCCGCCCTACCACATCGCTTTCGTGATCGGCGGCACCAGTGCCGAGAAAAACCTCCTGACGGTCAAGCTCGCCAGCATCAAGTATTACGACGGCCTTCCGACGACCGGCGACGAGACCGGCCGTGCCTTCCGGGATATCGACCTCGAGCAGAAGCTGCTGAAAGAGGCGCAGAAGATCGGGCTCGGCGCCCAGTTCGGCGGCAAGTACCTCGCCCACGACATCCGTGTGATCCGGCTGCCGCGCCACGGTGCGAGCTGCCCCATCGGAATGGGCGTCAGCTGCTCGGCCGACCGCAATATCAAGAGCAAGATCAACGCCGACGGCGTGTGGATCGAGAAGATGGATGTCAACCCGTCGGAGCTCATCCCCGAAGAACTCCGCCGTCCCGGCGAAGGCCCGAAGGGCATCGAAATCGACCTGGACAAGGGCATTGACGCCGTGCGCGCGGAACTCACCAAATATGCCGTAGGAACCCGCGTGAACCTCAAGGGCACCATCATCGTGGCCCGTGACATTGCCCACGCCAAGCTGAAGGCCCGCCTGGATGCCGGAGAGGGGATGCCTCAGTACTTTAAGGACCATCCGATCCTGTACGCCGGCCCGGCCAAGACGCCGGAAGGCTATCCGTGCGGCTCGATGGGCCCCACCACTGCCAACCGGATGGATCCGTATGTGGATGAATTCCAGGCGCAGGGCGCATCGCTCGTGATGATCGCCAAGGGCAACCGCGGCCAGGTCGTTACGGATGCCTGCAAGAAGCACGGCGGCTTCTACCTCGGCACGATCGGCGGCGTGGCGGCCGTGCTGTCACAGAGCAGCATCAAGTCCATCGAATGCGTGGAATATCCAGAACTCGGCATGGAGGCGATCTGGAAGATCACGGTGGAGGATTTCCCGGCCTTCATCCTGGTGGACGACAAGGGGAATGATTTCTTCAAGACAATCGGCTTGTAACGATGGACGGCCCGTTTATCTACGACAAATTTGTCACCGGCAAACATTTCATCGGCCGGAAGACCGAGTGCACCATTCTCAGCAACCTGATATCGCAGGGGGAGAATGTGGCTATCGTCGCTCCGCCGAAGGGAGGCAAGAGCTCTGTTATCCAGCAGGCTCTGTTCAATTTGCGCGTAGGAGGGGTGACCTGGCAGACGGGGCAGTTCTCGGTGCAGAATATCCGCTCGCGGGAGCAGTTTCTGCAGCGGTTCGGCGGCGCCGTCATCCGGATGGCTGCCGCAACGCCGGACGAGTATGCCGCCATCATCGCAAAGCATCTGGCCGGTACGCATTTCATCTTTGACCGGGAGGCGTTCTCACGGTCAGACGAGGTGGTCTCGCTGAACTGGGATGTGGACGAGGCCGATATCCTGGCGATGATGCACCTGCCTTATTCGCTGGCCGAAGAGCGGGGATCGCGGATGATCCTCATCATCGACGAGTTCCAGAATATAGACTATATCGAGGATGGCGATCAACTTTTCCGCGCGATGGATGCCGTCATGAAGGAGAAGGGCTCCGGCGGGGGACGGCTGTTTTCCTATATCCTGACCGGTTCCAAGGTGAATGCGATGGATGATATCCTTGGACACAGGCGGTATTTCTACCGGAATGTCGAACGGCTGCCGATGGGGACGGTCGACGAACGGGAGATTGTGGACCACCTGGTAAAGGGCTTCCTCTCGAGCGGGAAGGTCATTGACCGGAACCTCCTGCTCGGAGCCTGTCATCTGTTCCGGAACAATCTGTTCTATATCAATCATTTCGTCTCGATGTGCGATTCCCGCTCCAAGGGTTATATCATGGAACCGGTCCTGACGGAGGCCCTTTCGTGCATGATGGCGGTCTATGAACCCCGTTTCCGGGCGATCATGGATGATCTGACGACGCATCAGGTGCATTTGCTGCAGGCTGTACTGGAGGGAAACACCCGCTTCAGCGGCGCGGATACGGTCCGGAAGTATCATCTGAATTCTTCGGCCAACGTCAAGCGCGTCAAGGAAGCTTTGATGAAAAAAGAGATCCTGACTTTTGACGAAAGGGAGAATCCCGTGATCATCGATCCGCTTTTTGAATACTGGGTACGAAAAAATTATTTTGAAATGTCAGAATAATGTTCTACCTTTGTCGTCCCAAATGAAAAAGGAGGTGTAAAGCAATGATCATAGTACCCATCAAGGAAGGAGAGAACATCGAGAGAGCACTCAAGAAGTTCAAGAGGAAATTCGAAAAGACCGGAATCATCCGTGAGCTCCGCTCCCGCAAGAATTTCGAGAAACCGTCCGTGAAGAAGCGCATCGCTCTTCAGAAGGCGATCTATGTCCAGCATCTCCAGCTTCAGGACGAGCAATAATTTTTTATTGCTTTTCTCTTAAAACGGCAGCCGCAAGGCCGCCGTTTTTTTGTTATTCCGGACTTGTTCCGGAATCTTTTTGTTATATTTGTAGGTTATAAGACAGAGAAGAATGGCGTCTCGCGCGGGAAAGATTATCCGGAATGTACTGCTGGGCCTTGTCGGCGGACTGGTCCTGCTCCTGGCTGCCGTACGTATTGCGCTCAGCGACAAGGTCCTGACGCGCATCGTCAACCGCATCGCCTCCCAGTTCGTGGAGGGGACGGTCAGCATCGACCGCGTACACGCATCCGTTTTCAAGAGTTTTCCTTTCCTTAACGTGACGGCCGACGGCCTCTGCATCACTTATCCGCACGACCGGTTTGCCGTTTTTGACGACAAGACCGTATCCGGGGAAGATTTCCTGCTGTCTGCGGGCCGTTCGGAAGCGGCGGATACGCTGCTATCCGTATCCAGCCTGTCGGCCAGCATCGATTATATCTCCGCCTTTAGGGGGCAGTATAACCTGCGTCACGCGACGCTGTCGCGTCCGCGGGTATTCGGACATTATTACGATTCGACGGCGGCCAACTGGATGGTCCTGAAGTTCCTGCAGCCGAAGGACTCCGCCGCTTCCGCCGGCCTCCCGCCGCTGACGGTGAAAAAGATTACGCTCGACGACAAGCCGCTGATCGTCTTTACCGACCCGGCGGACACCCTCTTCGGGGTCGTCGCGATGCAGAAGATGGGCTTCCAGGGGGATATTCTCCTCGACCGGTGGATGGACAGCAAGGTGGATCTGGACGTTGATTCGCTTTTCTTTGCCGGCAGGATTCCTTCCGACACACTGGCAGTCAGCCTGACGCACCTTGGCGTAAAGGGCACCCGGGACGACCTCCAGGTAGATGCGGCTGCGGATGTCTCGCTGGCGACCGGGTCTTTCGGCCGGCTCAAGGTTCCCGTGGCGCTCAGGGCGAAGGGTTCCCTCCCGGCCCGGGCGGACAGCCTGTTTGAGGTGCAGCTGGACCAGCTCGGCCTCGATGTGGCGACGTTGTCGCTGGACGGCAACGGGGAGGCGGTATTCTATCCGGAAAGGACGTACATCCGCGCGGAAGCGGCCATCGATGATGCATCCGTCAATGATGTCGTAAAATTTCTGGGAGACAACATCCCTGTCCTGAAGAAGCTCAAGACTGATGCGAAGGTCTCTCTGACGGCGCTTTGCGATGGTGATTACGTTCCGGAGACGAAGGCATTGCCCGAACTGATCGCGGAGGTCGTGATCCCTGAGGCGCACCTGGCTTATGACGGATTCCCGTATAACGGATACGTGTCGCTGAACGCTGAAGCGCAGACGGATTCAGACGGCCGGCTGGATGTGGATGCCAAAGAACTGATGGTCGATGCGCTCGGCGTGGAACTGATGGCGGCCGGGACGGTTACCGACGCCCTCGGGCCGGATCCTGCCATCAAGGCCGACGGCTTCTTCGATACCGATGTCAAGGCGCTGACGGACCTTTTCACAAAAGAACGCGGAATAACGGGCCGGGGGGATGTCTCCGGAGAACTTTCTGCAAAACTTCTCCTTTCCCAGCTGGATCTTGCGAAAATCGGCAACGCTTCCATCGACGGGAAACTGAATATCAAGGGACTGCATATTGACGACGTGCCCGATACGGTCGTCGTTGAGGTCAACAAGTCCGTGGCCAAGCTTGCTATCAAGGGGAATACCCTCGACAGCAACCTCCGCCGCGGCGCCCGCGTGCTCAGCCTGGATGCCGGTTTCGACACCCTGGATGTGACCTACCGGGACAATATTTACGTCCGTGGCGGCAACCTGAAACTGCAGGGGCAGAATTCGGCGGCCATCCTCCGTTCGACGGGCAGTCTCACGCCGTTTATGGGTGTCCTGAGCGGAGATGTGATTTCGGTCCGCGACGCATCGGATCTCTCGCTGGAGATCACGGACAACCGGGAGACTTTCCGGATTACGCCCGCTACCAAGGCCTCTCCTTCGCCTGTGCTGAGCCTGACGAGTTCCTCACGCAATGTGGTGGCGAGAAAGGACGTCAACCGGATTGCGCTGGATGGTTTGGATTTCAGCGCGAATGCTTCCAAGGCCGCTTCGAAGTCCCGGACGCGGCAGCGGAGTGCAAGGTTGCTGGATTCGCTGCAGCGGGTTTATCCCGGCGTTCCCAGGGATTCCCTTTTCCGAAAGGCCTTCGCTTCCCGCCGCCGGCCTTCGTGGATGACCGACGCGGAGTTCGCGCGGAAAGATATACACATCAAGCTCGACAAGTCTCTCGCGACCTATATCCAGAACTGGGACTTCTCCGGCAAGCTGACGCTGGACGCCGGTGATATCATTACTCCGTATTTCCCGCTTGAGACCCGCGTGTCGGATGTGTCCGGATCGTTTACCAACGACAAGATTTCTTTCGACAATATTTTTGTCAATTCCGGCGTATCTGATATCTCGGCCAATGCGACCTTGAGCGGTCTACGGAGGGCTCTGACCTCGGGATACGGACGGCTCCGTCTGGTTGCGGACATCAATTCCGACTACATCGACGCCAATGAATTGATGCGCGGATATGCCTCCGGCGCGTCGTATCAGCCGACGCGCTATGACAAATCGCTCAATGAGGGCCTCGGAAGCGATGCGGCTTATCGGAAGAAGGTCAGCGAGACCGTGGTCACGGATTCGGTCGCGCGTTCCTCGCTGATCGTCATTCCGGCCAATCTGGAGGCGGAGATTACCCTGAATGCCAACCGGATCCGGTACGACAGCCTGCTGGTGACCTGGGCGGCCTCTGATATCGCCATGAAGCAGCGCTGCCTGCAGGTGACCAATACCGTGGCGACTTCCAACATGGGAGATATCTATTTTGAGGGATTCTATTCGACACAGTCGCGGAAGGATATCCAGGTAGGATTCGACCTCAATATGGTGGATATTACGGCGGAGAAGGTCATCACACTGTTCCCGGCCCTCGACACCATCGTCCCGATGCTCAAGTCTTTCGCCGGCCTGCTGGACTGCGAGCTCGCGGCCACGGCCGACATGGATACGGAGATGAACATCGTGCTTCCCTCCATTGACGGCGTCATGCGGATTTCGGGCAAGGACCTGTCGCTGCGGGACAGCGAACAGTTTACCAAGATTGCAAAAGTCCTGATGTTCAAGAATAAGGAGGAGGCGAGAGTCGAAAAGATCGGCGTGACGGGGATCGTGCGGGATAACACGCTGGAGATTTTCCCGTTCGTGATGAAGGTAGACCGTTACACCGTGGCGGCGAGCGGCATCCAGCATCTCGACAAGTCGTACAAATATCATCTTTCAGTGTTGCGGTCGCCGCTGCTGATCCGGTTCGGGCTCAACATCTTCGGGGATGATTTCGACAAGATGAAGTTCCGGCTGGGCAAGGCGAAGTACAAGAATACCAATGTGCCGGTCTTTACCAAGCAGCTCGATACCGTGCAGTATTCGCTGATCAATTCCATTCACAATATCTTTGAGAAGGGGGTTGAGAAGGCCATGCGGGAGAACCGTGAGCAGCATCTGGTCCAGGACCGGAAGGATGCGGTCGGCTACTCGATGGAGACGGAAGTGGATACGCTGACCAAGGCACAGCTGGATTCGCTCCGGATGATGCAGGACAGCCTGTCGGTGCAGGACCGGGTGGCGGAGAAGATCGATACGCTGCGGGCGCAGGAGAAGGATTTCGACGACATGGTCGATACCTCTACGATGAATTTCCGCCAGGCGGCCGTGGCCGGGAAGCGTGCGGAGCGGCAGGTCGAGAAGGCAGTCCACCGGCAGGAAAAGGCCCGGCGCAAGGCGGAAAAGCAGGCCGCCAGGAAATCGGATGAATAGTTTTGAATATATCGAGGTTGCGATTACGTTGTCACCTTTCTCCGAATCGCTTTCGGAGATCGTGACGGCGGAGGTGGCGGAATTGCCGTACGAATCGTTCGTGACGGAGCCGCCGCTCCTGAAATGCTACATCCAGAAGGATCTGTATAATGCTTCGCATCTGAAGGCGGTGCTGAGCGGATTCCCGGAGGTGACCGGCTTTACGGCCGGCATGGTGCAGGCGCAGAACTGGAACGCTGAATGGGAAGGGCGGTTCGAGCCCATTGTGGTGGACGGGAAGGTGACTGTGAAAGCGTCATTCAACAAAGATGTGGCCCGGACGCGGTTCAATATCTGGATCGACCCGAAGATGGCCTTCGGAACGGCCTCGCATCCGACGACCTATATGATGATGAGCGCGATGCTCTCGAGGGAGGAGGCGATCCGGGGCCGTGCCGTGCTGGATATGGGGTGCGGGACGGCTCTGCTCGGTATCCTTGCGGCCAAGATGGGCGCCGCGAAAGTCTATGCGGTGGACATCGACGCGGTCGCGGCCGAATCCGCCTGGGGCAACGCCCACTGGAACCGCGTCGGCTCCCGGATGGAAATCCGCTGCGGAGATGCCTCTCTCCTGCAGATGGGGAAGTACGATGTCATCCTGGCCAATATCAACCGTAATATTTTGTTGCAGGACCTCCCGACCTACGTGCGAAGTCTCCGCCCCGGCGGCCTCCTGCTCCTCAGCGGCTTCTTCGACGCCGACGTGCCGGTCCTTTACGATGCCGTGACCGCCGTCGGCCTCCTTGCTGACGGCCGCCTCTCCCGCGACGGCTGGGCCTGCCTGGCATTTGCCTTCCCCCGTACCTGATGTTCCGTCATTCCCGGCCCCATTCCGTCATTCCCGGGCTTGTCCCGGGAATCTATTTGCAAACCCACTGAATTTTCCCTATCTTTACAGTCCAATTCGCGGGTGTGTTGGAATTGGTAGACAACCCAGACTTAGGATCTGGTGCCGCAAGGCGTATGGGTTCGAGTCCCTTCACCCGCACAAGCCGGCCTCTTCGAGGGCCGGTTTTTTGACAGAAATTTTGCAATCTGTCAAATTTTTGCTATTTTTGACAATTGAAAAGAAAACTGTCAAAATGGAAGCATACGATAGACATACTCCTTACAACCAACTTCCGCCCCTTCCTCCTGAAACGTCATTATATCTGGATGAGGAAGTCGGGGCCAAACTGGTGCAAGCAAGCAGACGGCTGGCCGAGTTAAAAGGCTTGGCGGCCACGCTCCCCAACCAGACCATCTTCGTCAATACCATTGCCTTGCGGGAAGCAAAGGCCAGTAGTGCCATTGAGAATATATTTACCACGGACGATGAGCTCTATCGTAGACTATCCTACCAGGAAGATGACTACTTGGAGGGGCCGGCCAAGGAGATTCTACACTATAGGGAGGCTCTCTGGAAAGGTTTCCAGGACATCAAAAAAGAGAAAAACCTAAGCGTCGAAACAGTCGTTGACATCTTCCATCAAGTCAAACAGACGCACGAAGGAATTCGTCCATATCAGGCAGAAATTGTAATCAAAAAGAGAGGTTGGGGGTCCTTAATTGCGGAAACCGTCTATACTC
>CAMUZW010000105.1 GCA_947165305.1 uncultured Bacteroidales bacterium
TTCATCGTTGCGAAGACTCCTGCAGAGCGCTGGGGAACGCCGGACGACATGACCGGCCCGGCTGTATTCCTGGCAAGTGATGCGTCCAACTTCGTTAACGGCCACATCCTCTATGTGGACGGCGGTATCCTGGCTTACATCGGCAAACAACCCAAGTAATCATGTCCAAAATCAACTGCACCGTACGCCAAGCCTCCAGCAATCTGGACGCGAAGCACTATGATACCGAGCGTATCCGTAAAGAATATCTCGTCGAGAACGTAATGGTTCCGGACGAGATCAACATGGTCTATTCGATGTTCGACCGCATCATCGCGGGCGGCGCCGTTCCCGTCAAGGAGGAACTGGTGCTGACCGCCCCCGACGTGCTCCGGGCGGACTTCTTTACCCAGCGCCGCGAGGTCGGCATCATCAATGTCGGTGGTCCCGGAAGCGTCAAGGTAGGGGAGGAGACCTTCCACCTCGATACCAAGGAGGCGCTCTATGTCGGTCGCGGTAACCGGCATATCACCTTCTGCAGCGATTCGCCGGAGGCACCTGCCCATTTCTACTTCAACAGCGCCACCGCCCACCGTGAGACCGGCATCAAGAAGGTGTCGAAGAAAGACGCCGTCGTGATGCATCTCGGCAGCCTGGAGGAGAGCAACGAGCGTACGATCAACCGCCTGCTCGTGAAGGAGGTCGTACCTTGCTGCCAGCTCCAGATGGGCATGACGGAGCTCGCTCCGGGCAGCACCTGGAACACCATGCCGGCCCACACCCACGACCGCCGCATGGAGGTCTACTTCTACTTCGAACTGCCCGCCGACGCCGCGGTCTGCCACTTCATGGGCGAGCCGCAGGAGACGCGTCACATCTGGATGCACAACGAGCAGGCCGTCATCAGCCCGCAGTGGAGCATCCACGCCGCCTGCGCCACGCGCAACTACACCTTCATCTGGGGAATGTGCGGCGAGAACGACGACTACGGCGATATGGACGGCGTCGCTACGACCGATTTGAGATAATTGTCATTCCCGGGCTTGTCCCGGGAATCTTTAATTCAACACGCATATGAAGAGACATGTTCATATTTTTGCGGCCCTGTTGCTGCTGTGCTCCTGCGGAGGGCAGGCGCAGACGTCGAAGGTAATGGCCCGTTTCGTACCTGAGCGGAAGGACGATTTCGTGTTCGAGAACAACTTCGTCGCCGGCCGTATCTACGGCAAGGCCCTTGAAGGAAATCCCACTTCGCCCGGCGTCGATATCTGGGTCAAGCTGCCCGGTGCGCTCGTCGCGAATGACTGGTATGCCCATGCAGCGAAAGAGGGCAATTATTACCACCGCGACCATGGCGGTAAGGATTGTTACAAGGTTGCTGTCTCCCTCGGCGGCGGCGCCTCCGTCCCGTTTATCGGGGACAAGCTCTGCTATCCTGCCACAAATTATCGTTCGTACGATATCCTCTCCGAGGCTCCGGACAAGGTTGAATTTGTCCTGCATTATCCGGCCTGGGAGGCTGCGGAGGGCATTTCCGTGGCTTTGGACAAGAAACTGACGGTCTGCGCCGATACGTATTTCGTCGATGTGGAGGACACCTGGACCTTTACGGGAGCGGACTCCCTTGCCGTGGCGGCCGGCATCAAGCTTCATGGCAAGCAGAATACCGTCATCGAGCGCTTTGCCGCTTCTGACAGGTATGGTATCTGGGAAAAGGCTTCCGACCAGAGCGTAGAGCCCGAGGACGGGATGCTCGGCGTCGCCGTCGTGATGCCCGGTGCGGACGAAGTCGTTCTCCGCGAGGACCTTGACCACGCCCTCCTGCTCAAGAAGGTCGTTTCGGGCGAAAAGGTTTGCTACAGTTTCGGCTCCTGCTGGTCCAAGGGCGACCTCAAGACCGCTGACGCCTGGTTTACGACCGTCCAAGCGCAGTAGGCTCGTCATTCCCGGGCTTGTCCCGGGAATCTGACCGCGATGCGTAAGACATTAAAAGTCAGAATATTATAGAAAACCCTCTGCCCCATTTTGGGCAGAGGGTTTTTGATAAATCGTTTGTGATCAATTAGTTCCGCATCGCGCACTAGACTTCAATGGGCTTGTACTTCGGTACCAGGGCCTTCATGATGCTCCAGGCGATGAGGTAAGCCAGACCGCAGAAGCAGAAGACGATGAAATAGCCTGCGGGCTTACCCTCGAAGCCGAGGAAGGTGAAGGCCGCTCCGGCATTCTCCGCGTAGGTAAACAGGTTACCGGCCGCTTTCTGGATGATCATCGAGCCGACGCCGCCTGCCATGGCACCGATGCCGGTGACGGTGGCGATGGCGCCCTTCGGGAACATATCACCGATGGTGGAGAAGAGGTTGGCGCTCCAGGCCTGGTGCCCTGCGGCGGCGAGACCGATGAGGATGGCCGGCCACCAAGGTGTATTGAACGCGATGCCGAGCGGCTGGGCGAACAAGGCGGCGATGGGGAAGAAGGCGAAGATGAGCATCGCCAGCATACGTCCCGCGTACGGATTCATGCCCTTCTTGTCAACGAAGATCTTCGGGAGATAGCCGCCGCCGATGGAAACGACCGTCACGATGGCGTAGAGTGTGAAAATCAGCGCCTGGCCGAGGCCGGAAGTGGCGGGAGCCTGGAACTGGTTGCTGAAATAGGAAGGTGCCCAGAACAGGAAGAACCACCATACACCGTCGGTGAAGAACTTGCCGACGATGAAGGCCCAGGTCTGCTTGTACTTAAAGCACTGGAGCATCGGAATGGTCTTCTCAGCGGCGAGAGCGGCCTTTTCGGCGGCCTCCGCGGCGTCATCCTGGTGGATGTATTCCAGCTCGGCTTCGTTGACGTGTTTCGACTTCTCGGGCTTGTCATACATGAATGCCCAGAAGAACATCCAGATGAAGCCCAGGCCGCCGATGATGATGAAGGCCCATTCCCAGCCAAACGCCTTGGCGAGCGGCGGGATGCACAGCGGGGCGGCGAGGGCGCCGACGGACGCACCGGCGTTGAAGATGGAAGTGGCGAAAGCGCGGTCCTTCTTCGGGTAGTACTCCGCCGTCACCTTGATGGCGGCGGGGAAGTTGCCTGCTTCACCGAGTGCCAGGATGCCCCGGCACAGGAGGAATAGCCAGACGGATGTGGTGGATATGGCCAGGGCGGCATTGGAGCCGAATTCTACGGCCTTCATGGCGGCGACGCTTTCCATCCCGGTGAAGGTGGCCGTGGCCCAGCCGCAGGCGGCGTGGAGGCAGGCGCCGGCGGACCATACACCGATGGCGATCAGGTAGCCCTTCTTGGTCCCCATCCAGTCGACGAACTTGCCCGCAAACAGGCACGCAATCGCGTAGAAGATGGAGAAGAAGGACGTAATGGTGCCGTAATTGGCGTCGGTCCAGTGGAATTCGGGCTTGATGAATTCTTCGTAAGTGAGGGAGAGTACCTGGCGGTCCAGGTAATTGACAGTGGTGGCGACGAACAGCAGCGAGCACAGCCACCAGCGCCAGTTGGTCATCAGTTTCTTTTGTGTTGACATTTCCAATAAATTACGTTTTCGCAAATATAATAAACTTTTCGTGACTTCATCGCGGTTTACTCGGAAATATGGCTGAGATTTTCGGAAGTTTTTGTGATTTTCGTGCACGGTAACGGATTTTTTTATATCTTTACATTGTCATAAAGTAATTGACGTATGCAAAAGAAGAATTCTATTACTATCAAAGATATAGCCCGGCAGACCGGATTGTCGAAAGGGACGGTGGACCGCGTGCTGCACAACCGCGAGGGCGTGAGTAAGAAGAGCTACGAGAAAGTGATGCGCGTCATCGAGGAGGCGGGGTATCAGCCCAACATTTATGCCTCGCTCCTGGCGCAGCACAAGGATATCGTCATCGCAGTTGTCCTGCCCGAATGCGTGAAGGGCGAGTTCTGGGAGCTGGCCGAGGCGGGACTGGTGCGGGCCCGGGAGAATGTCAGCCATCTCGGCGTGGACATCCGGCGGGTCAGTTATGACCAGTATGACCTGGAATCTTTCCGTGCCGCCTGCGATAAGGCCTTGGCGCTCGATCCGGCCGGGGTCGTCGTCGCGCCGATGTTCAAGACGGAGACGATGCTCTTCGCCGCCCGCCTGCAGGAGAAGGGGATTCCATACGTCTATATCGATTCCAAACTGGAAGAAGACGGCTATCTGGCCTATTTCGGGATGCCGATGTACAAGAGCGGCTACCTCGCCGCTGACCTTCTGACGCAGGGCTATGCCGTGGATGAAGTGGCCATCGTCCGCATCCGTCGCGACCAGCAGCGTCAGTCCGACCCGACGATCAACCGACGGGCAGGCTTCATGGACTATATGATGGAGCATTATCCCGACTGCAAGATCCATACGATCTTTGTCCGTCCGGACGCGCCCGAAGAGACGGCCGCGGCGATGGACGCTTTCGGGGCGGAGCATCCTGAGGTGCGTCACGTGGTGATGTTCAATTCCCGTATCTACCTCACTGCAGCCCATCTGGAGCGCCTCGGCGTCGCCGACAAGATCAGGGTGGTCGGTTTCGACAATCTCGCCTCCAACCTCGCCGCCCTTCAGCGGGGCACCGTCAACCTCCTCATCGCCCAGCATATCGACGAGCAGGCCTCCATGGCCATCCAGGCCCTCGTGGATTACAGCATATTCAAAAAAGTCCCGGCACACCGGGACAATTATATGCATATGGATATCCTCACACGCTACAACGTGGAGTACTATTAGAGCCGCTATCTCAGTTTCCCCAGAAGGACGGCAAATTTCTCTCGGATCTCTCCTAGGATGGTCCGCCAGTCTTTCAGCGAGCCGTCCAGATTGTCCGATACGGCTTTGAGACAGTAGAACGGAATGCCGTGCATCTTGCAGAAGCAGGCGGCCGCATAAGCTTCCATATCGAAAAGGTCGTATTGGGCGGAAAGCGTCCTGACTTGCTCCGGGCTGAAGGTCTGCGTGCTCATGAAGTAATCTCCCGAGAAAATGGTGCACCCTTCTCCGGGGAAATCGATTTTGTCATAGATGAGATCGCTTCCTCCGTTGACAAAATGGGTCACCCGCAGGATTTCGCCGATGGGGTAACGCGCCGAGCCGGCGCTGCCGATATTCAGGATTACCGGCGTGCCCTCCGCCTTGCGGCTTTCATGCCATTTCACCAGGGCGCTGAACATCCGCATCTTCCCCATGCCCGTATAGATGACGGGGAAGGGCGATTCGGCCTCTGAAATCTCATCTTTGTCGGCGACGAAAAGATAGACCTCCCGTCCCCTGAGTTCGTCCAGTAATGTGTTGTCAACCATTTGAATCTCCGTTTAGAGCGTGACGCCGGTCTTGAAGATGGCGATTTCGCGGTAGTTGTTCTTCTCGTTGTTGACGGGCTCCCCGGAGGCGACGCGGAGGACGTAGTCGATAAACTGCTTAGCGCAGGTGTCCATCGGCGTATCTTCGGCGATGACGCCGGCGTTGAAGTCGATCCAGTTCGGCTTGTGCTCGTAGAGCGGCGTGTTCGTGGAGATCTTCATCGTGGGGACGAAGCTGCCGAACGGCGTGCCGCGGCCGGTGGTGAATAGGACGATCTGGCAGCCGGCGGAGGCCAGGGCCGTGGAGGCGACGAGGTCGTTGCCGGGGGCGCTCAGGAGGTTGAGGCCTTTGATTTGAAGCCGTTCGCCATACTTAAGGACGCCCTGCACGGTGGATGTACCACACTTCTGCGTGCAGCCCAGCGATTTCTCTTCCAGCGTGGAGATGCCGCCCGCCTTGTTGCCGGGCGAGGGGTTCTCGTACACGGGCTGCCCCTGCTTCATGAAATACTCCTTGAAGTCGTTGATGAGGTGTACCGTCTGGTCGAAGGTGGCTTCGTCCTTGCAGCGGTTCATCAGAATGGTCTCGGCGCCGAACATCTCGGGGACTTCGGTAAGCACCGTCGTGCCGCCCTTCGATACGAGCCAGTCGGAGAGCCGGCCGAGGAGGGGATTGGCGGTGATGCCGGAGAGGCCGTCGGAGCCGCCGCACTTGAGGCCGACGCGGAGTTGGCTCACGGGAATGGGCTCCCTGCGGTCCTGCGACGCGATGGCGTAGATCTCCCGCAGTTGTTGCAGACCGTATTCCACTTCGTTGTCGACTTTCTGGGTGACGAACATCCGGACGCGGCTTTCGTCCACGGGGCCGACCAGTTCGCGGAACGCGTCCAGCTGGTTGTTCTCGCAGCCGAGACTGACGACCAGCACGCCGCCCGCATTGGGGTGGTGGACCATGTCGGAGAGGATGGTCCGGGTGTTCTCGTGGTCGCCGCCGAGTTGCGAGCAGCCGTAGTTGTGCGGGAAGGCGACGACGGCGTCGACGCCCTCCAGACCGGCCGCGGCGTGCTCCGCCTTGAACCGCTCCACGATCTCCTGGCAGATGCCGTTGACGCAGCCCACGGTGGGGATCACCCAGATCTGGTTGCGAATGCCGACCTGGCCGTCCACGCGGCGGAAGCCGAGGAAGGATTCCCGGATCCCGTCACCCCCGACCTGACCGGGGGCCTTCACCGGCTCATACTTATACTCCAGCAACCCTTCCAGGTTGGTCTTGATGCAACTGTGGTCGATGAGGGTGCCTTTCGCGGCATCCCGGGTCACGTGCCCGATCGGGTAGCCGTACTTGATGACATTGTCACCTTCGGCGAGGTCTGTGAGGGTGAATTTATGCCCTCTGGGGACATCTTCCTGCAGCACCGTTTCCGGCGCATCGGCAAAAACGGCCACCGTGCCCTTCGGGAGGTCCCGGAGGGCGACGGCGACGTTGTCGGACGGATGGATATGCAGATATTCAGCCATATTCCTTCGTTAAAGAATGGACTGCACTGCGGCGCGCATGCCTTCGTTCTTGATCTTGCAGAGGAACGACTTCAGCAGATCGGTCAGGCCCGGGATCGCGTTGAGGTCTTCGCCCCAGATGAATTCGGCACCGAGCACGCCCTCTGCGACGGTCCTGCAGCAGCCGCTCGCCCAGAGGTCGGTCAGCAGTTTCTTGATGGCCTCGTCATCGTTGACGACGATCTCGTCCTCGCCCCGTTTGCCGCCCTTGTAGTAGGTCGTGATGGCCGCGAGACCGAGCACGATGCCCTTCGGCAACTCGCCCTTGCGCTCCAGATAGGTCTTGAGACCGGGCAGGTCGCGGGTCTTGAATTTCGGGAAGCTGTTGAGCATGATCGAGGTGACGAAGTGCTTCACGAACGGGTTGACAAAGCGCTCCAGCACATCGCCGGCGAACTTGCGGAGCTCCTCTTCCGGCAGATTCAGCGTCGGGAGGAGTTCCTCGTACATCACCTTGCGGACGAAGGCGCCGATCTCGGGATCCTCGCAGCATTCCTTCACGGTGTTGAGCCCGCTCAGGTAGCCGACGGGGGAGAGCACGGTGTGGGGACCGTTCAGCAGGGTCACCTTGCGCTCGTGATAGGGAGCCTCGGAGGGTACGAAGAGCACATTCAGGCCCGCCTTGTCGGCGGGGAATTCGGCTGCGACGGACTGCGGGGCCTCGATGACCCAGAGATGGAAGATCTCGGCCTTGTCGAGGAGATTGTCCTGGTAGCCGACCCGCTCGCAGAGCTGGGCGGCGTTGTCGCGCGGATAACCCGGCACGATGCGGTCGACCAGCGTGGAATACACGCCGCAGGCCGTCTCGAACCAGTTCTTGAAGCCCTCGCCGAGGTTCCAGAGGTCGATGTACTGGCGGATGCACTCCTTCAGGTGCTTGCCGTTCTCGAAGATCAGCTCGCAGGGGAAGAGGATGAATCCCTTGGACGGATCGCCCTTGAAGTACTCATAGCGATGATACAGCAACTGGGTAAGCTTGCCGGGATAGGAGGCCGCGGGAGCGTCATCGAATTTGCAGGCGGGATCGAAGGCGATGCCGGCTTCCGTCGTATTGGAAATGATGAAACGCATTTCCG
>CAMUZW010000106.1 GCA_947165305.1 uncultured Bacteroidales bacterium
CTATCTCCCGAAATACACCAGCAGAACAGAGATATCCGACGGGGAGACACCGGAAATACGGGATGCCTGGGCGATGTTGGAGGGATGGTAGCGTTTCAATTTCTGGCGGCATTCAATTGACAGGCCGGAGACTTTGTCGAAGTCAAAGTCAGCCGGGATCGTCAGGTTCTCGAGCCGGAGGATCTTTTCGGCAAGCTGCTTTTCGCGGTCGATATACCCTTTGTATTTAATGGCAATCTCAACGGACTCCACAACCTCCGGCGAGAATGTTCCACGTGGAACACTCTTCAAAACCTCTTGCAGCTGGACGTCCGGCCGGGACACCAGGTCGGCAATTTTCTTTGAATCCTTCACGGGCGCCTCACCGACAGATTCCAAATACGGATTGATCTTTTCGGCGCGCACATTGGTATTTTCCGCAAAAGAAAGCAGCGCATCCACATCCTCATACTTCCGCATCGTCAACGCATAGCGATCTTCATCACACAGCCCGATGGCGTGCGAAAGCGGTGTCAGCCGAAGATCCGCATTATCCTGCCGGAGCAGAATCCTGTATTCCGCACGCGAAGTGAACATCCGGTACGGCTCATCCACGCCTTTCGTGATTAGATCATCGATCAGCACACCGATATAAGCCTCGTCACGACGCAGAACGAACGGTTCTTTCTCGTGAATCTTCAGATGCGCATTAATACCAGCCATGATTCCTTGAGCAGCCGCCTCTTCATAGCCCGTCGTTCCATTGACCTGGCCGGCCAGAAACAGATTCTCGACCACACGGGACTCGAGCGTATTCCGCAGGTACGTCGGATCAAAGAAATCATATTCCACCGCATAGGCCGGCTTATAGATTTCCACATCTTCCATTCCTTCTATCCGGCGAAGCGCTTCCATCTGGACACGAAGCGGAAGAGAAGAGGAAAATCCCTGCAGATAATATTCTTTCGTATCCCTTCCTTCGGGCTCCAGGAAAAGCTGATGCGAATCCTTGTCGGCAAATGTCCGGAGCTTATCTTCGATACTCGGACAGTACCGCGGCCCGATTCCGTGAATCATCCCGGTAAACAACGGCGACTCGGAGAATCCGGCGCGGAGCGCATCGTGCACCTGCTCGTTGGTATGCAAAATATAACAGGGCATCTGCGGATTCCCGGCCTGGATCGAAGACGGAATCGGAAGGAAAGAAAAACGCGCCGGATTTTCATCTCCTTCCTGACGGATGAGGCGGTCGAGATGAACAGATGAAATATCGATTCGCGGCGGCGTTCCCGTTTTCATCCGGGCAGTCGGAATGCCGAATTCGGCAAGCTGATCCGAAAGACCATAAGAAGATTTCTCTCCGATCCGGCCTCCTTCAAAAGAAGTCTGTCCGATAAAAAGTTTTCCTCCGAGGAAGGTTCCGGCGGTCAGAATAACCGCCTGAGAATGGAAAATTGCCCCGGTAAGTGTCCTTACCCCTGCGATTTTTTGATTCTCAAAGAGGAAAGAAGTCGCAGAATCGGCATAAATATGCAGTCTGGGGGCATTCTCGAGCACTTTTCGCCAGACGGCCGAAAACTGCCGTTTATCGCACTGGGCGCGCGGACTCCACATCGCCGGACCCTTCGACCGGTTCAGCGTCCGGAACTGGAGCGTCACCGCGTCCGTGATCTGTCCCATCATGCCGCCAAGCGCATCCACTTCCCGGACGATCTGTCCTTTGGCGATTCCGCCGACGGCGGGATTACAGGACATCTTCGCAAAAGTCGCCATATCCATCGAAATCAACAGAACGGACGACCCCATCTTCGCGGCGGCCATCGCGGCCTCGCATCCGGCGTGTCCTCCTCCGACAACGATGATATCGTACGACTTCTCCATTTATACCAGTTCGCGTAAGGAAAGATAATAATTTTCCTTCTCCCGCATCGTCTTCTGCTCGGCCTTGGTGTGATCATCGTAGCCGATCAGGTGAAGGACGCCATGCACCATTACGCGGTTGAGTTCTTCCTCGAAGGTCGCCCCGTAAAGAAGGGCGTTCTCCCGCACACTGTCGACACTGATAAAAAGATCGCCGGAAATCTTCTCTCCCTCACAATAATCAAAGGTGATGATATCGGTAAAATAATCGTGCTGGAGATACTTGATGTTCATGTCCAGAATATAATTGTCCGAACAGAAAACGATCGAAAGATCCCCCATCCGGCGGATCTCGCTCTCGGCGACCAGCCGGAGCCAGCGGTTGTTGCGCTGCCGGCCTTTGAAAACGAATTTGGTGTCCTCGTAAAAATAAGAAATCATGGTGTCCCCTTTTTTCGTTTGCAAATTTATGATAAATTTGTGGAATTATGTCGGGCTTACAAAAAATACTCATGCTTTTGTGCCTTTCCGCCCTGGTTTCCTGCGAGGGCGGAAGCCGGTATTACGCCGATATTGCCGCAGACCCCGGAAACAATCCCGACAGCCTGCTTACCCTCCTTGAGAGCCGCACTCCGGCAGCGGACAGCGCACCTCACGAGCGCAAAGAAGCCGAATATGCCGTCCTTCACCAGATCCTCTTTTCTGACCTGTATGGTTTTGCCGATGTAACCGAAAAAGATGCGGTCGCGGCGGCAGAATCCTATTTCTCAAAGCGCCACAACCGCCCGATGCAGGCCATGGCGCTTGACGCAAAAGGGCGGATTCTCTATTCGGAAAACAACTTTAACGGCGCCCTGAAATGCTATAGCGATGCCCTTAAGAAGCTGGATTGGAAAGAACAAAGCGTTTATGCCCGGAAAATTTGCTCCGCCATGGCGCTCTGTTACCAATCCGCCGGCATCGAAATCAACGAAGGGGATTATCTTTTCTTTGCCTATCAGGGGTTCAATGCCTCCCACAGGCGCAACGAACGCATCCGGCTGATTGCGCTTGCGCTGTTCTTCCTGGCCATTACCGCCAGCCTTGCCTGGTACTTCAGGGCGAGAAAGATCGCCATAGAAAAAGAACTCGAAGCATCACGGCACGAAGCCGAGGCGTCCATTGCCACGGCGGAGGACCTCAAAACCCGTCTCACGGCGATCCAGGAGGCCTCTCCGGCCGGGTTGGACGTATTGGAGAGGCTCTGTGCACAATATTATGTCAACGAAGGTTCCGACCGCCTTCAGGGCAGTATCGTCAAAGAAGTGCGGTCCATCATCGACGGATTCCGCAACGACAGCGCCGTCCAGGCAAAGATAGAGGATTCGCTGGACACGGGCCACAGGCAAGTCATGTCCCGTCTTCGGAAAGCCTTCCCGAAATGGAAAGAGGAAGATTTCCATATATACGCCTACACGGCAGCCGGCTTCTCCAGTACGACGATTGCCACGCTGCTGGAAAAAGACAAACCCTTCGTCTATAACCGACTCTACCGCATCAAATCCCGCATCCAGACCTCGGACTGTCCGGATAAGGAGTTCTTTCTCGAAGTGCTGCAATAGATTCAAAAACCACACTGCGAGATTTTTGTGAGTAGAAATATTTATAACTACTTGATATTTAATTACTTATAAATATACTCTGCGAGTTTATTTTTGGCAAAAAAATAGGATACCCCAAAAAGAGTTGCTAACTTTGCATCAGTAAAAAAACCTTTAAAAGGATTGTAATATGGAAGTCAAGAAAAGCCCCAAAGCGAGCCTCGAAAACAAGAAGCTCCTCTTTACCGAGATCGGTCTTGTTGCCGCCCTCGGTATCCTGTACGGCGCTTTCGAGTGGTCTACGAAGGATCAGGATGTAGCCACGCTGGTTGACAACACCCAGGTCCAGATCGAGGATGAAATGATCGCCATCCAGAACGAGACGCCCCCGCCGCCGCCTGAGACCCCCAAGATTCCTGTCCTCTCCGACCAGATTGACATTATCGACGACAACATCAAACTCGACGACGATATGTTCATGAACCTTGAGGATGATGCAAACCTCGGCGTGGAAATCATGGACTACAAAGAGGTGGAGGTCGTTGAAGAGGCTGTAGAAGAGGAAGCCATTCCCTTCCAGCTGGTTGAAGAGAAACCTTCCTTCAACGGAGGCGATGCCAATGAGTTCTCCAAGTGGGTTAACTCCAAGCTCGTCTATCCCGAAATCGCCAAGGAAAACGGCGTACAGGGTCGTGTAACCCTTTCTTTCACCGTGGAGAAAGACGGTAGCGTGACCAACGTCCGCGTCCTGCGCGGTGTCGACCCGTCCCTCGATGACGAAGCTGTCCGCGTGGTCAAGAGTTCCCCGAAGTGGAAACCGGGCAAGCAGCGTGACCGCACCGTGAAGGTTACCTACACCTTCCCTGTGATCTTCCAGCTCCGTTAATCCGTACAAAAAAGGCTAAAAATCGGTGTCAAAATATTTTGGCACCGATTTTTTTGCGTATTTTTGCAGCCGATATGGAATATGTACACACAGAAAAAGCCGTCTTTGTCGGCGTCATACTGGAAAAAGGAAGCGAAAGGAAGGTGATGGAATATCTGGATGAACTGGAATTCCTTGCCGAAACCGCCGGCGCCATCGGCGACAAAAAGTTTGTCCAGCGACTCGACCGGATCGAGAAATCCACCTACATCGGAACGGGAAAACTCAAAGAAATCAAGGAATATTGCGAAGAGAACGATATTGAATACGTTATTTTCGATGACGAACTCACAGGCATGCAGCAGCGCAACATCGAGAAACTCTTCGACAACAAGCATATCAATATCATCGACCGTACCAGTCTGATTCTGGAGATCTTCGCCCAGCGTGCGCGTACCTCTTACGCCAAGATGCAGGTCGAACTCGCTCATAATCAGTATATTCTTCCCCGTCTGGCGGGTATGTGGACGCACCTGGAGCGCCAGCGCGGCGGCATGGGAACCCGCGGCGGTATGGGTGAAACCCAGATCGAAGTCGACCGCCGGATCGTCAAGCAGCGCATTTCCAAACTCAAGGAAGACCTCAAGAAGGTCGACAAACAGATGGCCACCCAGCGCAGCAACCGCGGATCCCTGGTCCGCCTGGCCCTGGTCGGTTATACTAACGTAGGCAAGAGCACGCTGATGAACATCCTGGCCAAGAGCGACGTCTTCGCCGAAAATAAACTCTTCGCCACCCTCGATACGACCGTCCGCAAGGTGGTCATCGAGAATGTTCCCTTCCTGCTGAGCGACACCGTCGGCTTTATCCGCAAACTTCCCACGCAACTCATCGAGGCCTTCAAAAGCACCCTTGACGAGGTCCGCGAGGCAGACATTCTCGTACATGTCGTGGATATTTCCCATCCCGACTTCGAGGAGCAGATGCTGGTCGTCGAGAAAACCCTCCGTGAAATCGGCGCCGGAGATAAGCCTACCTATGTGGTATTCAATAAAATAGACGCATATCAGCCGGAAGAATACGACGAATACTCCCTGGAGCCCAGGGGCAAAGAACACCGTACGCTCGAAGAGCTCAAGAACAGCTGGATCGCCCAGGAAAAGACTCCGTGCATCTTCATCTCAGCCCTCCAGAAGACGGGATTACCGAAACTCCGCAACGACATCTACAAGATGGTTGCGGAGATTCATGCGGGCAGATACCCGTTCAATAATTTCCTGTGGTAGGAAAACTACTTCGCAGCGTCCTGGGCAGCCTTGGTGGCGGCGTCGAGACCGGTCTTGGCGATATCGACAGCAGCGTTGGTAGCGGCTTCCTTGATCTGGTCTTCAGCGCTCTTTTCCTTGGCGGGAGCCTCTTCCTTAGGCTGCTCGGCGGCAGGCTCTTCGGCTTTCTTGTTGTTGTTGCCGCAGGCGGCGGCGCAGACCATCAGGGATGCGATGGCGATGAAGGTGTAAACTTTCTTCATGGTACTTGAATTTAAAGGGTTATAAGATAATAGTTTACTCTGAGAATTTTGCCTTGAGATACTCGCGGTTGAGACGGGCAATATGGTCGATGGTGACGTGCTTCGGGCATTCCATCTCGCAGGCGCGGGTATTGGTGCAGTTGCCGAAGCCGAGTTCGTCCATCTTGGCGACCATCGCCTTGGCGCGGCGGGCGGCCTCCGGTTTTCCCTGCGGAAGCAGCGCCAGAGAACTGACGCGGGCGGCCACGAAGAGCATCGCCGATCCATTCTTACAAGTCGCAACACAGGCACCGCATCCCACGCAGGCCGCTGCATCCATACTGTCTTCCGCTGTATCGTGCGGAATCAAAATCGCATTACCATCCTGGGCCTGACCGGCACGGACAGTGATAAAACCGCCGGCCTGGAGGATCTTGTCAAAAGCCCCGCGGTCTACAACCAGGTCCTTGATTACAGGGAATGCCGCCGATCTCCACGGCTCAACGGTGATGGTGGCACCCGGCTTGAAATGACGCATAAAGAGCTGGCAGGTGGTCACCTGGTCGTCCGGGCCGTGTGCGCGGCCGTCTACATAGAGTGAGCAGGCACCGCAGATACCTTCCCGGCAATCATGATCGAAAGCAACCGGTTCCTTGCCCTGACGGATTAGCTGGTCATTCAATATATCGAGCATCTCGAGGAAAGAAGCATCCTCCTCCACATCCGTAACGTGATACGTCTCGAAATGTCCCTTTGCCTTTGCGTTTTTCTGACGCCAAACTTTGATATTGTATTCCATAATCCGTCAGTCTTTATAGTTACGGGTTGCAATCTTGATATTCTCGTACTTGAGCGGCTCCTTGTGGAGTTCGGGCTCGACGCCTTCACCTTTGTATTCCCAGGCGGCGACATACATGAAGTTTTCGTCGTCACGCTTGGTCTCGCCTTCTTCGGTCTGCATTTCCTCGCGGAAATGTCCGCCGCAGGATTCTTTGCGGTTAAGGGCGTCACGGGCCATCAGTTCACCGATATCGAAGAAGTCCACCAGCCGGAGGGCCTTCTCGAGTTCCTGATTGAATTCCTCGTTGGTGCCGGGCACCCGGACCGTCTTCCAGAATTCTTCGCGGAGTTTGCCTATTTCCTCTATAGCCTTCTTAAGACCGGCCTCGGTGCGGGCCATTCCCACATATTCCCACATGATGTGACCGAGCTTTTTGTGGAGGCTGTCAACCGTCTCGGTACCCTTCACGGCGAAGAGTTTATCGATACGGGCCCTGACGGCCTTCTCGGCCTCCTCGAACTCGGGTGCGTTGATATCGGTCTTCGGCTCGCTGAACTTGTGCGAAAGGTAGTCACCGATCGTATAAGGCAGGATGAAATAACCGTCCGCAAGACCCTGCATCAGGGCGGAAGCGCCGAGGCGGTTGCCGCCGTGGTCGGAGAAGTTGGCTTCACCGATGGCATACAGGCCCGGAATGGTGGTTTGCAGATCATAATCCACCCACAGACCGCCCATCGTGTAGTGGATAGCCGGATAGATCATCATCGGCTCCTCCCAGGGGGAAGTCGTCGTGATCTTTTCATACATCTGGAAAAGATTGCCGTAGCGTTCCTCCACCTTCTGGTGACCGAGCCGCTTGATGGCGTCAGAGAAGTCAAGAAATACGGCCAGGCCGGTTTCATTGACACCGAAGCCCGCATCACAGCGCTCTTTTGCGGCACGGGATGCTACATCACGCGGCACCAGGTTGCCGAAAGCGGGATAACGGCGCTCAAGATAATAATCACGGTCTTCTTCGGGGATCTGTGAAGGCTTGATCTCGTGCTTGCGGAGTTTCAGTACATCCTCCATCTTCTTCGGCACCCAGATACGGCCGTCATTACGGAGCGATTCGCTCATCAGGGTCAGCTTGCACTGCTGGTCGCCGTGAACGGGAATACAGGTGGGATGGATCTGCGCAAAGCAGGGATTGGCAAAGAATGCACCCTTCTTGTAGCACTGCCAGGCTGCGGATCCGTTGGAGTTCATCGCATTGGTCGAGAGGAAGTAGGTGTTGCCGTATCCGCCGGTCGCAAGTACCACGGCATGGGCGCCGAAGCGCTCCAGTTCACCGGTAACGAGGTTGCGGGCGA
>CAMUZW010000107.1 GCA_947165305.1 uncultured Bacteroidales bacterium
GGACGCCTTCCCGGAGGAAGCGACGGACGGATGCAGCGTCACCGACGTCGAAGAAATCCCCGGAGAAGGGATCCGGGCCCGCGTCGAGGGGCGCAGCGTCGCCGTCGGAAATACCCGCCTGATGGACCGGGTCGGGGCCGCCTGGCACGACTGCCATCACATCGGAACGATCATTCACGTAGCCATTGACGGTGTCTATGCCGGGCATATCGTCGTCAATGACAAGGTCAAGGAAGACAGCGCAGAAGCTGTTGCAGCGTTGAAATCGCTGGGCGTCACCCGCACCGTGATGCTGACCGGCGACCGCGAAGCCATCGCAGCCAAGGTGGCAAAGGAACTGGGCGTGGACGCCTACCGGGCGGAACTCCTGCCCGACGGCAAGGTCGAAGCGGTGGAAGGGCTGCTGGCGGAAGGACGGCCGCTGGCCTTCGTCGGGGACGGTGTCAATGATGCGCCGGTCCTGTCAAGGGCCGACATCGGCATCGCCATGGGCGGGCTCGGCAGCGATGCGGCAATCGAGGCCGCCGACGTCGTCCTGATGGACGACAAACCCTCCAGGATCGCGGAGGCGATACGCACCTCCCGGAGGACTCTCCGGATTGCCCGGGAGAACGTCGGGTTTGCCATCGGCGTGAAGGTAGCCGTCCTGATCCTGGCCGCACTGGGCGTAGCGACGATGTGGATGGCCGTCTTCGCCGATGTGGGCGTTACCGTCCTCGCCGTGCTGAATGCGATGCGGGCGCTGTATATAAAAAAAAGATTCCCGGAACAAGTCCGGGAATGATGTAGAAGTATGTGTCCGGGAAGACGCTATTTCTTTACAAAGACGACACGGCGGTTCTGCGCACGGCCTTCTTCGGTGTCGTTGTCGGCGATCGGCTCTTCCTGACCCTTTCCTACAGCGGTGAGGCGGTCCTTCGGGACGCCGAGCTTGACCATCCGGTCGACGACGGCCTGGGCACGTTTCTGGCTGAGCTTGAGGTTGGAGGCAGCGCTGCCGGTGTTGTCGGTATGGCCCTGGACCTCATAGCAGAGGCTGGGATCATCGATCATCAGGGCGACGATGCGGGCGATCTCCTTGTCGGATTCGGGTTTGAGCGTAGCCTTGCCGACATCGAAGGTAATGTCATAAGAAATGAATTCCGCCACGTTACGGGCGACCCTGCGGGCGTTGGAGCAGGAAGACATCGCAAAAACGGATGCCGCGCACAAAAGTGCAAGAAGCAGTTTCTTCATACTATTTCAGGATATTGAATTTTCCGATCAGGGGGAGTTCCTTGGCCTTGCCGTTCGCAGCGTTGATGATGCCGAGGATGGCGAGGATACCGCAGGCCAGATAGAGCAGATAACCGAGCAGGGAGCCCAGCCAGCCGAGTTTGATCAGACCGAAGATAAAGGCAAGGAAGAAGGTCACGATGCACGCCGCAATCTCGCAGATAAAGAGGATGATACCCTGATTGGCGTGGAACTTGGCGAACTTCGAGTCTTTCGCCGCAAGAAGCGGGACGAGGAAGAGGATGCCGAAGTAAGCGAGGATGGCCATCACTTTGTTCTGGTTGATGTCCTGCGGGTCGAATTCGGCCGTCTTGTCCGGGGCATTGAGGATGTCTTGATTGTCTGCCATAATACGAAAGTTTATAAAGTTAATACTAGAATTTCCTTGTCTTTGCAAATATAATGATTCCCCCAAATTATACAAATAATTACAGGAAAAATCGCACGGTTCACCATTTCTCGTAGTGGACGTTGCCGGGCTTCCATTTGTCCTTGGGCCGATCATCGCCGGCAGGATAGCCGACGGGAACGATGCAGTAGGGTTTGACGTCGCCCGGGAGGCCGAGGGCCTCGATGGCGGGGTTCATCCGGTCGTCGTACGGGTAGCAGGCCGTCCAGACGGCGCCGAGGCCGAGCGCCTCCGCCGCCAGCAGTAGGTTCTCCGTAGCAGCCGCGCAGTCGGCCGTCCAGTTCTGGTTGGGCGCGCCGTCATCCTTGACGGTCTGGCCGCAGATGACGATGGCGACCGGCGCCTTGGCGATCATCTTGTTGAAGCCGACGGCCAGTTTTTCTTTGGTAGCCTGTCCGGTCACAACCACAAACCGCCAGGGCTGGAGGTTCCTGGCGGAAGGGGCAGCCATCGCCGCCTTCAGCAACGTCTCCACCTGCTCCGGCGTCACGGCCTGCTCCGTGTAAGCGCGGACGCTCTTGCGGTTAAAAATATTGTCCAGGACGGCCTGGCCGCCATCCTGCTGCTTAGTTGCGCATCCCAAAATACTTCCCATGGCCATTAGTGTTAAGATCAAATATTTAATTCTTTTCATATGCTTGTATGTCGAATCTTCACAAAAATAAGAAAAAAACTCTGCACTTTCGGCAGAAATCCTTATTTTTACAACCTAAACCGAAATGATATGAACATCAAGCTCGTAGGATCGCTCCTGATCATATCCCTGATCGCCTGTCCCCTCCTCTACATTTTCGTCGGGCCCGCCCTCGACGCGACCCAGCTGGAGACCTTGAAGATTCTTGGAATCATCTGCGGAGGCAGTTTCCTGTTCTGCTTCGTCGTCGGCGAACTGACCGGCAACAACAGCCAGATGGACAAGCTCTGGAGCCTCCTTCCGATTGCCTACACCTGGGTCATCGCCGCCAAAGGCGGAATGGCCCCGCGCCTCGTCGTCATGGCCTGCCTGGCCACGCTGTGGGGCTGCCGGCTGACCTGGAATTTCGGCCGGAAGGGCGCCTACAAACTCAAGTTCTGGGAAGGCGAAGAAGACTATCGCTGGAAGGTCCTGCGCCAGCGCAAAGAATTCCAGCCGCACTGGAAATGGCTGCTGTTCAATATGCTGTTCATCAGCCTGTACCAGAATGTGCTCGTGCTGATGACGACCTTCCCGGCGCTGGTGCTGATGGGCGTCAGCGCGCCTTTCGGATGGATGGACGGCGTCGCGGCCGTGCTGATGCTCGGGGCCATCATCTACGAGACAGTCGCCGACGAGCAGCAGTGGAAATTCCAGACGACGAAGTGGAAGATGATCGGAGAAGGAAAGCGCCTCGAAGAGCTTCCGGCCCCCTATAACAAAGGATTCAACACGACGGGGCTCTGGGGCGTGAGCCGGCACCCGAACTACTTCGCCGAACAGTCCGTCTGGTTCTGCTTCTACCTGTTCACGATCGGCGGCGGAATCGGCATCATCAACTGGACCATCATCGGCGCCCTCCTGCTAATCGTCCTCTTCCAGGGCAGCAGCGCCTTCGCTGAAGAAATCAGCGGTGCCAAGTACCCGGAATACGCCGAATACTGCCGTCGGGTTCCGAGATTCCTCCCGATACCGAAAATGAAGAAGTAGATGGTGACCGTCATCCTGATCCTCATCACCGCCCTGGTGAGCATCCTTTGCTTTGCCGGGAAACTGAACATCCGCCGGCTGCTGTTCAACGCCTACGCTGTGTGGCATCAACGGCAGTGGTACAGGATGCTGACGCACGGACTGGTGCACGCAAGCTGGGGGCACCTGATCTTCAACATGCTCACCCTGCTGTTCTTCGGACCCGTCGTCGAGGAATACTTCTCCCGGGAGTTCGGCGCCGTGCCGGGAATCACGCTGTATGTGGTGCTCTATATCACCGCCATCGCCGTTTCCAGCATCTGGGATCTCGTGAAGCACAGGGACGACGTCAGCTACAACGCCGTCGGAGCCTCCGGCGCAATCTCCGCCATCCTCTTCGCCTCGATCCTGTTCGAGCCGAAGATGGGCATCTATCTCTATCTGATTCCCATCCCCGTCCCGGGATATATCTTCGCGCCACTGTACTTGCTGTACTGCTGGTTCATGGCCAAACGCAACAGGGACAACATCGGCCACACCGCCCACTTCTGGGGCGCCGTCTACGGCCTGCTGTTCCCCCTCGTCTGCAATCCCTCCATCTTCCGGCATTTCCTCACCCGCCTGCTGGGATAGTCAGGCAGCGGCAAATCACACGGAGCGGATAATGCTACTCCTGGCAGGGATTGACGGTCAGACGGCTTCCGGAGGCGTTCGGAATGGGGCCATAGTAGTCCAGCGGGTCGATCATGACCCCGTCCGGGGAATTCCGGACATCACTCCAATAGGCGTTCACGCGCGGGAAAATGTACCTGGGAGGACCACTCCGGAGGTCAAGCACGGGCACCACGGTATGCTTGCGGTGCGGACCGCCGGTACTCAGGTACGCGCGGTGGCGCCAGAGCGTGTAGCTCTCATGTCCTTCGAAGGCAAACTCGACCCGGCGTTCATGGAGAACATTCTCCAGCGTAGGCTCGACGCTGTCGGTGAAGGCGGCCCGGTGGCGGATGTCGTTCAGGGCCTGCTTCGCCATGTCCCTGGAGCCCTTTCCGCTCTCGGCATAGGCCTCGGCATAGTTCAACAGAATCTCCGCAAAGCGGATGTCGTACCAGGGATTGGAAGATTTGTCCGTGGTGTACTCGGGCTCCAGGAACTTCCGGATACCGAACGCCGTGCTCCAGAAATACGAATGATCGGGCGTTCCCTTGCTGCCGATATCGAGGAAAGCGGACATGCCGTCCCTGGTCCCGGCGCCGAGTTCGTAATAAAGTACGCCGTCGATCGTCGTGGAATTCGCCTGATAGAACTCGATATTACCGTCGGGGAGCCACCAGCCGCCCTGCGCCACGATGCTGACACCGCGGAAGTCTGTGCCCGGATACAGCACCCAGGCCTGGAAACGGGCATCTTTGTGGAGGAAAGGAGTCATCGGTCCGTAGTATCTGATGAAATCGGCCGTCTCGTCAAAGGTAGAGGACGCATCTGAGACCTGCTCAAAATAAATATCCTCCTTGCCGTCGTTACGGGTCTTGATCGTACCGCTTGCACGGCCTCCGGCAGTATTGTAATCATCGAACAAGTCCACGAGGTCCGACGTAACGGAGTAATTGCCCCAGCCGGCGCCGTTCCCGATACCGTGCTTCTGGTTCGGGGAATTGGCAAGGTCGAAACCGTTGTCCGCCCCTACTACCGTGCCGGTATCGTAGGCCTTTCCGAAAATGAACTCTTCGTCATGCCTCTGCAGGAACAGTTCGGTGAGGTTTTCCTTCGCCCTGGCCACCGAGGTGGTGGCGCCGCCGTACAAGGAGAACTTGCCGGAGGTCATAATCTTCCCGGAGGCCTCGATACACTTGGTAAAATAGCTGTCGGCATAGGAAGACTCCATATAAGTAAGTTTTTCCGAAACAGACTTGTAGCTGGAGGGAAAACCTGCCTTTGCCCAGTATTTGCTCAAAGTAGCCGCATACAGGGCGACGCGGGACTGCAGGCCGAGAGCAGCCCATCTGGTGGCGCGGAAACTTCCGTCCGACCGCCTGTCAGGCAGCAATCCGGCCGCCGTGTCGAGCTCAGAGATCACGAAATCCCAGGTCTCCTTCTCGGTACTGCGCGGGACGCCCGGATCCGATTTGCCGGCGCGCTTATCGTCAAGCGGCTCCGTCACGATAGGGACGCCGCCGTAGCGACGGACCATGGCGAAATAGCAGTAGGCGCGCACGAAAATGGCTTCGCCCAGCATCTGGTCGCGGGTCTCCGCGCTGATTACGTTCTTTTCCACGGCTTCATCAAGCTTCGCGATGAAACGATTGATCGAATTGATCTTCGCGTAATCCCAGAAACCGGTCACATTGACGGAATAGTCATTGCCCTTTGAGTACGTTGCCAGCATCGTGTGCTGGTCCTTGGTATTGAAGGCATCCATGGGGATGAAGCCGTACATCTCCGAAATGAACCGCTCCAAACCGGGTCGGGTAAGGCTGATATCGTCCCCGGACTGCTTGTTACAGGAAATCAGGGCCAGGCTCAGGACGATGGCAAAAGCATAATGAAGTATCTTTTTCATGGCGGTAAAAGATTAGATGCTACTAATGAGTCTGATGACATGTACGAGGAATAACCCTCAACTCTACAAAGATAATGATTATTTCTAAATGCAGCGTTGATCCCCGTGAAAAGCCTTCCGCTTCCTTTAAGTTGTTCTGCAGCAAATCACCTGGGGCACTCATATCCGTTTAAGAGCCCTGCAATGCAGGCAAGTGCACCAGGCGGGCCCTTTTTGTCACACTTCGTGCGAGCACCTTTCTCAAACCGTTTCGTGACCAAGGCGACCGCACAAAGTGATCTGCAAGAAGTCAAGAAAATAATAATGGCACAACCGAAGTTGTGCCATTATTATCACTATAGGTATCCGGTTTAATATTCCTCCTCATTCCAGAAGAAATCTTCCTTGGTCGGATAATCAGGCCAGATATCCTCGATGCTTTCGTAGTCGCCGTCATCCTCGAGTTCCTCGAGGTTTTCAATCACTTCTTCGGGGGCGCCGGAACGGTTGGCATAATCGATGAGTTCGTCTTTGGAAGCGGGCCACGGTGCATCATCGAGGCTGCTTGCGAGTTCAAGTGTCCAGTACATAGTATTGAATTTAAGTTATTTATTTTCAACTTCTTCCGTACATTCTCAAATAGCATCCGCCGTTTTAGGACGCAAATATAGATAAAAAAATCATACTGCCATCAATAAATGCAGATTTTTTTTCACTTTTTTGCCTTTGTAGTTTTTATACATTAATTTTGCGTCCGCTAACAATTCAGACCATGGCCTATCAGAAACTAGAACGATACGATGAAGAGACGACCCGGGAGATAGCGGGTCACGTTAAAGCGATTTTGGGATTGCTGGGAGAGGATTCCGCCCGCGAGGGGCTGCTGAAGACCCCGGAGCGGGTTGCAAAGTCCCTGCAATTCCTCACGCAGGGGTATGCCCAGGACGGAGAACAGATTGTCCGTTCGGCCATTTTTGACGAAAAATACCGGCAGATGGTTCTCGTGAAGGACATCGAACTCTTCTCGATGTGCGAACACCACATGCTCCCCTTCTTCGGCAAGGTCCACGTCGCCTACATTCCGGACGGGAAGATCACCGGACTGAGCAAGATCGCCCGCGTGGTGGACACCTTCGCCCGGAGGCTGCAGGTGCAGGAGCGCCTGACGGTCCAGATCCGCGACTGTATCCAGGATTCGCTCCATCCGCTGGGTGTCGCGGTGGTCATCGAGGCGATGCACACCTGCATGTCGATGCGGGGCGTGGAGAAATCGAACGCCATCACGACGACCTCGGCCTTCTCCGGCGCCTTCCTCAAGTCGGAGAAAACCCGGAATGAATTTCTGCAGTTGATCGGAAAGTAGATTCCAAGGACAAGCCCGGGAATGACAGAAGAAGGACAAGCCCGGGAATGACAGAAGAAAGACAAGCCCGGGAATGACGAAAAAAGCCGGCTCGGAATGAGTCGGCTTTTTGTGATTCAAGCAGCTGATTACTCAGCGACGACCTCGAATTCGAAGTCAGCCTTGACTGCCTTGTAGAGCTTGGCGGTCGCCTTGTAGGTACCGACCGTCTTGACCTCGTCGGCCAGGATGGTGATATCCTTCTTGTCGACGGCGACACCGGCGGCCTCGAAAGCCTCGGCGAGCTGGGCGGCGGTAACGGAACCGTAAACGGTACCGGTCTCGCTGACCTTCACCGCAACCTTCAGCGGCGTAGCGGCTACCTTGGCGGCAAGCGCCTCGGCATCAGCGACAAGCTTGGCCTCCTTGTGCGCCCGCTGGCGGAGGGTCTCCTCATGCTGCTTCTTCACGGAAGGAGTAGCGACGGAGGCGAAACCCTGGGGGACCAGATAGTTAAGGGCGTATCCGGCCTTCACGGAAACAATCTCACCGGCATAGCCGAGATTGTTGACATCTTTCTTGAGCAAAATTTCCATAAGGCAGATTATTTAAGAAGGTCAGTAAC
>CAMUZW010000108.1 GCA_947165305.1 uncultured Bacteroidales bacterium
TCGGGACCATCACCACCTGGATCGGAGCGAGGGCCGGCGGCAGCACGAGGCCGTTATCGTCGCCGTGCGACATGATGAGCGCGCCCATCAGACGGGTGCTGACACCCCATGAAGAGGCCCATACATACTCCTGTTTGCCTTCCTTGTTGGTGAACTGCACGTCGAAGGACTTGGCGAAATTCTGTCCGAGGAAATGCGAAGTACCGGCCTGCAGGGCCTTGCCGTCCTGCATCAGCGCCTCGATCGTCAGGGTATCCAGCGCACCGGCGAAGCGCTCGCCCGGGCTCTTGTGCCCTACCACGACCGGCATTGCCATGACGTTGCGGGCGAAGTCGGCATAGACGTGGACCATCCGCTCAGCCTCCTGATACGCTTCTTCGGATGTCGCGTGGGCCGTATGCCCCTCCTGCCAGAGGAATTCCGCGGTCCGGAGGAAGAGGCGCGTGCGCATCTCCCAGCGGACGACGTTGCACCACTGGTTGCAGAGCACCGGCAGGTCGCGCCAGGAATGGATCCAGTTCTTATATGTACTCCAGATAATGGTCTCGGAGGTCGGACGGACGACCAGCTCCTCTTCCAGCTTCGCGGTAGGATCGACGACCACGCCGGGGCCGTCGGGATTGGTCATCAGGCGGTGATGCGTCACCACGGCACATTCCTTCGCAAAGCCTTCCACATGCTCCGCCTCGCGGCTCAGGAAGGATTTGGGGATAAACAGCGGGAAATAGGCGTTCTTGACACCCGTCTTCTTGAACATGCCGTCCAGAATCGACTGCATCTTCTCCCAGATGGCATAGCCATAAGGCTTGATAACCATACATCCACGCACGGCGGACTGCTCCGCCAGATCGGCCTTCACGACAAGGTCATTATACCACTGCGAATAATTTTCGGTACGACTTGTTACCTCTTTTGCCATAAAAAATATTGATTTTCTCTTAAATAATCATTAAAATTGCATCGTATCTGTTCGGGTACGGTTCTTGCAACACTATCCGGTTGCCGGTTTTGCCGGTACAAAGATACGTAAATTTATTATTATATAGGAGATTCAGACAATGAAAAAGGCCAACATTGTACTCTGTCTTGCCCTGACCGCAGCCCTCGGGGCCTGCGGGACCGCCGGGCAATACGCCGCCACCTCCTCCCAGAAGTTCAGGGACGGAATCTACTATACGCCTACCAAAGCCGCCCGCGTCGCGACGGAGACCTCCGCCGCCGAAACGGACGCCCTGATAGCGGAGACCCAGGGTTCGCAGATCTTCCTGCACAGCGGGCAGAACGACACCCTTTACATTCCCAAGGGAAAAGCCGCATCCTTCCAGTTCAACAAAGACAGCGGCACCACGGTGACCATCTACGACCAGCCTTCCTGGTACGACACCTGGTACAACGACTGGAGCTGGGGCTACCGTCCCTGGTATTACCGGTCCTACTACGGTCCCTACTACAGCTCGTGGTACTGGGGTGCGAATCCCTGGTACTACAGTTCGTGGTACTGGGATCCCTGGTATGACCCCTGGTACTATTCGCCGTATTACAGCCCGTGGTATTACAGTTCCTATTACTGGGATCCTTGGGGATATCCGTACCATTACGGGTACTACGGATATTACGGATACTACGACTATTATCACCCCTACCATCATCACCACCATCATTACTATGGGGGCAGTTATAGCGGCAACGGACGTGTCTGGACGACCCGCAACGCCACCCAGCCCGCCGGACGGAATGTCGTCTCCGGCCTCGGCACGCGGGTGAGCAGCACCAGCCGCGCCGGGACGATGGTCGCAAGCACCCGGACCGCCTCCGCAACCCGTTCGGCTACCGCAGCCCGTACAGCCTCGACGCGCGCCACCACGGTCAAGCCCGTGACGCGTTCCACAGCCGCATCCGGTGCGACGGTCCGCTCCTCTTCCGGCAGCACGGTCCGTTCTTCCGGCAGCAGCGGCGGCCGTTCCGGCTCGTCATCCTACAGCAGCACCGGCTCCTCGGTCCGCTCATCGGCCTCCGGCTCCACCGCCCGCACATCTTCCGGATCCTCCTACCGTTCTTCCGGCAGCAGTTCCTCTTACAGGTCTTCGGGCAGCAGTTCAAGTTCATCTGTCAGGTCCTCCTCTTCCGGCAGCTCCTACAGAAGCTCCGGCAGCTCCTACAGAAGTTCCGGCAGCAGCTCGAGCTCCTACCGTCCTTCGACATCCTCCAGCTCGCGTTCATCCAGCAGCTATTCCGGCAGCACGTCCCGCTCCTCCAGCAGCTATTCTGGCAGCAGCTCCCGTTCTTCTTACTCGGGCAGCAGCTACTCAGGCGGACATTCTTCCGGCGGATACTCCGGCGGCGGATACTCCGGCGGCGGCCACTCTTCCTCTTCGTCCGGCGGTCATTCCTCTGCCGGCAGGCGGTAAATGAACCCTCCTAAAAATCTCAATGCCATGAAAAACAGACTTTTTCTGACTGCAGCTTTCCTCGGGATCACGCTTTCCCTCGGAGCACAAAATCTATATGACGCCCAGCGCTTTTCCGCGACGAATTACTACGGTTCCGCCCGGACCATCGGTATGGGCAACGCCGTCACCGCCGTCGGCGGCGACCTCGGGTCCATTACGTTCAACCCCGCCGGAAGCTCCGTAGCAGGCTATTCGCAGATTTCACTGACCGTCGGCGCCTCGGTCTCGTCCAACTTCTCCAACGGATCGGTCCTCACGCAGGGCGCCACGATTCCTGACGGATTCGGAGACAGCAATGTCACGCGCCATACCCGGATGCAGCTGCCGTCCTTCGGCGCCATCCTGAACGTCGACACACACCGGAGCCGGGGCCTGCTGAACTATTCGTTCGGATTCTCCGGCAACGCCAGCAACAACTTCCTCTCCGAAGTCTTCGCGAGCGGCGTCAACAGCCGGACCACCTATCTCGGCTACCTGGCCACGCAGGCTGACGGCATTCCTTCCGCCGACCTCAACTCCTACAATGCCTACGACAACTATCCCTGGCTGCCCGTTACGGCTTACAAGGCCGGTCTCATCGCCACTTATGGCGGCAATACCGACAAGTATGCCGGCGCGACCGAATTCGTCGACGAATCGGGCAACATCGAGCTGGCCGGCGACATCGACCAGCGCTACGGCCAGCTGGTCTTCGGCAACAAGTACGACTTCGTCTTCAACTGGTCGGGCAACGTCAACAACTCCGTCTACTTCGGCTTCAACCTCGGACTGACGAGCCTCGACTACAAATATGACGACTATATCCGCGAGCAGGCGCTCAACAGCGCGGATTTCCCGCTCGAGTTTGACGACGGCGTGATCCGCTACTTCGACAACGCCAAGGCCCGCTACTCTTACACGGCCACCGGAGCCGGCATGTACGCCCAGTTCGGCCTCATCGCCCGGCTGCCCGCAGGACTCCGTTTCGGTGCGATGATCCAGACGCCGACCGTCCTCGCCATCCGGGAGAAATGGAGCCAGGACATGACCGTCAGCTATCTCAAGGAGTCCTCCACTTCGGCGGAATCCCCTTCCGGCAAGTTCTCCTACCGTCTCCGTACGCCCTGGAAACTGAGCGCCGGCCTGGCCTGGACGCTCGGTGAGAAACTCCTCCTGAGCGCCGACTATGAGATGATGGACTACCGTTCGATGAAATACCGCTCGGCATACAACTACAGCGACGACTTCAGCGGAGCGAACGGCGACATCCGGCAGTGGATGGGCTTCTCGCACTCGATGCGCCTCGGCGCCGAATTCAAGCCGATTCCGCAGGTTGCGGTCCGTGCGGGCTACAACCTCATCACCGACCCGGAGAAGAACGACGAAGGCCGTTACATCTACAACAACCGCCAGAATTTCTCCCTCGGTGTGGGTTATTCATCCAACGGTTCCTTCTTCTGCGACCTCGCCGTCCGTATGCTCAACCGGAACAAACAGTTCATCACGCCCTACGGCGACTACATCGAGAATGTTCCCTCCCCCGAGATTGCACTTACGCGCAACCACCTCTGGGATGTGATGTTCACCGCCGGCTGGCGTTTCTAGAATTTGACTGAAAGCTGCAGGAGGACGCACCGGCCGGCCGAGGCATAACGGTTGACGGAGCGGGACGAAGCGGCAAAGCGCCGCACGCAGTTCACATCCTCCCCCAGCAGATTGTTCGCCGTCAGGCGGATGAGGCACTTCCCGCCAAGGATACCCTTGGAGACAGAAGCATTCCAATAGTAATACATCCCGTCCAGTCCCGGATATCCGTTTCCGCGCGACAGGACGGGATTAAAGTCTGTCGAGAGGGTCCAGCGCTGCGGGAGATTCCACTTGACGGCCAGGGCGCCGCCCACCATCCAGGGCAGCTGCGAGAAATCCGTCCGGAGGAGGCTTCGCTCCGAGCGCAGCGCACCCATCAGGCGCCCCGTCAGGGTCAGTTTCTTCCAGCGGGCCGTAAGGTCGATCCGCTCCTTGAATCCGGCGCTCCGGAGTACGCTCCGCACGTCAGACTTACGGGAAGAATCATACAGGAGATGGACCTCGTCCCCGGCGAGAACGTTCAGGTGGCTCGAAAGCGACAGCGGTGTCCGTTTGATCGAAAGGTTATAGTTCAGGCTGCCTGACACCGACCAGTTGCCGCCGATATTGACGCTGCGGGACGTACGGCCGCCCGTTTCCGGATCGTATTCCGTACTGGTCGCAAAGCCGTTCTGTACCAGCCGGCCCGACGCTTCGATCGCGACGCTCTGTCCGCCCATCGGATGGGAATAATTGTAGGTCAGCGACAGACGGTGTGTGAAGGAAGGCTTGAGGTCGGGATTTCCGATGCTGACCACCAGGGGGTTGGTGCCGCTGCGGACGGGAAGCAGGCTGGTCGCCGAAGGTGTGCCGACCGCACTGCGGTAGATCAGGCTGAGGTATTCCTTCTTGGATTTGTTGAAGCGGAGGGTGAAATTCGGCGCGGCATAGCAGACAAAAGCCTGCCTGCGGGCATCCGGATCGTCGAAAAGATGATATCGGACAAAACTCCAGGTGGGACGGACGCTGACGCCGAAGGTCGTGTTGAACCGCTTACGCACATACCGCAGGCTGACCGTCCCGTTGAGATGGACGCCGAGATAGTCCCCTGACGAGGAAAGCGCCGGATCGAGGGTGGATGTCCACGCGCCGGGCAGGCTGTCCATCCAGTCCGACCGCCAAAGTGTCTGCGGGACCGTCCACCGCTCTGCCTCCGCGAGCTGATGGAGGGAATAGTAACTCCGGTCAAGGTTGTAGGACATCAGCTTTACGGACAGGCTGGTCTGCAGGTACCAGCCTTTGCCGAAGGGTTCGTTGTAAGAAGCCTGCGCGGTGAAATCATTGCGGTACCAGGGTGCCGAAACGACCTGCTTCCGGATCTGCATCTTCGACGTTTTAGCCAGATAATCGTTGAAATTGAAGGCTTCCCCGCCCGAGAAATAATCCTGGAGGCGGAAACTCACGCTCCTGCCCCGCTTTCCGGAGAAACGCTGCGTCACCTGCATGGTCATCCGGCCGTCGAAACGGCTGCGGAGGGAGGTCTGGCGGCGGAAGACCTGATTCAGCCTCCGGGCCTCTTCATCCAGGACAGGATCTGTCTGGAAAGCCGACGACTCGGACTCTGTGGCCGTCAGGGTGTTGTTGAAGTTGAATTCCGGCCTGAAAAGCCAGGTACGGCCCTTGGCGGGCTGCCACTCGATCTGGGCGTCCGAAGTAACCTTGTCTGTCCGGGAACGTTCCTCTGCACCGGAAACGATGAACTGGTTGTTGCCATTGGCATACACGTTCTGTGACCAGCCGTCCCGGAAGCGGTCGCGGTCGGTCCCGTCGTATCTGGCATGTGCCGTCACTTCGAGTCCTTTGCGCTTGAGGCTGTAATCGGCACCGAGATTCCTGAAAAAGGGATGGCCGGACGAGCCGGTCCCGATATGTTCCGTATTCTGCGAGAGCACGGAAGGGGCGGCCAGGACGTTGTGCGTACCGGCGACGACCGTCACCCGGGACGTGTCACTCATGACGCCTCCCCGGGCCGAAGCCGTGACGAGGGCGGGATAACCGCCGCCGGCCGCCACGCGGCCGTTCAGCGAATTCAGGAACTGCTTCTTGATCTTGATGTCCAGGACCGGTTCCCCTTCGCCGTCGTCGATGCCGGAAAGCCGGGAGAAATCGCTCGGCCGTTCATAGCTGCCGATGGCTTCCACCTGTTCGGCCCGGAGGGTCCGGAGACCCGTCAGGACGTCGCCGCCGAAGAAGAGCCGGCCGCCGACCAGGAGTTTCTCGATCCGGCGGCCGTACAGGGTGACCTGACTGCCATCGATCTCCAGGCCCGGAATCATCTTGACAAGGTCTTCCAGAGACGCATCCTCCTCGACCGGCAATGCCGAAGGATTGAAGAGGAGGGTGTCGCCGACGGTCTTGACGAGCGGAAGCGGGGCCGAGACCACCGACGGCTCCAGCAGGATCGGTTCCTGCATGGCAGGCTCCTGTGCAAAAAGGATCTCCGGCAGGAGGACTGCCAGAAAAGCGAGACCGTATCTGAGGAGCCGGCTCATCAGACGACGGACTTAAGATACAGGATGGCATCCGGTCCCTCGTTGAAGAGAAGGTCCATGATGGAAAGGCCCGGGACAAAGCCGTATTTCCCGGAAAACACCTGGAAATAGGGTTTCCCGAGCCCCAGGTCCCGCAGGACGGTGTTGGGCTTTTTGGGCGTCAGCGCATAGCGCCAGTCGTCCGGTACCGTATCCGGCGGGGTAAACTCCCGCGATAGCGACAGATCGACCTGCAGGCCGGTCTTGGCCAGGAAATAGCGGAGCAGCTGCAGGTTCAGGTCAAACAGGCGCGGGGTCTGCGCATCCAGAATGGCAAAGAGTTCGTCCCTGTAGTATTCAAAATAGGCGGATGTGCGGTAGGCCGAATCGATGGCCCGTTCGGTCCGGATGACCCAGGGCGTCGTATATTCGATACGGACTTCCGTAACCGGAATCTTTGGGGCGTCGTGGATGACAGGAACCTGGAGGATGTCCGGGCCGGTCGCCGTCAGGATGCGGCAGCGGTTCCGCCAGGTCTGCTTGCTGTAGTGCTCACAGGCTTCCAGTACCGCACAAGACGGAATTACCCTGTCCGGGGACAAGGTAATATCTCTCGCCAGCAGGGCGAAATATTCAATCGGAGGGAAATATGCGCTCGAAAGCAGCACGGGTTAATCCGTCTCGAACTTCTCTCCTCTCGACGCCGCCTGGATGATGCCGCGCTTGGACGCGCGGATGAAGTTGACGATGTTGTCCCTCTCCTCGCTCTGCGGGAAACCGGACACTACGCGGGCGATGCCGTCGGAGACGTTCATGCCCTGGAAGTAGATCGTGTCATAGATATCCTTGATATTGCGGATCTGGTCGGAGGTGAACCCCCGGCGGCGAAGACCGACGAGGTTGACGCCGACATAACGGATCGGGTCGCGGGAGCAAAGCACATACGGAGGGATATCCTTGTTGACCTTGGAGGCGCCGCCTACCATGGCATGGCAGCCGATCTTGGAGAACTGGTGCACGACGGTGCCGCCGCCGAGGATGGCCCAGTCGTCGACATCCGTCTCGCCGGCGATGCCGGTATAGCTCACGAGGATGCAGTGGTTGCCGACATTGCAGTCGTGCGCCACGTGGACGTAGGACATGATCAGGGTGTTGTTGCCGATGCGGGTCACGCCCTTGCCGCTGGCCTTGGTGCC
>CAMUZW010000109.1 GCA_947165305.1 uncultured Bacteroidales bacterium
ACCCACGTCATCGAGGCGCGGTTCACCACCGTCGACGGCAAGAACAAGATCGTCGAACTGGAAGTCTCCGTCAACTAAAGGACGGGCTTAACAATGTTTCTTCCGGCAGGATCCGGGGCGACCCGGTTCTGCCGGAAGGTTTTTAAGCGATTGGCAGCAAATTGATTTTGCAGTTTGTGGCAAAATCGTTACTTTTGTCAAGATATACTAAAACACTAAACCTATGACACACGAAGCAGCCGCTGCGATCGATTCGATCCAGGTGACCTTGAACGCCGGCGGAATGAATACCATCAACATCGTCCTCGCATTTGTGATGTTCGGTGTGGCGCTCGGCATCAAGCCGCGGATTTTCGTAGAAGTTTTCAAGAAGCCCAAGTCCGTAATTCTGGGCATGTGCTGCCAGCTCATCCTGTTGCCGGCTTTCACCTGCCTGCTGGCCATCATCATGAAGGGCTGGATTTCCCCGATGATGGGTCTCGGAATGATTCTGGTGGCTTCCTGCCCCGGTGGCAATATCTCCAACTTTATGTCTTCGCTCGCCAAGGCCAATATCGAGCTTTCGGTGTCCCTGACGGCCATTTCGACGGCGCTGGCCGTGGTGATGACCCCGTTCAATTTCTGGCTCTGGGGCTCCCTGTACCTGCATACCGCCCAGGTGGCCAGCGAGGTGCCGACGCTTGTCATTCCCCTCTGGGATGTATTCAAGACGATCTTCATCCTGCTGGGTATTCCGCTTGCTGCGGGCGTCCTGACGTCCCAGTACCTTCCCAAGGTGGCGAATTTCCTCAAGAAGCCCCTCCAGTGGATCTCCATCGTGTTCTTCCTCGTCATGGTCGTGCTGGCGTTCGTCGGCAATATGGATGCCTTCCTGAAGAGCATCAAATACATCTTCGTCGTGGTGCTGATCCATAATCTGCTGGCGCTCTGCATCGGTTTTGGGGTCGGATCGGCCTTCAAGGTGCCCTTCCGCGACCGGAGGACGCTCACCATCGAGACCGGTATCCAGAATTCGGGCCTCGGCCTGGTGCTGCTGCTCGGTACCAGCATCTTCGCAGGCTTCCCGCCGCATGGCGGAATGCTCGTCATCACGGCCTGGTGGGGCGTGTGGCATATTATCTCCGGCCTGACGGTCGCCACGGTTTTCAATTTCACACGTCGCAAAGAAACCGCCGCCTAAGCCGCTTTCCGGAATGCCGCAGAAAAAAATCTGGGAGAAAGACGGACTGTACCGTTTTCTGAGGCCATACGTAGACCTCAGCACGCGGTTGAGTTACCGTAGTTTCAAGTTAAGCGGCTCATTGCCGGCGGACGGTGCGGTATTCATCGCGCCCAACCATACCGGCACGTTGATGGATGCGCTCGTCGTCCTGGCCAGCCGGCGTGCCGGAACGGCTTTCGGCGCCCGGGCGGATATCTTCCGCAAGGAGCGCACGGCCCGGATTCTCCACTGGCTCAAGATCGTGCCGATGGTCCGCGCCCGCGACGGCATCCGCGAAGTGCAGCGCAACCGCGATACGATGGAGGTCGTCGACGACATCCTGGCCCACGGGATGCCGTTCTGCATGTTCCCGGAAGGACGGCACAATCCGATGCATTCGCTGCTGCCGCTCCAGAAGGGCATCGCCCGTATGGCCTTCGCCTCGGCGGAAGTCCGGCAGACCTACATCGTCCCCACGGGAATCGAGTACGACGATTTCTTCCATTACCGCTCTACCTGTGCGCTCCGGTACGGCGAGCCGATTGACGTGAACGCTTTTCTCTCCGGGCATGCGGACCTCTCGGAGGCGGACCGTTACAAGGTGCTGCTGGAAGAACTCTCGGACCGCATCAAGGGGCTGATTCTGTATCTCCCGGACGATGAGCATTATGAGGAAAATCTGCTGAAGATCCGCCCTCCCCGGAAGCGTTGGTGGAAGTGGCCGCTGGCTGTCCTTACGGCACCGCTGTTTGCGGCGGCCGCCCTCCTGTCTTTCCCCGTCTGGTTCACGGCGGAGTACCTCAGCTTCTACAAGATCAAGGATCCGGCCTTCCGCAACACAGCCCGGTGGGCGCTTCGTCTGGTGGGCATTCCCATTTTCCTGATTATCTGGGCCATTCCCGCCTTCCTCCTGCTGAATCCCTGGATTGCCGCGGGCATCCTGCTCTACTATCTGTTCTCGTATTCTATCTTCTACGACTGGCTCAATCTGGTGCGGTAGGAATTATTTTTTTTTCTTGATTTTGTCGCGATTTAAGCTTATTTTTGCGACAAAATGAAGGTTTATGGACAGCGTTGAGAAAAAAATCGAACGGATGGTCCGCGCCGGCGGAGAGGGGAAGGTCTGGTTTCCTTCCGACTTCTTTGAGTGCGGATCCGACAAGGCCGTCTCCAAGGCCCTCCAGCGGCTCGTGGCCGATGACTTCCTGATGCGGATGGAGCGCGGGCTGTATTGTTACCCGACGGTTGATCGCAAATGGGGAATGGGGAAACTCCCTGCCAGTTCGGATGAGGTGCTGAAGGCATATGCCGACAGGGACGGGTTCCGGATCGGGCCCTGCCCCGGCGAAGCCCAGAATGCGCTGGGACTTTCGGAACAGGTCGTGATGAATCCCGTCTTCACGACTGACGGTCCCTCCCGGCGGATTCCCTACCATAAGGGTGCCCGTCCGATTGTTTTATACCACGTCTCGCCGCGGATCTTCAATTACCGCTCACGGGTGGTGATGCTTGCCGTCATCGCCCTCAACGACATCGGCAAAGAGGACCTCTGGGAGTTTGATCTCGAAGGCATGGAGCGGATTTTCCGGGGCATTCCTTATGAAGAAATCCGGGAAGACCTTCGCAACACCCCTTCCTGGATCAGAAACTTAATACTTGGATTCTATGATACGCCCCGCAGACAAAGTTGAATTCTGGGATTTCTCCGATTCCGACAAACTGGATCTCTTCAAGAAGATAAAGAAAGAGAAAAACATCAGCCTCAAGGCTGCGGAGAAGGACTGGTGGGTGTGCCACGTCATCCAGTCGGTGTTCTCGCTCCGGTGTGCGGAAGCCGACGCCCTGACCTTCAAGGGCGGGACATCGTTGAGCAAGGCCTGGAACGTCACGAAGCGTTTCTCGGAGGATGTCGACGTCGCCATCGACAAATCTTTCTTCGGCATCGCCGGAGACACCCGTTCAGCCCGGGACCGGATCCGCAAACTCTCCCGCAAGTACATCGGCAACGAAGTGCTGCACGAGCTCTCTGCCGCCCTCCGGGTTTTCGGGGCGCGGGACTGCGAAGTAGGATACAAAACCCGCCGCGACTCCGACGCAGACCCGACCGTCCTGCTGATTCCGTACTACAGTATCCTGCCGGAAGATCCGTACATCAAGCCGGTCGTCAAGGTGGAATTCAGCTGCCGGAGCCCGCGCGGTCCGCGGGAACTGCGTTCCATCCAGCCTTTTGCCGCGGAACTCTCCCCCGTCATCTTCTTCCCGGAAACCGTCGTGCCGACAGTCGTCCCCACGCGCACGTTTCTGGAGAAAGTCTTTCTCCTGCACGAAGAATTCCAGAAAGACTATCCCCGGTACCGCCGGATGTCACGTCACCTGTACGACCTTTATCAGCTCGACAAGACCGGGTATGCCGGCAAGGCGATGGCCGATAAGGATCTCTACGACTCTCTGGTCAGGCACCGGAGTGTCTTCAATGCGATCCGCGGGATCGATTACGGCAAGCACCGGAGAGAAGAACTGCAGTTCCTGCCTCCGGATCATCTCCTGCCGCTCTGGGAAGAGGACTACCAGTCCATGCAGGACCAGTTCATCTACGGAGAATCCCCCTCATTCACAGAATTGATCGCCTCGCTCTCTGCCCTGCAGGATGAGATCAGAAAGGGCTGATCAGAGTCTTCAATACGTCAATAACCGCACATTTTCGAGAGAAACTGCCGAAGGATTGTCGATATCCGTGGTCTCCGACGTGCAGAAAAGGATGCTGTCGCTGATGCGGATGCCGTGGATCATCGAGACGGGTCCCTTGGCCTTGATGCCGGTGCGCGCGTCGCGGCAGGTGACCCGGCGGATGTCGATGTCGGTGAATTCAGGCAGGAACTGCTCCGTGACCTGCGCCTTGCCTTGTGTGCCGACGGGAACGTCGACGTAGGTGGTCTCGAAGACAATGGCCTGGTCGCGGATGTCGCTCATCACGATATCCTCGATAAAGATCCGCTCCGTCCTGCCGCCCCGGCCGGGTGCGCTCTTGAAGCGGAGGCCGGTGTCGGTGCCCGAGAAGGTGTTGCGCCGGACGACGACATTTTGGATGCCGGCGCTGAATTCGGAGCCGATGACGAAGCCGCCGTGGGCGTGGAAGACGGTGTTGTCCACAATCAGGACATCCTTGACGGGACCCTGCGGAAGCGCATTTGCACCGCCGCCGGCCTTGAGGCAGATGCCGTCATCGCCGACATCCACCGTGCAGCCTGCCACCAGTACCCGCTGGCTGAACATCAGGTCGATGCCGTCACCATTCTGGGCGTTCCAGGGGCAGCGGACGGTGACATTGTGGAGGATAACATCCTTGCACCGCGTAGGTACGATGTGGAATTTCGGGGAATTCTGCACGGTCACACCTTCGACGAGCACCCGCTCGCAGTCGGTAAACCGGATCAGGTGGGTGCGCATCTTCTCCTGGGCCTTGAGATCTCCGGCGATATTCTCGAAGTGCTTGAGGTTGAACGGATACCAGAGTTTGCCGCCGTCAGCCTCCGTGCCGCCGAGCGCCTTGTAATCCTTCCATTCGACATCGCTCACCTTGCCGCGCTTGACGGCCCGCCACCACTCGCCGTTGCCGTCGATGATGCCTTCGCCGGTGATGCTGACATCGGTCCGCTTGCTGGCTGTAATACCGGGTTTGACTTTTCCTTTATCGTCCAGGAATTCCTTCTTGTCGGGAGAGAAAAGGATCAGGGCGCCGCGCTCCAGATGGAGGTCGATCCGGTCCTTGAAAGAAATGGGGCCGGTCAGCCAGATGCCGGGAGGGACGATAAGGTGTCCGCCGCCTTGCTTGTTGAGGGCGGAAATGGCTTTTGCAAAAGCCTCCGTGTTGGAGGTGATGCCGTCACCCACGCCGCCGAAATCGGCCAGCGACACTGTCAGGGCCGGAATGGCCGGTGCGGCCGGCTGCCCGAGCTGGACAGGGAGGTCTTTATAATATCCGGCATAATCCCCGCCCTTGGCGGAGAAGGCGGCCAGAAGGGAAAGAAGCAGTACAATTTTCATATCAGAAGTAGACGATTGGCAAAACGTATGCCCGGTCAGACTCTTTTTTCTTGAGGGAAACGGTCGCTTTGCTTTCGCTGATGGTAAAGACCGGTGCGTAGGCCTCCATACTCTGCTGGCAGGTCCAGTAAGACCAGGTGTAGGTAGGAAGAGTTGCCGTTCTGGGTAAAAAATTGGGCAGACACTTGCGCAGGATATTGATTTTATCCTTAACGCTGACGGGGTATCCCGTCATCACCCACTCGTAATTGACGTTTTTGTAGAGATCGTCAACTGTCGGTGTCTCGTAGGAGAAAATGTGATACAGATCCTTAAGGGAGGGCAGCAGCCAGGGGGACTCCACCAGCTTGTTGCCGATACCATAAATTGAAGTTTTGGAGAATTTGTCGGTGTTGGATTTCAGATTTCCTTCGTCGTAATTGCCGTAAAAATCGCTCTCCCAGTCAAAGTCTTTGATTTTAAGATTCTTTTCATCCGACTTAGACCCCTTGGCGATGGTCGGAGCCAGCGTCTCTTTTTCTACGAAGAAATTGATAGGCTTTACGTCGTGGGACGTGCCGCACTTGCGGTTGCGGTAAACCAGTGCGCAAGTGTTAGTAAAGGCCGTCATCTTGTAGCCGGTATGCCAGGGCAGCAGGTCTTTGTCCGTAAACCAGGTGGGCAGGTCTGATGAGTTCTTCAGATTGTCCCTGTCATCCGAGAAGACTTCCCCGTTGGTTTTATTGCTGCGGTAGAGATGGTCGGTGTTTACCGGAATGGCGATTCCGTGCGTGACTTTTCCGCCGGTCCCCTTAATCCCGCCCTTGCAGTATTCGGCGTAGAGCGCATCCTCCCGGAGGTGTTCTTCACCGATCCAGGCGATGATGGTGTTGGCGGTAGGCGTCCTCTGGTATGTGAGCGTCTCGAAGAGGTCGTTGCCGCGGTTGCCGCCGTCATAGAAGCCTTCACCCTTGTAGGGAATGCCGTCTCCTACCTTGGGAATGTACGGATCCAGTTCGGAAACGTTGAAGGTAAGGGTGCGCTTGTAATAGGTTCCGATCTGGATGGTAACCGTGCTCTGCTCGGTTTTGGAAGCGGAGGATATCGGTGCATTATACGGGGCGTGGGCACGCAGGATCTTGAATCCGCTATATGTGTAGGTCTCGAATTCCACGACGCCGGTATGGTCGTAGATTGTGAAATCTGCGGGGCTGCTGTAATAATAGTCGTCCGAGGTGGCGGATTTCGATTCAATCAGGATCGTGAAATCCTGTATCCTGCCCCGGCCGATGTATTTGGAATGCCGAAGGTCGTACTTGCTGGGGGAAACGATGGGATATGCCGGCATAAAAGGCCGCAGGACGGCCCGCTGCACCTCCGGGCCCTCGATGTAGATATACACCGGCTTCGATTTGACGGTAGGATATTTTACCGACCGCGCATAGACCATGTAGTTCTGGTAGGTGAAGGGATTGGCGGTCGTGGGGGCTCCGCATCCGCCCAGCATATGGGCCATCCCGTCCGATGAAATCGTAAAGGCAGGGTATAGTTCGGTGCAGAGGAATTCGATTTCGTCATCCGTGCCTTCCGGATATCCTTTTGCCTCGAACTTAAAAACTTCTTCCTTCTTGAACTTGTAGGCCGGACCGACACGATCCTCATAGAAATGGCTGTCGTCCTTGTTCGGCGAGGTGATCTCGATGCTTGTGAAGTGATTGGGCAGAGGTTGGAAGACCGTGATCTCCTTGACGGCCGTGGCGCCCTCGTCCCTGGAGCGGACATATATCGTCGTCGTCCCGACCTTCAGGGCTTTGACAAGGCCTTTGTCATCTACGCTGGCGACCGTCGGATCGGTGGAGGACCAACTGACGCTCTTGTCCGTGGCATTCTCCGGCGTCACCTCAGCGGAGAGCTGCACGGTCTCAGTCACCTCCAGAGAAACATCTTCGCTGGGGGTGATCAGAATATCGCTGACGAGAATCGTTTCGTCTGCCGGGGGCTGTGGATCATCTTCCGGGTTCTGCGGATCTCCGGGATCTCCCGGTGGGTCCGTCTGCTCCGTCGGATCGCCCTCCCCGGGCTCCTCCTCAGGCAGTTTCTTGCAGTACGTCAGAGATAACAGCGACAACAGGACGGCCAGAAACAGTATCTTTTTCACTTCCGGAATCATGTGGTTATTAAAATGCTGCAATCAGTTCCTCGTTGCTATAGGCGTCGGCGCCGTAGCAGGTCTTGAGGTAGGCCAGGCCGCCCTGGAATTCTTCTTCCGTAAAGGAGTTGAGGCACTCTTTCGCCGCGACGACGTCGTAGCCGAGGCAGTAGGCGTCGGCAGAGGTGTGGCGG
>CAMUZW010000110.1 GCA_947165305.1 uncultured Bacteroidales bacterium
CCTACGTATTCTCCCGCAAACCGGGCGACAAGGTCATGATCAGCGGCCCTTACGGAGAGTTCCTCCTGCCGAAGGACGATCCCGAGGATCAGGAGTACATCTTCGTCGGCGGCGGCGCTGGAATGGCTCCGCTCCGCAGCCACATTATGCACCTGTTCAAGACGCTGAAGACCAAGCGCGAAGTGCATTTCTTCTATGGTGCCCGCGCGCTGGTCGAGGCCTTCTACCTGGAAGATTTCGCCGAAATCGAACGGGAATTCCCGAATTTCCACTTCCATCTGGCCCTTGACCGTCCCGACCCGGCCGCCGATGCGGCAGGCGTGAAATACACCGCCGGCTTCGTCCACAATGTGATGAACGAAACCTACCTCAAGGACCACGAGGCACCTGAGGACATCAAGTATTTCATGTGCGGTCCGCCGATGATGGTAAATTGCGTCAATCAGCTGCTCGATTCGCTGGGCGTCGCCCCCGAGAGCATCCTGTACGACAACTTCGGAGGATAGGAACTTCTATTCGTCGACGTATTTGAGAAGAAGGGTCCGGACATTGTCCGCGACCCTTTTTTCGGAGTCGGTGGCTTTCTCGAAAAGTTCCGCGAGGTTCTTGTACTTGGTCATTTCGCGGAAATCCGGCTCATTGGTGAAGATATAACCCACATATTCTTCGTAGACGTCATCGGCGGCATGCTCCAGCTCGGTAACGCGGTCGCACTGGAGCAAAATGTCCGTATGCTTCCGGCGGATGTCCCACAGCAGCGGCAGCAATACCTTGATGGCCGCAGCCTCGGAGCGGATGATCTGCGAAAGCTCCTGCAGCTGGGGGTCAATTTTGGCGGGATGATAGATCTGGACGGCCTTTGCGGCATCCTTGATGACATCCAGGCAGTCATCCATCGACATTGCGACGACCTGCAGGTCGACCCGGCTCACAGAGCCGAAGACACGCCCGAGCAGCAGTTCGTTGAACTCCGTCAGCAGGGCGTCCCCCTGGACCTCGCAAGTCTTGATTTCCTTCTCCGCCTTCTTCCACGCGGCCATATCCATCGTCTCCAGCATTCTGGCCAGCGCTTCGGACGACTGGCAGAGGAAAGCCCCCTGCTGCGTCAGGATCGGGACGAGATCGCGCCTGCGCGAGAACAGCCGTTTGATTCTTCTCGTAATCTTCATCTTCCAAAAAAAAATTTTCAATTGTGGTTTTTCTTTCAAAAAACTGAAAGAAACACACAATCTGTTCAAAAAACTTCCAATTTTTCATCCGCCCGGGCCATCCCGTTTCCGTTTTCTGTCAGACCGCCGTAGCTTTGCAAAAAACCACGAGATGGAAAGGACCGGCCGGAACACACACAAATTCTCTGCCCGTTACGGGCGCCGCCATTCTGCGGCAACAATACTTATCACAACACATTTGCTTTCTCTTGTGCCGGCCGTCCTTTTGTCTTGTGAAGAAACGTCTCTTGAGACGCCCGTCCCGGAGAAAACACAAATATATATACATAAAATCGCAAAAACAACGGCCGGAACGCTGGATTTGTTCTTTTTTAACGATGATGCCTTGCTGACGCTCGATGCCTACCAGCGGTTCGAGGACCTCTCGGAAGGTGTAGTGGAGGGCGCGTCAAGGACCGGGGACAAGCTCGTGGCCGGCATCCTCAACCGGCAGGGCGATATCTGGTCCTGGAGCGATATCAACTCTTTTCAGCGCCTTTCGGAGCGGATTTCGGACCTGACGGAAGACCGGCCCCCGTCACCGGTAATGACCGGCCTCGTCCGGATCCGGGCCGGCAAGGACCGCCGGGGTGTCCTGGAGCTGAAACCGCTGCTGACACGGATTTCCCTTCATTCTCTCTGCTGCGATTTCCACGCCCGCCCTTATAAGGATGCCGTCCTCGAAGACGTCAGCGTCTACCTCGTCAATATCAACCGGACCGTCTCTTTCTTTGACGACGGTTCGGCCACCGTCCCCGCTTCCTGGCTCAACATGGGAGGGCTGGAGAATGACGGAGACGGTGTATCCCTCGGAGATGTCAGCGGGATGATCCTGCCTGATGTGGCATTCTACTGTTACCCCAACAGTACGGTGGAAGAGTCGCTCGGACGTCCGCTCACGCGGCTGGTCATCGAGGGAACGCTGCTCGGAGAGCGTTACTATTATCCCGTCAATCTGCCCGCCATCGGGCGTGCCGAAGACATTGTCCTTGACGTCACGATTACGCGTACGGGCACTTCGGACCCGGACAGCCCCGCCGGGACCGGGACCGTACTCTGCGGAATGACCGTCCGCCCCTGGGACGAAAGGACGCCCTGGCAAATCACGTTCTGACGATGAAAAACGCCTTGACATACCTGATGCTGACCGTCACCGCCATAGTAGGGTGCACCGGCCCGGAGCGGGACGGTCCCGCGGCCGACAGGGAGGAGATCCAACTTTGCTTTTCCCTCTCCTCCCCGCCCGCGGTCAGGGCGGCAGACCCGGACGAGACACTGGTCTCGGACGTCAACCTGTTCATCTTCAACAGCCGCGGCCTCCTCGAAGAGCGCGCCTTTCTCAAAGGTGGCGACCTCATCCCCTTCGAAGAAGGATTCAGCGTGAGCCGAAAGCTGCTCAAGGACACCCCGTACGACATTTACGCCTGCGCCAATCTGGGCTACCCGCTGACGCTTTCCTCGGTGGAGGAATTGGAGCAATACCGGTATTACCTGACCTATCCGGACGAATACTCCCGCGGCATCCCGATGACCGCCAGCCTGAAGGGCGCCGTGTCGAAGGGAGGACGCCCGGTCGCCATCCCGCTGGAACGGATGATGGCCAAGGTATCGCTCCGGTTCGACCGGACGGCGCTGTCGCCCGATGTACGTATCCTGGTCCGCCGGGTTACCGTCGGAGGATGCCCCCGCTCCTCGCTCCTGTTTACCGGCAGCCGGGCCGAGACAACGGAAGAAATCTTCGCGACCGGGTTTACGAAGATCTATCCCGAATGCGATGCGCTCAACAAAGACGTCACGCTGGGTCTGAGCCGGGAATGTCCCGTCTATATGCTGGAAAATCTGCAGGGTGACGTGCTCCGGAAACCGGTATGCCCGTACATCGAGATCGAAGCCGAGTATTTCTCGGATATCTATTATTCCGGCAGCGGCCAGTACCTGATCTACCGCTTCTACATCGGCGAGCGGAAGGGAAACTACGATATCCGGCGCAACTGCCACTATCACATCACGGTCCGGCCGGAGGGAGACGGCCTGCACGGCGACAGCTGGAGCGTAGACATGGAACATCTCGGCGTGCAGGAGCATGCGAAAGTGTTCGACCTGCATCCCGCGGCCTATAACGAGTGCCGGAGCGGTGAAGACTTCCATTTCCGCTGTGATGTTTTCCCGCCCTGGACGCCCGTCTTCTTCGATAAAGAATGGCTCGAAGACGAAAGTCACCTCTACAGCTATACTCTGGACGAGGACGGGCGCGGCATCACCCTCCACACGAAAAAAGGCGGGACCGCGATGTTCTACATCTCCGCCGGCGCCCCCGTCTACCGCGACACCCTCGCCCTCCTGGTGATCGATCCGTAGCGGACGCTATGTGAAAGTAGCGTGGTCAGAAATGATCACCCTACCCGCAAATAAAGCCTAAAATGACAGTAGAATGGTCTAAAATCGTCACCCAGCGCGCAGTTTGGCCGTAAAACATTGCAGCCGGGCCGTTCAAAACATTTTAATCTACATTTCCCGAAATATGGTATATCTTCTAAGTACCAGTCATCTCGAGGACAGAATCTGGTTCCGCGACGATGACGACTTCAAAAGCGGAATGAACTATGTAGCCATTGCTTCCGCGCAATGTAAGGTGATCATTCTCTGTTTTGTCCTGATGTCAAATCACGTTCACTTTGTCATCGAAGCGGATAAAACTTCGTGTCAACTATTTATCGCCAGATTCAAGCAGTTGTTCTCCACCCATCTTTCACATAGATACAGGGTAAAAAAGTTTCTACGCCACAACACATGCGACATCCGTTCTCTGCAAGGAGAAGAATCGATAGAGCGGGCCATCGCATATGTCATGATGAATCCGGTTGCCGCCAACATCTGTCTTGCTGCAAACGGATATCCTTGGGGAAGCGGGAACTGCTATTTCAACGCTTGTCCAGCCGAAGGTGTACGGATGAAAGGGATGAGCGCCCGAAAGAGAGCCAAAATTCTACACAGTACTGCCTCCGTGGACGGTTCCTGGCTGATCTCCGGCAACGGTTTTATCCTTCCTGAGTCTTACATACCCATTCAAAAGGTCGAAAGAATTTTCCGCACTCCAGGACGGATGCAATATTTCCTTTCCACCTCCTCCAAGGCACGTCTGAGGACGGAATCAGAGCCGCATCTCCTTCCCTCCTTCCGGGACCAGACCCTTGTGACGATCATCTCCGACCTCTGTATCAGCCTCTTCGGCAAACCATCGCCCGCCTCACTCAATGATATTCAGCGAAGACGCCTCGTTAACGAACTGCACAGACGGTTTTCCGTTGATATCCTGCAACTTGCACGCATCCTGAGTATTCCCCAAAATACAATCGCTGACATCCTTGACCAAGGGTAAAGGGTCTGCTCTCTGCTCGTAGCGTGGTCAGAAATTGTCACCCTACCCGCAAAAACAGCCTGAAACGACAGTAGGATAGTTGATATTTGTCACGCAACAAGCATCCGCATAAAGATCTTCGCCCTAATCAGTTCAATCCGGTCGGCTTCGCTATGTTTGCACAAACTTTTTCATCAAACTCCGTTGCGTGACACTTCGATTTTGCCGGGCGTGACCCGAATCCTCCTATTTTTCATTATATTTGCAATTCTAAACCGAATTGCAATGGCACTCTTTTCTTTTCTGAAGCGTCCGCGGGCATATGCCGTACAAGGCCCGCAAGGTGGTATTGATATTAAGTCCGTCCTGCCGGCGGGTTTCGATCCCGGGAAAGACAAATGTCCGCTTGTCATCCTGATGCACGGATTCATGGCCAAGAAGGAGATGTATCCCATCTCCGCGCTCGCCAAGGCGCTCGCCCGGGAGGGTATCGCCTCCCTCAGTTTTGACTTCGATGCCCACGGCAAGAGCGAGGGGGCTTTCATCGACATGACGCTCTCCAGCGAAGTCGCAGATGCGAGGGCTGTCTGGGAGTATGCCCGGAAACTCCCCTACGTAAGCCGAATCGCCTTTGCAGGACATTCCCAGGGCGGTGTCATCGCAGGCGTGCTGGCAGGAGAACTGGAGCAGGAAGAAGCGAAGCCCGCCTGCCTCGTTCAGATGGCCCCCGCCGCCGTCCTCAAGGATGACGCCCTGAAAGGCCAGTGTATGAACGCAAAATACGATCCCGCCAATCCGCCGGAGTACGTATCCGTCTTCTTCCACAAGCTGGGCCGGAAGTTTATCCTGGAGGCGCAGCAATATCCCATCTACGAGACTTCGACCCGCTACACGGGCAAGGTCTGCCTCATCCACGGCGCCAAGGACAAGATCGTCCCGCTCTCCTACAGTGAGAGATACAACGACCTGTACGCCAACAGCAAACTCCATGTCCTCGAAAAAGAAGGACATTTCCTCGGCGGCGACAAGAATACTGTCATCGGTCTCGCTACCGCCTTCCTTAAAGAGAACCTGTCCGTTTAATGCGCCGCCTGCTCCTGCTGCTCACCACGCTTCTTTCCGGATGCCTGCTGCAAGCCACCCCGAGGGATACCGTCGAACTCTGGAAAGGCTGTAAAGTCAGGCATGCCAAAGAGGTCTCCATGCTGGTATACCAGCCGGAGAAGCCTTCGGGCATCAGCATCATCGTCTGCCCCGGGGGCAGTTACCACTGGCTGGACAGACAGATTGAAGGCCGCGAGGTCGGGCAGTGGCTCAGCGAGCGGGGCATCACCGCCTTTGTCCTTTTCTACCGGACGGTCGGCATTCCGGAATACATCGCGCATACGCGGATCATCTTCCGCGGCAAACGGCATCCGGACATGATTACCGACGCACAGCGTGCCCTGCAGTGGGTCTGGGAGAATGCCCGCAGCTACGGAATCGACCCGGGCAAGATCGGGATGATGGGGTTCTCGGCCGGCGGGCACCTCGTGATGTCGGCGGCCTGCTACAGCAAAACCCGGTTTCTGGAAGCGACCGGCGTCCGGACGGAAGCTCCGCTCCGGCCTGCCTTCGTCGTTCCCGTCTATCCGGTCGTGACGATGCAGAAGCCTTACGTCCACAAGCGTTCCCGGAGAGGCCTGCTGGGCGACAACCGCCAGCACAGCCGCATCCTGATGGATTCCCTCTCCCTGGAGCGGCACATCCCCGCCGACTGCCCGCCCGTCTTCCTCGTCAACTGCATCGACGACCCTGTCGTGCAGTTCCAGAATTCAGTCCTGCTGGATTCGTCGCTGACAGTCCGCGGAATCCCCCACCGGTATCTCCAGTATGAGACCGGCGGACACGGGTTCGGTGTCAATGAAAACCGCGGCAGTTCCCGCTCCCGGCAATGGAAGGACGAATTCCTCGGATGGCTGAAGGGGCTTTACCCCGAAATTACTGCTGACTGAGGGTCTTGTAGTACTTCCGGTCCAGTTTCCCGTTATACGTATACTCGAGTTTCGGAACGGCCTCGTACCAGGTCGGCACCTTGTAGGCCTCCAGCTTGGACTTGATATACACGGCCAGGGCGTGCTTGTCCAGCTCCGCACCCTCCTCCAGGACGACATACAGTTTCAGGATCGTGCCGATGACAGGATGCTCCGCAGGGGCGCAGACGCTGTCCTTGACATCCGGGAAGGAATTGGCGACCGCCTCGACCTCGCTCGGGTTGACCTTGTAGCCGCCGACATTGATGATGTCGCCGACCCGGCCGGTAATGTGGAGAAGGCCCTCTTCATCGAAATAGCCGAGGTCGGACGTATGGATCTTCCCGTCGATGATGACGCTGGCCGTAAGGGCCGGATCACCCACATATCCGCTCATAATGGTCTGGCCGTAGACAATGATGTTCCCTTCGGGCGAAATCTCCACGGAGGCATTCTTCAGCGGCCGGCCGATGCAGCCTTCCATATACCGTCCGTCGTTGAAATCATAGGTCGAAACGCAGCCGACCTCTGTCCCGCCGAGGGTATTATAAAGCCGTGCGTGCGGAAGGGCTTTCGCCAGTCTCTCCATATCCGCCTTCGTGATCGGAGCCGCGCCCGTCTCGATGAACTCGATCTTGGAATCCAGGCTGCAGAGCGTCTCGTAAGAGAATTCCATCAGCAGGCGGAGACTGGCCGGCACCATGAAGGTCGCAAAGCGCTCAAACGGGAGTTTGAACACATCGAAAAAGGCGTTCATGTCCTTCAGGCCGTCGATGATGCAGAGAGTCCCGCCCGAAGACAGCGTCGGGTGGATCTTGAACAGGGATGCGATGTGGTTGAGCGGCCCGCTGATGATGAACAGGAGTCCCGCCCGGAATCCCAGGTCGCT
>CAMUZW010000111.1 GCA_947165305.1 uncultured Bacteroidales bacterium
ACGGCTGTTTTTTTTGTGTCGGGATGACAACTCCGTCGTTAGATTGCTGCCTTTTTTGTGTCGGGATGACTCGACTTATTTCTTTGGATTGGAAAATAATTCGTACCTTTGGGGATGTATGAGAAAGAGCTTTCTGCTGGTGCTGGGCTTGTTGCTGCTACTTTCGTGCGGCAGGGGCGGGCGCGAAGGGGAGGAGACGTTTCGGGGAATCTATTACTGGAAGACGGATTTCCGGATCACGCCCTCGGACTCCGCGTTCCTCGCCGCGCACCGGATCGACAGGATTTACCTTCGTTTTTTTGATGTCGTCCTTGCCAATAAAGCCATCACGGGCTATGAGGGGGCCATTCCCAATGCGACGGCGGTGTTTTCGTCGCCGCAGCCGGATGGCATTGAGATCGTTCCCGTGGTGTTCGTTACCCTGGAAGCCCTGAAGGATATGACCTTCTCCGGGAAGACCGATGCGGTCGCCGAAAAACTGGTCACGCGGATTGACGCCATGTGCCGGGCCAACGGCATCCGCCCCGTCCGCGAAGTACAGCTCGACTGCGATTACACCGAAAGGACGGAGAAAGGCTATTTTGCCCTGTGCCATTCGCTCCGGGAGAAACTTGCCGGGAAGAACATCGCCCTGAGCTCCACCCTCCGCCTGCACCAGCTCCGCGATGCCGCCCCGCCCGTGGATGCCGTCACCCTGATGCTGTACAATACCGACAACTTCCGCCGCCCGGACGTCGAGAATTCGATCCTGAATCCGGAGACGGTAAAGGCTTATCTCAAAGGTGACTACCGCCTTCCGGCCTCGGTAGCGCTTCCGGTTTATTCCTGGGGCATCTGGATGCGGGACGGGCAGTTCCGGAGCATCCTTCACAAGAGCGAATTCGGCGACACCCTGCTGTACCGCCCCGAAGCGGGGAACCGTTACGTTGTGCGGAAAGACCATATCGTCGAGGGGCACGACATCCTCACCGGCGACGTCATCCGGCTGGAGACCTCCCCGTACGATGTCGTATCCCTCGTGCGGGAATATGCCCTTTCTCACCTGAAGACCCGGAGCATCGTGCTTTATCATCTGGATTCGCTCTGCCTGAGCGCCTATTCATCCGAGCAAATCGAATCACTATATGGAAAAGATTAAACTTCTCGTCTGCACCGCCGTGCTCATGCTCGCCGGTGCCAGATCCTCCGCGCTCTATGCCTGCGGGTATTGCTATGCGCTCCCGGAGGATTACTATGTGTACCGGATTTCGGACAATTACCTCAAGAAGGCGGAGGTCGATCCCGCCTATCTGCCCGGCTCCAAAGAAAACTGCCAGCTGTGGATGCAGCAGCTGAAGGCCGAGACCATCGGCCCCGAAGAAGTGTACGATATCGTGTATAAGGCCGAGCTGGATTCGATCGCATCCCTCGCGGAATACAATGCCTTCGCTACCATTCTCCTCAACAATCCGGAAGCCCTCAAGGTGCTCCGGCTGGCCAAGGACTGCGAACAGGCCCGCTTCAGGGTGACCGGCGACCCCTGGTATTATCCCGTCTATGACGACAGCGAGCATCGGAATCTGGAGGAGATCCTCGTCCGGGCCCGGGACTGCACCTCCGAGCTGTTCCGCAGCCGGTATTTCCTGCAGGAAGTCCGCGCCCTGTTTACGCTCGGCCGCTATGAGGAGATCATAAACCGCTGGGAGGCCATGAAGGATTCCCTCCCGGATAACATCCTCAAAGAACTGACGGTCCGCTATGTGGCAGGCGCCAAATACAACCTCAAGGATGTCGACAAGGCCGTGGAAATGTTCCTGAGTGTCGGCGACCTGACATCGGCGATCGGCTGCATGGAGCTCTGGGAGAAGAGCGAGCTGGAGGCCGTCATCGAGATTGACGTCAATTACAAAGGCATGCGGAAGTTGCTTGAAGACCAGGTCCGCGCGATTTGTTACTATGACAATATCAGCAAGGAGGTTCAGCTTGAGCGGCTCGCGGAGATCCGCGGAGACTGTGATGCGGCCCTGGCGAAGAATCCTGCCGACAAGGCGGTGTGGTACTATACGGCTGCCTATATCGAGTACTTCAGGGACAATTTCTCCGCGGCGAAGAAACTGCTGAAGAAAGCCCGGAAGTCCCTCAGGGACGACGAAGTGCTGGAGGGCTCCGTGAAGGTGCTTGACATCCTCATCGATGCGCGGGCTTCCCGTCACAATTTCTTCTATGAGCGCCGCCTGATGAAGGATCTCAAGTGGCTGGACGCCCAGATTGTAGATAATCTGACCGACGAGGTGCGCGAGCAGACGGCCGGCGATACCGGCTGGATGATGCGGGCGAATTTCAGCTATTATTACTGGAACGACATGATGCGGGTGCTTACGCTCGGTATCCTGGCCCCGGATTACCTCAAGGCGGGCAAGGAGACGAAGGCACTGCAGCTTGCCAACATGGCCGACAACCGGCTGCTCTCCCTGACCGGGGTGGATGAATATGAATATTCCGACGGCAACTTCAACATCCTGCAGGGCGTCCCTTACAAGGAGCATCTGTTAAAGGCGGAGAGCTGGAAGCCCGTGTATAGCAACAGTTTCTTCGAGATGGCGGATACGCTCAGCGCCAGGAAGTTCGCGGCTTATGTGAAGCGCGCGACCGCCCCGAAGAATGAATTCGACCGCTTTACCGCGGAGCGCGGCTACGTCGACAAGGATTATCTCAATGATATCGCCGGGACGAAATATATCCGCGAGCGCAGCTATGCGGATGCGCTCAAATACATCGAGCAGCTTCCGGAGGGCTTCCAGGAGCGGCTCAATACGAAGGAGTATCTGAACAATTATACCGCCTCCGCCAAGCTCGACCACATCCATACGATGCTCGACCTGGAGGAAGAGATGCGTTCTTCCGATCCCGAGACCGCAGCCCGGGCGAAGTTTACGTACGGCCGGGAGTTGATGATGCAGTATCGGATGAACTGGGCCCTGTCCTATTATAGCTGGAGCGCCTATCCGTCCGAGTATGTGGAGCGGACCAATGAAGAGGGCATGGGCCTCGCCGAGAAGCTGATCGTTGAGGGAATGGAGACCATGCCCGATAAGGAATCGGCTGCCTATATGCAGTACGAAATGTACAACTTCAAGACGGCGGCCGAGAAGTATCCGGGCACCGAGGCGGCCGGCTGGGTACTGGCAAACTGCGACGTGCTCGAAGATTATCACGGGGAGAACCCGGTTCACTGGGATATACAATGAGACAGAACGCAACCCTCAAGCTTCTGGTCATCGTCCTGATACTGGTGACCTATTTTGCCGGAATCGTGACCGGCCGTCAATGGGAACGGCGGCATGCCGTCATCCCTAGGGATACTTTGACGGTCGTGGTGCCGGCGGACTCGCAATACCTCGCCACAAAGGCCCCCGACAGCCGTTTTGTGGTGCTGGGCGATTATATCCCCGACATCATCCAGGAGATCCGTTATTATTCGACGTACAACTTTATCGGTCACCGGGTGGACGGGTATGAAATGCCCGTCGCGCTGATGACGCGCGAAGCCGCGGAGGCCCTGAAGAAAGTTTCCGATGATGTGATGAAGCAGGGCTACCGCCTGAAGGTGTTCGACGCCTACCGGCCGGCCCGCGGCGTGGCGCACTTCGTCCGCTGGTCGCACGACCCGGCCGACACGGTGACCAAGCGTTTCTTCTACCCGGAGCATCCGAAGCCGTCACTCTTCACGAAGGGGTATGTGGCGAGCCGTTCCGGTCACAGCCGGGGCAGCACCATAGACCTGACGCTCTTCGACATGGAGACAGAGAAGGAAGTGGACATGGGCGGTACGTACGACTATCTCGGCGGGCGCTCACACCCCTCCTACAAAGGGGACCTGACCCCGGAGCAGTATGAGAACCGGATGATTCTGCGCCGTGCAATGCTTGCCCGCGGATTCAAGCCCCTTGAGACCGAATGGTGGCACTTCACCCTGGCGAACGAACCGTATCCTGATACGTATTTCGACTTCCCGGTCCGGGTTGTAACGGAGTGACGCGATGCGGAAGTGGTTAATTATCAGCTATTTACGCAAAACCCTCTGCTCTTTTTGGGGCAGAGGGTTTTATGTAATTGATTGATAATCAGTTGTTTCTACATCGCGGAATCTTCCTGAAGCGCCTTGTTGTAGCAGTCACGGCAGAGGGGTTCGTATACATCCTTTTCGCCGAGGACGACGAGCTTCTTGGACTGGCTGAGGCGGTGGGAATGATTGGCGAGGGCACCGCAGCGGACGCAGATGGCATGGACCTTCTGGACATCCTCCGCAATGGCGAGGAGGCCGGGAATCGGGCCGAAGGGCTTGCCGAGATAGTCGGTGTCGAGACCTGCGCAGATGACGCGGACGCCGCGGTTGGCGAGGGTCTGGGCCACCTCGATGAGGCTCTCATCGAAGAACTGGGCCTCGTCTACGCCTACGACCTGCACATCATCGTCGATCTGGAGCATCCGGGAAGGGGATTTGATGGGCGTACAGGAAATGCTGTGCGAATCGTGGGAGACCACGTCAAGGTCTGAATACCGTTTGTCGATGGTCGGCTTGAAGGTGGCGATCTTCTGCTTGGCGAACTGGGCGCGTTTGAGACGGCGGATCAGTTCTTCGGTCTTCCCCGAGAACATCGAGCCGCAGATTACTTCGATACAGCCCGATTTTTTTGCATTTTCTGAAAACATTTCCTTATTTTTGTAGTTGAACTTTTGACAAGGCCATTAGCCGTTTGCAAATATACGCATTTATGGATAATAATCAACAAGAAGTTCTCAACGGACTTTTCCACAGCATAGAAGACCTCAAGGCACGGCTCGCTGCGCTCGAAGCGCAGGCCGGGGCATTCCGGGATGCGCTGGCGGCCGCACCCGCGGCTGAGCCCGTCGCTCCGGTGCCGGTTGACGACGCCCCCATCGACCTCAGCACGGCCGATATCGGCCTCATCGATATTCCCGATATCATCCCCGTCGCGGAGGCGGAGGAGATTCCGGGTCAAGCCCGGAATGAGGAGGAGCAGGTTCTGGATGACGATCTTCCGGAAGCTGAACCGATTGTTGAGCCGGCGCCCGAACCGGAGCCCGAACCCGTTGCGGAACCGGTCGCGGAGCCGGAGCCCGAACTGGAGCCCGAACCCGTTGCGGCACCGCCTGCAGCGCCGGAACCGGTTGCAGAACCGGAGCCGGCCCCTGCCCCTGCCCCCGCACCGAGGGGCAAGTCGCTGGTGGATCTGGCCGCGGAGAAACTGGCCTGGAAGACCGACTTCCCCGGCATCCGGGTCAAGAACATCCGGAGTGCCATTTCGCTGGTCGACCGTGCGCAGTTCATCGGCAAACTCTTCGGAGAAGATTTCGCGCTCTACGACAAGACCATCACGGAGCTCAATGAAGTCAGTACCCTCGACGAAGCCGTCCGGTACGTCACCGGTCATTTCCCGGAATGGGATCTCCGGAGCGACCTCGTCTACAGTTTCATGATGGCCATCCGCAAGAAACTCGGCTAGCGACTGCCATGGCGGGGAAACTGTACATCGTGCCGACGCCGGTCGGCAACCTCGAAGACATGACCCTCCGGGCCATCCGCGTCTTGAAGGAAGCGGACCTCGTCCTGGCCGAGGACACCCGTACGAGTTCGGTCCTCCTCAAGCATTACGACATCCATACCCCGCTCCGTTCGCATCATAAATTCAACGAGCACCAGACGGTAGACCTCATCAAGGAGAAGATTCTCTCCGGGCAGACCGTCGCCCTCATCAGCGACGCCGGCACGCCGGGCATCTCCGACCCGGGCTTCCTCCTCTCCCGCACCTGCTCCGAAGAGGGCATCGAAGTCGAGACCCTTCCCGGCGCCACGGCCTGCATCCCCGCCATCGTCAGCTCCGGCCTGCCCTGTGACCGGTTCTGCTTCGAGGGATTCCTTCCGGTCAAAAAAGGCCGCCAGACCCTTCTGAAGGCCCTGGCGGAAGAGACCCGCACCATGATTTTCTACGAGTCGCCCTACCGCCTCGTCAAGACCCTGGAGCAATTCGCCGAGTACTTCGGCCCGGAGCGTCCCTGCTCCGTCGCCAGGGAAATATCCAAGAAATTTGAAGAACACCGCCGCGGCACCCTCGCCGAAGTCGCGGCCCATTTCCGGGAAACCGAGCCCAAAGGCGAGATTGTCATCATCGTGGGCGGAGCACCGGACCAACCTAAACACAACAGAGATGAAAACGAAAAACATCAACGAAAGCGACGGGAGCAAACGTAAAGGAAAACTCTCCGCCTCCTTCATCACCGGCGCCATCGCCCTCGCCTTCCTCATCATCGGATACCAGACCGCCCTGCTTGTTCACAAGGCGGCCGTGATGCAAATCGTCGAACGCCGCGACCGTCCCGACACCGTATATATCGCCACCGGGGATCCCGGGGCAGACCGCCTTCCGGCCGAGATCCGGCCTTCCCAGGGCGGCGGGATCAACCGTCAGGCACGGCCGGGCGGCACAAGGGCATGGAGAGTGGAATCCCCGCACGAAGCAGCCGCCTCACAGGCGCGTTCCACTTTCCGGGAGCACCGGAAGGTGGAGAACTTTGTCTTCGACCCCAATACCGTTTCGGTCGAAGACTTCCAGCGCCTGGGATTCACAGAGCGGCAGGCGCTGGCGATCGACAATTACCGCCAGAAAGGCGGGCGCTTCCGCCGGAAGAGCGATTTCGCCAAATCCTATGTCGTGGACGACTCTGTCTATGAGCGGCTCGCCCCCTTCATCGACATCCCCCGCATCGACCTCAACCGGGCCGACTCCGCCCTGTTCGAGACGCTCCCCGGCATCGGCAGATACTTCGCCGCCAGGATGGTGTCGTACCGGGAACAGCTCGGCGGCTACTCCTATCCCGAGCAGTTGATGGATATCTACCACTTCGACCGGGAAAAATACGACAATCTCAAGGACCTTGTCACCATAAAGAAATCTACCTGCACTCCCTTTCCTCTCTGGACCGCGCCGGAGGAAGCGCTCGCCAGGCATCCCTATATCGGGAAGTACGGAGCCCACGGTATCATCGTTTACCGGGAGAACACGCCGCGCGACTCACTTTCTGTCCGGGGCATACAAAAAGCCGGCATCCTCCGCAAGGAAGATGCCGACCGTCTGGCGCGCTGCCTGATCGCAGCCCCTAGTCCTTGACGGCCTTGAGGGCTTCGCGGATTTTGGCTTCGATCTCGTTGCAGAGGTCGGGGTTGTCGGCGAGAAGCTGCTTGGTGGCTTCCCGGCCCTGGGCAAGCTTGGATTCGTTATAGCTGAACCAGGATCCGCTCTTGGAGACGATGCCGAGCTCGACGCCGAGGTCGAGGATTTCGCCGCAGTGCGAGATGCCTTCGCCGAAGACGATGTCGAATTCGGCCTTCTTGAAAGGCGGGGCCATCTTGTTCTTGACGACCTTGACGCGGGTGCGGT